>CANLQR010000068.1 GCA_947492135.1 Deltaproteobacteria bacterium | reverse complement strand
TTCGAGCCAGCGTCGCCGGTGGTGAGCATCGCGATGAGACGAGACTGCTTCCGCTTCATGCCCGCTTCAAGCTCGGACACGCGCGAAAAATTCCCATCAGCAAACGGAATCATCTCGCACACTTACAGAATGAGGGGATCACTCAGCCTCCATCGGGTCGTCCTCATCATGAGCGCTCAGGGGCCGTACAATACACTGACTATCCGTGCTGGCGTCGCGGAGTCTCTGGAGGACGCCGCAGAAGGACTATTCTGCGACACATTCGACGCGTGGGCGTGGAACGGTGAGATTGGGGTTTGCCTAGACACCCTGGACACCGCAAGTTCACAGGCGCTCGCATCGCTGCTCGTCCATGAACTCGTGCACCGCGCGGGGCCAGGCCACGCGCAGGCCGCATTTTGCGCGTCGGTCAACGGAGAATGCAGGAGCGAGGACGAGTGCATACAACTGGCGGCCCTAGAACCATTCAAGTGCTAGGAATCGCGCCTCTGTCGGTGACCGCCGCGGTGTTGTTTTTCAACTCGGGCCCGGCATCGGCGTGCTCAACGCTATCCAAATATGACAGTTCACTACCGACTCCGGGCTGCGCACTACCGAAGAATGCGAGCATGCTCCTTCAGGGTCAGGGGCTTTCCATAGTCGATGCTACGGCGGTGCTCGACGGAACTCAGGCATTGCTGGAGGTAATAGAGACGGTCAACGCAGCGGATGGATCCGAGTATGGCATCGTTGTGGCGCTGGCCGGAACGCCCGAGTCCGGGCAACTCAGCATCTCCGGCGCGCTTTGTCTAGACGACGAGTGTTCCATCGATCTGGAGTTTGACCTGCAAGGGGAAGACCTCCAGATTGATCACCGCGTGGGCGAAGTTGCTTACGATGTACATCGCTGGAATGGGGGGGATCCTGCGGTCTGTGCAGAGGTGTGCCAGAACGGCGACACCGCGGTCTACGTCCGTGTTCGCGCGGAGATTGATCCGAATGACGACTCGCCAGCGCCGCTGCTGCTCGATGTTCGCGGGGGCCTCGCAGCAGACGGTGGCTCTGGTTTGGCCCGAACGATACCATTGCTCGAGGTGGAATCGGTTTTGACCTTCAGTCTTCTGGCCTCATCGCTGCCTAACCCGGACGTGCTGTGTTTCGAGGCCCGGATCCGGGACACCGCCGGAAACACTTCCGGTTGGATCGCCTCGCCATGCGCTCCGTGTCGCTCGCGAACGGAACCTATGGACTCCGCCGCATCATGTGCTCTGACCGCACCGGATTGGCCCGCGGAGCCAGTTGTCAATCCGGAGGCCTGCCTCTTGGACCGGCCTCCGGGCGATGAACAGCCGGCCTACGCATGCGACGTCGGAGGATCGACCGGACAATCGGCGAGCGAAACTGGGGGCGGAGATGCGGGATGCGCGTGCACAGCGTGCGGCCGGGATCCAGAAGCCCTCTGCCTTCTCATGTCGTCTTGCGGAATCGTCTTTTGGCGGCGCCGCGTTGGTCACACGTGAGACCAGGAAACGGAGGAGCCGATGACGACACGACCAGGAGATCGCGATTCACAGCGCCCGCCGCGACGCGGCGGTGGTAGCACGCCGATCGATCAGCATTGGCAGCGCGACACGCCGAGAAGCGCGGGTTGCGGTTGTGGGCCGGCGTCGCGGGACTTTGGTGACTCCGGGATTCTTCGTCCGTCCATGGGCGCCGGGCAAAGCGGGCTGTTTGGCGTCGAGCAACGCCACGCCGCGACAGAGTTGGCGTGTATCGGCGATGCTCGCCGCGACGCGGATCTGCAGGCCGGGCGCGCGGGCTCGAGGACTCGGCGGCGTGACCACCGTGTGATCGAGATCGGTGCGTCCGCGCGCGGGCGCCCACGGGGCCATGTTGGGGCGCCGATGGGTGGTCCGTTGTTCGCGGCCGTCGACCAGCAGGGGCCCAATTGGATCGTTCTTGAGGAGCTCGGCCTCCCGATGGACTTCAACTGGGTCGGATGGAGCGCGGGGTTCGGTTCGCACTCGTCGAATGATCCCCTCCTCCCAACCACCGACCCCGGGTCGTCGGCGGATATGGCGCCCGAGCAGTTCGGCGACGCGTTCCTGAACTGGAGCGAGATGACACTCGTCGCCGGCGGGATCGGGCGCCCTTGCCCCGGCCCGTACTGCGTGATCACCGATCCGCTCGACCCGATCACCCTGGGGCCCGATACGCCCGATACATCGATCGACGTGGTGCTCTGGCCGGCGCAGTTCCAGTGGCTCTGGGTGGGGGCGTTCACGGCCGGTGACTTCGACGAGAACCTCGTCTATGAGATCGAGGCGCAGGGCAGCGGAGGGTTCAGTATCGACGGCGAAGGCGCCAGCGTGTCAGTCGACGGCAGTGGGTTGGGATTGGTTCGTGGTTTCTGCGTGCGGGCGCGTCAGACCTTCGCCAACTATCCACTGCTCGTGCACATCACGCGCACACCCATCGGCCAAAACAACGGGAATCTCAACCTGCTGCTCGCGGGCCGCCTTGGATACCTTCCGCCGTGACGCACTGTCTGCGCCTCGGGCTCGTCATCGGACTTCTGACCGCAGGGGCCTGTGGGCCGCGCGTGGTCGTGGACTCGGGCGCGACAGGCGACGCGTCGTCAGCCACCGGCGTCACCGGGACCAGCGCGGCACTGCCACCCGAGACCGACGCCTCGGCGACGTCTGTCAGTGGCAGTTCGGGGGCGGCCGATTCGTCCACGACCGGAGACCCATCGATCCCGCCGAGGTTCGTCTCGCTGGGTGATGACTACACCTGCGTCGTCACGCAGGAGTCGACAGTACGCTGCTGGGGACGCACTGCGGGGACGGAGATCGGCGACGACGAGCCGGCGTCCGAAGCCTTGGCCCTCGAGCTGGAGGGGCCGGTCGAACGGCTGTCGACGGGGCTAGGTGCCAACTGCGCCGTGCTCGTCGGAGGCTCCGTCACGTGTTGGGGGTCGAATCACTTCGGCGACCTGGGCTACGCCGACACCCTGAGGCGCGAGGCACCACCGACGGGCCCGGTCGAGCTCGGGGCGGCCGCAATTGACGTGAGCCTATCGACGCCGACTTGCGTACTGCTCGAGTCCCAGGAGGTCCGCTGCTGGGGCTGGGGGATCCATGGCGTGCTCGGGCAAGGCGCTGGCACCTGCCCATGCGATTGCGATTGTGGACCCGAGTGTTGCATCGGCGACGAGGAGTTGCCCACCGACTGGCCCGTCGTCAGCGTCGGGGCACCGGTCGCCGTCGTGCGCGCCAGCCTAGCGAGTGTTTGCGTCCTGACGCCCGACGGTCGCGTCCGAACGTGGGGTAGCTGGTCGAGCATCGGACACGGCAACGGCGCGGGGCCGGAGTTCGACATCGGAGACGACGAGCTGCCCTCTGGGGCGCCCGACGTCGAGGTCGGCGGGGTGGCGCAGGCAATCGCCTGCGGTGCGCCGAGCTGTGCCTTGCTCGATGACGGCACGTTGCGATGTTGGGGCGGAGACCACTCGGGCTACGGCGTCGGCGAGCCCGTCGGCGACGACGAGACGCCCGCGAGCATGGGGCCGATCGCGTTACCGGGTCGCGTCGTCAAGATCGCCGCGGGTTTTTTCGAGGTTTGTGCCGTGCTCGAAGACGCAACGCTCTACTGTTGGGGTCGAAACTCGAGGGGTGAGCTCGGCCTCGGGCATCTCGAACCTATCGGCGACGATGAGACGCCGCTTCAAGCGGGACCGGTCGACGTCGGCGGCCCGGTGGCCTCCGTCAGTATCGGTGGAGATCATGCGTGCGCCATACTCACCGACGGCACGTTGCGCTGCTGGGGAGACAACGAGTACGGCCAACTCGGCTACGGCCACACCAACGACATCGGCGACGACGAGACCCCCGCGTCCGCGGGTCCTGTGCCGTGGCAGTGACCGCGGCCCGCGTTCACGGCGTCAGCTTGCGGACGAACACGTCATAGTTCCCGAACTCGCCGCGTCGGCGCCCGCTGACGATGACGTTGTCCTGGGTGTCGACGGTGACGCCGTTCGCGTAGTCGTAGCCGTTGGGCTCGCCGTCGATCTCGTGCAACCACACCGGCTCGCCGTCGCCGTCGTACTTGCGCACGTAGATGCCCTGGGCGGGGTTGCCGTAGTGGCCGCCGGCGACGACTGGACGTCCCGTGCTGTCGCTCGCGACCGCGCCCGCGAACGCGGATCCACCGAGGTTGCCGATCCATCCATCGAACCACAACGGATCGTCACCCGTGCTCGGGTGCCGGGCGACGTACGCGTTGAGGGGATTGTCGAGGTACGTGCCCGCGACGAGGATGTCGTCGTCGGGACGAACCGCGGCCCCGCGCAGTCCCGAGTTGCCCCCCGGAGTGTCGGTCCAAGTCCAGATCTCATCGCCATCGGCATCGAGCTTGCGGAGCCAGATCAATCCGTCGCCACCGGCCATGACGAGCGCATCCGACGAATCCCGGGCGAGCACCACTGCGCCATTGCCGACCGGAACCGTGAGTCGGAGATTCCAGATCAGATCGCCGTCGACGGCAAACTTGGCTAGCCATGCGCGTGGCGCGAAGGTGTCCGGGTCGTGCACGTAGCCGGTGACCACGATGTCGCCGAGCGAATCGACCACGACGTCATACGCGTAGCCCTCGCCCGCGTTGGGCTCGAAATGGGTCCAGACGACGCCGCCGTCGGCGTCGTACATACGCACCATCGGCTGCTGACCCATGACCGTCGTGGAGCTGCCGGTCACGACGACGGATTGATCCGGCGTGGTCGCGACACCCCAAAAGAAGTCCGTGCTGAGCGACTCGCCGCCCTCGTAGCGATCGCTCCACAGCTCCTGGCCGTCGTCGTCATACTTGATGACGAGGCCGTCGCGTTGAGTGTTGCCGACGTCGAATCCGAGGCCCACGACGATCACGTTGTCGTCCGCATCCGTCGTGACGCGATGGCCCCAATCCTCGAGCTGCACTCCACCATCGAAGTGGACCGACCACATCTCCTGTCCGCCCGGCTGACAGTCCGCATTGCAGCCGTCGCCCGACTCGGTGTTTCCGTCGTCGCAGACCTCGCCGTCTTCGAGTCGACCATTGCCGCACGGCGACGGCGGACCCTCAGTGCTCGACTCGGCGTCCGACGATGTCTGCGTGGTCGTGCCAGAATCGGATGTGATGCCGGTGTTGTCTGCACTCGTATCCGGGGGCGTCGAATCGACCTCACCAGTGTCTGGCGGTGAGGTGCCGCTGATCGACGTGCCCGGATCTTCCGGGATGCAGACGCCGACGATGCCATTGAAGCCAGGCATCCGACGAGTCTCGCACGATTGCGCGGCCCGAGGAGGCGCGGTCGCGGGGGGTGGCCGAGAAGAGCGTCTGATGGTCGACAGCGAGGTGGGTGATGCGGCACGCTGTCGCCGCGTGCGCTTGACCCTGCAGCTGAGCCTCGGGACGTTGCTCTTCGTGGCCTGCACGGTGGTTGCTCCGCGGGCACCACCGCGAGCGCCGCCTGCGGTCCCGTCCGCGCCAGTCGCGGCGTCAGCACCAACGCCCGCGGGTCAGCCTGTGCCCGCGCAGCCCGCCGAGCCACAGATCGGTCCGCGCGTCTCGATCACGATCCACGCCGACGACGGCCACGCGCTCACCCTGTGGTCGCGCCTCCCGGCCGCGCCGATCGGATCGATCGTCCTGCTCCACGGCCGCACCTGGAGCTCGGTCCCTGACTTCGATCTCGAGGTCCCTGATCGAAGTCGGGATCGCTCGCGCTCTCTGATGGCGGCGCTCGCGAAGGCCGGCTTCGCCACCTACGCGCTCGATCTCCGCGGCTACGGCGCGACGCCACGCGATGCCAGCGGCTGGAACACCCCCGATCGTGCGGCCAAAGATCTCGCCACGGCCGTCGCCCACGTCCGCGCGCAGCATCCGACGCTCCCACCACCCGCCGTGCTGGGCTGGTCACTCGGTTCTCTGGTCGCCCAGCTCCTCGCCCAACGTGACGCCACCGCGGTCTCGGCGTTGGTGTTGTACGGCTATCCCCGCGATCCCGATCGACCCGGCCGCGCGGGCGGGAGCAGGAGCACAGTCCGCGAGCCCAAGCGCGAGCCGAACACAGCCGCAGCCGCCGCGTCGGACTTCATCACGCAGCAGTCGATCGACCGCCCGAGCATCGATGCGTTCATCGCAGCGGCACTCGCCGCAGATCCGATCCGCGCCGACTGGCGAGCGATGGAGCAGTTCGGTGTGCTCGATCCTGCGGCCGTGCACGTGCCGACGCTGGTGATCCACGGCGCCGGCGATCCGTTTGCGCCGGTGGCAAACCAAGCCAAGCTCTTCGTGCGACTCGCCGCGGCCGACCGTGCGTGGGTGGTGATCCCGGGCGGCGATCATGCGGCCCACCTCGAGGATTGCGGCGACGCGTTCGTTCACGCGGTGGTCGGATTCCTCGCGCGTCGCGTGGGACAGCTTGTTGCGGTCCCCTCGCCGTGATTGCGTGCTAACTTGCGTGTGGTGGCGGTTTCCCATGCACGAAGCGCCCGGGCCCCGGACGCCCCGAACGATCCCGACGTCGAGGCGGCCTTTGACGCTGCGCCCGAGACCGAGGTCGCCGAGATCCTCGCTGGCGAGTTGCACACGATGCCACGGCCGCGCCCGCGGCACGCCCGCACAGCGACGCGGTTGCTCCGTCGACTTGGACCGTTCGACGATGACCCCGGCGATCCGGGTGGCTGGGTCTTGTTGCTCGAGCCCGAGATTCACCTCGGCCCCAAGCCAGACAAGATCGTACCTGACCTCGCCGGATGGCGGCGGGACCGTCTGCCGGAGTCGGTCTTCGATCCCGATGCCCCGGGCCACGTGGCGATCGCACCGGACTGGGCCTGCGAGGTGCTCTCGGATCGCACCGAACGCATCGATCGAACGACGAAGATGGGCATCTATCGCCGCGAAGGCGTCAAGCATGTCTGGCTTGTGAACCCGGCGCTCGAGATCCTCGAGGTCTACTCCCTGGAGGGCGGCGTGTGGACCTTGCTCGATACGTTCGAGGGGATGGCGGTCGTTCGCGCACCACCGTTTGGCGAGATCGAACTTCCGCTGGCGACGCTGTGGGCACGGTGAGAGTGCAGTGCAGGAATCGTCGTTGAATGCAGATGCGGTCGCGCGCCGTGCGCCCACGACCCAAACCGCCCGCGCCCATCCACGGGTGTGCAACCACGTGCGCACGCCACTTCGTGCCCGCACGTGAGTCGACGCATTCCCCGACCCGCGATGAGCGTGCCCACGCGATGGTGTGGGGGTTGTCGACACGCCCTCCGCTTGTACACTCGCCCGCCGTCACGATGAGTGCAAAGCCCACCGCAGCCTTCTTCCGTGCAGAGGGCGTCCTGGTCTCCAGTGGCGTCATGCAAGCCGCGATGTTCATGGCCGGGCAGCGTGCAGGCATGCGCGAGCGTGCGCTGCGGTTCGGCCAAGCCCTCGCCTCTGCTCCGCTCTTTGGTCTGCTGGGCCAGAACGATCGCACGCTGGGCAACCGCGTGGCCCACCTGTGCTACCGCGACATGACCGAGGATCGCATCGTCGTGCTCTCGGAGGAATACGTCGACGACGTGCTCACCGAGAAGGTGCTCGACAGCGGGATCGAGCTGATGCGCCGGGCCAAGGCCGACGGTCATCGCGTCGTCGTGCTGTCCGAAGGCATCGCCGAGATCATGGATCGAGTGCGCGAAAAGTGGCGCTACGTCGACGACCTGGTGTGCAACCACCTCGAGTATCGCAGCGGCAAAGCCACCGGCAAGCTGTTGGATCCGGTGATCGGTGGCTACGAGGGCGGCAAGTGGCTGGCGCAGTACGCCGCCGAGCACGACATCGACCTCGCCCGGTCGTTCGCCTATGCCGGGCACGGCCCCGATCTGCTGCTGCTGTCCGCCGTGGGTCACCCGTGCGCGGTCAATCCCGACTTCACGCTGCGCAAGGCCGCACGCGAGGCCGATTGGCCGCTGATGGACTACAAGGCATGACCACGTCTGGTCCGCTACCGGTGTCGATCCGCGAGACCCTCGCGGGCAAACACATCCTTCTGACCGGAGCCTCGGGCTTCGTCGGCAAGGTGTGGCTGGCGATGGTGCTGCACAACATCCCGCAGATCGGCCGGATCTACATCCTGCTGCGCGGCAAGGGCCGCGGCGTCAAAGAGCGCTTCGAGAAGATCGTCAACGAGAGCCACGTCTTCAAGCCGCTGCACGAGGCCCACAACGGGCGCATGAGCGAGTTCATGTCGCAGCGCGTCGAGGTCGTGGCGGGCGACGTCTCGCAGCCCCACCTCGGCATGGACCCCGACATCGAGGCGCGGCTGCTGCAAGACGTCGATCTGGTCCTCAACTGCGCCGGCTTGGTCGACTTCAACCCCGACGTGCGCGAGGCCTTGGCGTCCAACGTCGGCGGTGCGGTCAACGTCGGTGACTTCATCGAGAACAGCGACCACGCCAGCCTGCTGCACGTTTCGACCTGCTACGTCGCAGGTCACCGCGATGGCTTCGTGCCCGAGACGATCGTCACCGATCAGACCCCGAACGGCACGCCGATCACGGCCGAAGGCGAGCTGCGCACGCTGCACGAGATCATCGCCGCCGTCGAGGCCGAGAACGACGATCCGGCGACCGAGACCACGCTGCGCGAGGATGTCGTGCGCCGGCTGGCCGAACGCGGTCACGAGGGCGACTACAAACGGGTGACCGACATGGTCACGCGGCTCAAGCGCAAAAGATTGCGCGAGATGATGGCGAAGGCCGGCACCGATCGCGCCAAGGTGTTGGGCTGGCCCAACACGTACACGTACACCAAGGCGCTCGCCGAGCAGCTGCTGGCTGCCCGTGCCGACCGAGTGCGCTTTGCTGCGTTCCGTCCCGCGATCGTCGAAAGTGCGATCGACTTTCCGTTCGCCGGGTGGAACGAGGGCTTCAACACCTCCGGCCCGCTGGTCTATCTCGCGGGCACGTGGTTTCGGCACGTGCCGGCCGCGGCCGGTAATGCGCTCGACGTGATTCCGGTCGACAGCGTCTGCAAGGCCCTGTCGATCGTGGCGTGTGCGCTGCTGCGCGGCGAGGCGAGCGCGGTGTACCAGTGCGGCTCGTCCGACCGGAACTTCCTGCCGATCGATCGCTTGACCGAGCTCTCGGCGCTGGGCCATCGCCGGCACCTTCGCGAGCACGGCAACGGAGCGCTCGAGCGGCTGATCCTGTCGCGGTGGGATGCGCTGGCAGCGGATCCCGAGCACGTGCTCAACGTGACCAACATCCGCAAGCTGATGGGCCAGGTGTCGCGCTACCTCAAGCACGGACTTCCTGAAAAGATCCCCAGCGAGGTCCGTGAGTGGGCCGACGATGTGTCCAAGACCACCGAGACCGGGGTTCGCAAGCTTCGGCAGATCGAGGAGGTCCTCGAGCTGTTCATGCCGTTCACCTACGAACACTTCTGCGTGTTCGAGTGTCGGGCGATCGATCGCCATCCGGCCCTCGAACCCGAGTTCCGGTTTGCACCCGAGGACATCGAGTGGCGATCCTATTGGCTCGACGTGCACATGCCGGGCGTCCGCCGGTGGTGCTTCCCCGAGTACGAGGACAAGCCCAAAGAGACCTATGCACCCAAGACGCCGTTCCGGCTGCTCGATCCTCCTCGGCTGGCGCCCCCGGAAACTGCGCGCGAGTCACTCACGTTTTCTGGGGGCTAGATGACCATTTTGCTGACCGGTGTGACCGGGTACGTCGGTTCGTACGTCGCCAACGAGCTGCTCAATCGGACCGACTCGCGGATCGCCGTGCTGGTCCGGGCCAAGTCCATCGACGAGGCCCGCACACGGCTGTGGAAGTCGATGCAGCTCCACCTCGACTTTGACGGTTTCGCCCGTCACCTGCCGCGCTTCGACATCTATCTGGGCGATCTCACCGCGGACAAGCTCGGCATCGAGGCCGCCGCGCGCGCGCGCTTGGCCGACACGATGACGTCGGTGATTCACTGCGCCGCCTCGCTCAACCGCAAGTCCGACAAGGTCTGCTTCAACGTCAATCTGCGCGGCACGCTCGCGCTGATCAAGCTCGCGCAGCAGGCCCATGCTGCTCACGGCCTGACGCGGTTCTCGGACGTATCGACGGTCGCGGTGGCCGGCCATCGCAGCGCCGAGCTGGTGCGCGAGGACGAGGCCATCGAGTGGGATCGCAGCGACTACGATCCGTATGCGCGCACCAAGAAGTTCTGCGAGCACATGGTGCATGAGCTGCTGCCCGACGTGCCCAGCACCATCTTCCGGCCCAGCATCGTGCTCGGCGACAGCCGCTTTGCGGGCACCACCCAGTTCGACATGGTCCGCGCGTTCGCTGCGCTGGCGTACATGCGGGTGTTGCCGTTGCGGCCCGAGTGGCGGGTCGACATCGTGCCGGCGAACTATGTCGGCGAGGCGATCGCGCGCATCCACCTCGATCCCAAGCCCAAGTACGGCATCTATCACCTGTCGTCGGGCGAGGACTCGCTGACCTACGGCGATATCGTCGGGGCGTTGCGTCGCGGAGGCCATAACGCGCGAGCGTTCTTTGCCCCGCGGCTCGAGCGGCCTTTCGGCCTGGCGGTCGAGACCCTCATGTCGACGCCGCGCAAGTTCGGGGTGTCGGCGGCAGCGTCGCTGATGAAGGTGTTTCTGCCCTACCTGACCTACGACACCGTGTTCTCCAACCGTCGCGTGATCGAGGCGCTCGGTCACGAACCCGCGCCGTTCTCGGACTACGCGATGCCGCTGCTGCAGTTCGCGGTCGGCGGCAAGTTCACCTACCCGTACAAGCCCTGGCCCGAGGATGCGACCGCGCGGCTGTCACGGGCTGCCAGCGCCGTGTCGAGCGCGGCAATCGAGGCCTGACCCATGGGCATCCTGTCCCGCATCAAGAACGCGTTCGATCCCGATCGCGTGTTGCAAGAGATCATGAGCGGCTTCATCGAAGCCGTGGCCATCGAGCGTGCGCTCGACTTTCGCCAGAACACCTGGGCACCCGGCAAGCCGCTGAAGTTGTTGTTCGCCGGCTACGTCGGCACGCGCAACACCGGCGCCGATGTGCGTGTGGAGGAGATGATCCGGCAGATCCGTCACGTCGTCGGCGACGACGAGCTCGAGATGACGATCATGACCGTCGATCCGGCCCTGACGGCCGGCTACTTCCGCACCGTCCGCCAGGTCGAGCTGCCGGTGGTCTTCCCCAAGTTCTTGCACGACGAGTGCCCCAAGCACCATGGCGTCATCGCGTGCGAGGGTTCGATGTTCAAGTCGAAGTTCGCGAGCGCGCTGTCGGTCATGATGGCCGGCTCGCTCGGGATCGCCAACGCCGAGGGCAAGCTCAGCGTCGGCTACGGTGCCGAGGCCGGCAACATGAGCCCGGCGCTGCGCGACTTCGTGAAGAAGCACTGCAAGAACTCGCTGGTGATCTGTCGCAACGAGCCCTCACGCGAGGTGTTGGGACGGCTGGGCATTCGCACGACCGGTGGGGCTGACACCGCCTGGACCTTCGAGCCCGCGCCGCTGTCGCTCGGTGCCGAACACCTGCGGCGGGCGGGCTGGGACGGCAAGAAGCCGGTGCTGGTGGTGTGCCCGATCAACCCGTTTTGGTGGCCGGTCAAGCCCGACATGGCCAAGGCCGCGGCGATGCGCCTGGTGGGCCAGTACCGCGACGAGCACTACCAGTCGATCTACTTTCATCACAGCTCGCAGGCCTCGACCGACAAGTACCAGACCTACCTCAACGCGATCGCCCAGGGCGTGAACCACTTCGCCTCCAAGCGTGAGTGCTTTCCGATCCTGGTCGCGATGGAGCAGCTCGACAAGTTCGCGTGTGAGGATCTCGCCCCGCGTCTCGATATGGCGGCGCCGATCTTCTCCAGCGACATCCACGACATGTTCAACATGGTCAGCATCCTGCGCAACTGCGCTTGGATGCTCAGCTCGCGGTTCCACGCGGTGGTCACGTCGATGCCCGGCCAGGTCGCGTCGGCCGGCATCACGATGGACGAACGCATCCGCAACCTGATGAACGATCGCGGCCATCCGCACCTGTTTCTCGAGGTCGACGAGCCCGATCTCGGCGACAAGGTCGTCGAGGTGCTCGAGGTGCTCGCGCGGGACGCCCCGCAGATCCGCGAGGACATCGGTCGTGCGGTGCCCAAGCAGCTCGCACTCATGGGCGGCATGGGCATCGACTTCATGGACGAGCTCGTCCGCGTGTACCCGGAGTTTCCCCGCAAGCAGCGGCCCCGGACCTGGCAGGCCCATCTGCCGGCGATGGAGCCGGTGTTGATGCGGCTGCTCGAGAAGTACGGGTAAGACCGCGATCAGTCCGGCAGCGAACGGCTGCGGGTGCTGATCGCCGCGACCAGCCGAGCCTCGAACGCCGCGAACGGCATCGTCTCTTGCTGCTGCTGACCGTAGCGACGAAGCGTGACGGTACCTTCCGCGGCCTCGCGCTCGCCGATGACCAGGATGTTCGGGATCTTCTGGGTCACGGCGGTACGGACCTTCTTGTTCAAGGTCTCGTTGGTCCGGTCGAGCTCGGCCCGGATGAACTTGCCGCGCATCGCTGCGACGAGCTTCTCGGCGTAGGCATTGAACGGCTCGGCGACCGTGATCACGTGGACCTGCACGGGCGCCAACCACGTCGGGAACGCGCCCCCGTAGTGCTCGATCAGAAACGCGATGAAACGCTCGTGGGTGCCCAGCGGCGCGCGATGGATGCAGTACGGGGTGTGCTCCTTGTTGTCCGCTCCGATGTACGTGAGGCCCAAGCGCCCGGGCACGGCGAAGTCGAGCTGGTTGGTGCTCGCGGTCTCCTCGCGGCCGGTCACCGTACGAAACTGCATGTCGATCTTGGGGCCGTAGAACGCGGCCTCGCCCTTGACCTCGCTGAACGGAAGCCCGCTTTTCTCCATCGCCGTGCGCACGATGGTCTGCGTGCGCTCCCACGCCTCGGGGTTGTCGACGTACTTCTCGCGACCCTTGGGATCCTCGGGGTCCCACGTCGAAAACCGCAGATGGTAGTTCGACAGGCCCAGGACCTCGTAGACGCGGCGGTGGAGATCCATGACGCTGAGGAACTCGCCCTCGATCTGGTCCTCGGTGCAATAGATGTGCGCGTCGTTCATGCACATGCCGCGCACGCGCAGCAGGCCCGACAGCGCGCCGGCGTCCTCGAAGCGGTAGACCTGTCCGTACTCGGCCAGTCGGATCGGCAGATCGCGATAGCTGCGCTTGCGCGCGGCGAAGATGCGGTGATGGTGGGGGCAGTTCATCGGCCGCAGGCAGTAGGCCTCTTTGACGACGGTCTTGCCGTCCTCGGCGGTCTCCTTGAGCTCCATCACCGGATACATGTGGGACGCGTAGTAGGGCAGGTGGCCGGTCTTGTAGAACAGATCGACCTTGGTGATGTGCGGCGTCGCGACGCGCTGGTATCCGTCCGCGAACTCGAGCTCGCGGGCGAGCTTCTCCAGTTCGTCTCGTAGCACGGTGCCGGCGGGGAGCCACAGCGGAAGGCCCTTGCCGATCTCCTCGTCGATCACGTAGATGTCGAGCTCTTTGCCGAGCTTCTTGTGATCGCGGGCCAGCGCGTCGTGATAGGCCTTGACGTGAACATCGAGCTCGGCCTTGGTCGAGAACGCCCACGCGTAGATGCGCGTCATCATCGCGTTGCGCGAGTCACCTCGCCAGTACGCGCCGGCGATGCTGCGCAGCTTGAAGCAGTCGGTGGGGATCTTGCGGGTGCTCTCGACGTGGGGGCCTTCGCACATGTCGAGGAAGGTGCCGTTGCGGTAGAAGCTCAGGCTGGTCAGGGCCTTCTTCTCGAGCAGCTCTTGGGCGTACTCGCGCTTGTACGGTTCCTTCATCTCGTCGATGCGCGCGAGTGCAGCCTCGCTGTCGAGCTCTTCGTGCTCGAACTTCTGGCCCTGCTTGATGATGTGCCGCATCCGCTTCTCGAGCTCGCCGAAGTCCTCCTCGGACAGCGGCTCGCTCAGGATGAAGTCGTAGTAGAAGCCATCGTCGATCGGCGGCCCGAAACCCAACGTCGAGCCCGGTCGCAGTTGCAGCACCGCCTGCGCGAGAATGTGCGCGAGGCTGTGGCGGATGCGATACAGGTCGTCGTTTGGGGCGTCTTGCGGTTCCATGGCGGGCGCCGAAGGTAGCACCTTCGCCGATGCGCGTGCGCGTGCGCGTGCGCGGCTTTGTTTGGTTTGCTACGCTGACGCTACCGATGTCGCCGCGCGCAATACGGATCGTCGCGGTCGTCGGGCTGCTGGTGGTGGGCGCAGGGGTCGTCGTCGTGCGCGGGCTCGCCCTCGAGGCCCGCGAGCTTGCGTCGCGGCTGACCGGGTGTCCTGCGGCCGACCTCGAGGCCGAAATGCTGCACTGGGGCTTGCGCGAGTCGTGGCGCGTCGAGGGCTGTGGGATCCGTGGCGTGCTGATGTGCGAGCCCACGGACGCGGGCTGCATCATCGTGCCCGATGAGTCCTAGGGGCTTGGTAGCTGGCGAAGATGACCCGGCCCCCGCTCACCTTGCTGCATCACTGCTCGCGCTTCGCGGTGGTCGACAAGCCCGCGGGGATGATCGTGCATCGCAGTGGCTGGTGCGACGACGGTGAGCCGGTGCTCCAGTGGCTGCGCGATCAACTGGGCCAGCACGTGTATCCCGTGCATCGACTCGATCGTGCCACCTCGGGCGTGCTGGTGTTCGCACTCGATCCCGAGGCCGCGCGGCATCTGGGTGAGCAGTTTGCAGCCCACACCGTCGACAAGCGCTATCTCGCGGTCGTGCGCGGCTGGCCGGCAGAGCAAGGCGTCGTCGATTCGCCGCTCATCGACCCCTCGAGTGTCGGTCGGGATCCTCCGGTGCCCCCGCAGTCGGCGGTCACGGACTTTTGGCGCCGTGGCACCGTAGAGCTGCCGATTGCGGTGGGGCGCTACGCGACGGCGAGGTACGCGTTGATGGAGGCCCGTCCTCGCAGCGGGCGGACCCACCAGATCCGCCGTCACTTCGGTCACCTGCGCCATCCGATCGTCGGTGACGTCTGCTACGGCGACGGTCGCCACAATCGGATGTGGCGCGAGGTGCTCGGCCGTCCGGGCCTGATGTTGCGGGCGGTGTCGATACGGTTCGTGGATATCGACGGTACCCCGGTGGAGGTCACGGCGCCGCCGCAGCTGGTGCTGCCGGTCGCGCCGTGAGGCCCAACGTCACGTCGCGCTCTACTTCTTGGCGGCCTTCTTCGGCGCGGCAGCGGCCTTGGCGACCTTCTTGGGCGCAGCGACGGCTTTGGCAACCTTCTTCGGCGCAGCCTTCGGTGCAGCAGCAGGGGCCTTGGCGACCTTCTTCGGTGCAGCAGGGGCCTTGGCGGCCTGCTTCGGCGCAGCCTTCGGTGCAGCAGCGGCCTTGGCGACCTTCTTGGGCGCAGCGGCCTTCTTCGGTGCTGCGGGAGGCGTTGCGGCCTTTGCCGCCGCCTGCCAGACGCCAATGGTTGCCCCCTGCGGGTCCACGAACACCCCGAGGTAGCCCATGCCGCCGACTTCCACGAACGGGACCACGATTGTCGCGCCGGCCTTCTTGGCCTTTGCCATCGTCTTCTTCACGTCCGCCACGCCGACATACGCGGTCCAGGCGGTGGGCTGGTCGGGAGATTGCTTGCCGCCCATGCCGCCGCCGACGCCCTCGCCGACGCCGATGCCGACCCACTTCATGTCGGGGAAGTCCGTGAACTGCCAGTCGAAGACGCTGCCGTAGAACTTCTTCGCTTCAGCAGGGTTGTCGCAGGTGAGATCGAGGTGAACGAAGGGGTTTCCCATGGCGTGAAGGATCGTGCGACGTACGCGCGGCGTCAAGAGCTTCGACGCGCGACGACGGTGCCGGCGTCGGGGTGCCTTCGCTGCTTCGCGAGTGCCGGCTGTGGGTCCGCGACGATGATGAGTTTTTCTCGAACCCATTGCGAGATAATCCGCCCCGATGACAGCCGCGAATACGGCGTATTCGTGGTCACAGACCGGCTCTTGTTGGGTTCTAGGATCGACGACGCGTCGCAATTCAAGCGGACGATTTCTGCTCGGGCTGCCATGCTGCGGCAAGGCAACCATGGACCTGTCGATCTTCTCCAATTCGGAAACCTACCTCAGTCTGGCGACCCTGACCGCGATGGAGATCGTGCTCGGGATCGACAACGTCGTGTTCATCACGATCCTGAGCGGCAAGCTGCCGCCCGAGCGGCAGAAGAGTGCCCGCCAGCTCGGGCTGGGCCTGGCGCTGATCAGCCGGTTGGCGCTGCTGTTCGCGATCTCGTGGGTGATGGGCCTGACCGAGCCGATGTTTTCGATCGCTTCGTGGTCGCCCTCGGGTCGCGACCTGATCCTGTTGGGCGGCGGACTGTTCTTGATCGGCAAGGCCACCCACGAGATCTACGACAAGCTCGAGGTCGCCCACACCGAGACCGCGGGGCCCACGGGCGGGCGCGGAGCCTATCTCGCGGTGCTCGGCCAGATCATCGTGATCGACATCGTATTTTCGCTCGACTCGGTGATCACCGCGGTGGGCATGGTCGAGAACATCTCGATCATGGTGATCGCTATGCTCATCTCGGTAGCGGTGATGCTGATCTTCGCCGGAGCCATCGGCGACTTCGTGAACCGGCACCCGAGCATGAAGATCCTCGCGCTCAGCTTTCTCACGCTCATCGGTGTGATGCTGGTGGCCGAGTCGACCGGGCAACACATCGGCAAGGGCTACATCTACGCCGCGATGGGGTTCTCGTTGCTGGTCGAGACGCTCAACATCCGCTATCGCGGTCGCCAGGCGCCGGTGCAGCTGCACCACCGTTTCGAGGACGATCAACCGCAACCGCCGACGGCCTCGTCGCGCTGAAGCTCGACGAAAAAGCCGAAGAAGGACGGGGCGTCAGGCCGCGGTCATGGCGAGGGCGGCATTCCGGTCGCGACATGGTAGCGGGCTCGCGACTTGCGAAAGTCGGCCGCCGCGTCGATCGCTGCCGCCGCCGCGTCGGCCGCCGCCTCTTCGCGGAGGTTGACGAAGAGGATCGTGCTGTCGCCGAGCAACAGGCGGTCGCGTTCGGCCTGGGCGAGGCGCTCGGCGAGGCTGGCCTGCCGTGCTGCGATCTCGGAGCGACGATGCGCGGCCGACATCTCGGCATACGCCGAGCGGATCTCGACCTCGGCACGCTCGAACAAGAATCTCCGCTCGTCTCCGATGCGTCGCTCGACCGCGCGGGCGACCGCGAGTTCACCCCGGGCCGTACGCAGTGGAATCGGCAGCTCGAACACCACGCCGACGCCAAGCTCGGCGGGCCGCAGTGCCGCAGCGCCGGTGCCGACATCCTTGGCGGCGTAGCCCTGCAACCCCAGGGCCGGTAGCCGCTGGTTGCCCGCGAGTCGGACATCGACCGCAGCCACCCGCAGTCGAGCGGCGGCGATGCGCAGATCTGGGCGTCGGGCTCGCGCCGCTTGGGCGTCGGCGGTGACGCTGTCGGCCGCGATGACCGCCGCGACGCCCGGGTGAGGGGCGGCAAAGCCGGTCGGGACCACCGGGCGGCCTTCGGCGTCACGCAAGAACAGCGACAGCGTCAGGCCGGTGACCTGGGCCTGCCGCTGGGCATCGACGACGATCGCCTCGCGGGTTGCGATGACCCGCGCGTTGTCGAGTCCCTCGACCTCGGCGGTGTTGCCCCCCGCGATCTGCTGGCGGAGCCCGGCGTCGCGATCGAGCGCGAGGCGAAGCTGTCGCTCGCGGATCTCGGCCCGCGACAGCGCGGCTGCCCAGTCCCAGTAGGCCAGCGCGGCATCTCGCGAGAGCTCCAGCGATCGCGCCTCCCGCTCGATCTGGGCGATCTCACCCTCGATGTCCGCCTTGCGTCGCTGCGCGCGGGGCGAATCGATGCCCGCGTCGCGCAGGACCGGCAGCTCGATGCCGGCACGAAGCTCGCCGCCATCGGCCGTGGCCAGCTTGCCGTCGTAGACGGGGATGTCGCCGCGGCCGAGTCGCCAGCCGGCAAATGCGACCATGCCCAGCGCGACAGTCCGTGCGCGAACCTCGGTATCGACGACGCCGTAGCGGTAGCCGCCCAGCGGGGTGCCCGAGCCCCGGATCCTCAGGCGGGGATCAAAGGCGCCGCGTGCTGCGAGGCTCCGGCCGCGCGCGGCGTCGATCGAAGCGTCGGCGGCGTCGAGCAGCGGATGTTTGCCGCGCACCGAGTCGATCACCGCGCCCAACCCGAGCACCGGCTTGGTGCTGCTGGGTTCGACTTGGGTCGGGGCGTCGACGATGGGCTCGCCACGGTCGACCCCCGGCTCTTCGGCGAGAATCCACCACAACGATGCGAGGCACGCTGCAACACTCGACGTCATTCGTCCCCGGGTTTCGAGGCTTTCGCCGCGCTTTTCTTCTTGCTGGGGTTGTTGTCCTGGATCAGGCCGCCGGGTTCGGTGTGAGCGGGTTCGTCGCGCATCGCCGGTGGGAAGCCGTTCCACAGGCGCCACAGCTCGAAGCCCAACCGCACCTGATCGAGCAGGATCCAGCCGTTGGCCTGGACGCCCTGCCGCAAGAAGCGACCGTCGGGCCACAGTTCGTCCTCGCGGTCGCCACCGGTAGGAACGACGACCACGCGAAACCGTCCGCGGCCATCGTCGGTCGCGTCGACAAAAGCGACCTCTCCGGCGAACGTACCCAGTGCGACACTGGGCCAGCCGACGAACTGCACTGCCGGCCAGCCCTCGAACTGCACGCGGACCATGCGGCCCGGGTTGACGAGCGGCACGTCATTGCCAGCGACCCACAACTCGACCGCACGCGCATCGGTCTCGGGCACAAGGATGACGATGGGGTCGCCTGCGGAGACGTACTCGCCGCCCTGCTTGGCGACCAGACGCAGCACTGCACCGGATCGCGGCGCGGTGATCCGCATGGTGTGCTGACGCGCCACCTCGACCTCACGATCGGCGAGATCCGTCTCGTACTTGTTGACGTCGCCCTTGACCGACTGCAGCGACGATCGGGCCTTCTCGATGTCGGCCGAGGTGTCGGCCTCCATCCGCCGACGCTCGGCGCGTAGCGCTTTGACCTCGCCGTCGGCGGCCCGCAGGATCGCGCGTGCACGTTCGACGTCGGCGTCGGCGGTCTGCGCGGCGAGCTCGGCGAGCTCGCGGTTGCGCGTCGACGACAGACCGGCGTCGGCAAGCGCGCGCTGACGCTCGAGATTGAGATCTGCCGCACGCTTGCCGGCGACCGCGGCATCGCGGGCCTGCTCGGCTGCGGTCAGACGGTCGAGACCCATGTCGATGCGACTCGACGCGGCCGACAACGCCGCAGTCTTGGCGGCCTCGAGCGCCGCGATCTGCTGGATGATGATGTTCACCCCGTCGGTCGCGGTCTCGAGGCGCGACTCGGTGGAACTTCGCGCGCGTTCGAGGCGGCTGACCAGCTCGGGGTCATTGTCCGAGATCACCGCGAGCAGCTGACCTTCTTGAACATGGTCACCCTCGTCGACGTGCCACTCGACCACCCGGCCGGCGATCGGCGCCTCGATGGACTGCTGACGCTCGAGGGGGGCGTAGGCGATCACGCGACCGGTGCCGCTGACCGACTGTTGCCACGGCGTGACGATCAGGGCGACCACGAACAGCACGAAGCCCACGGCGAGCAGCCGTCCGGCGAGTCGCAATGCCCGGCCCGACGGTGTCATGTCGATCCCGAGGTCCTGCCAGATCGCGGGAGCGACCTCGTGGCTTTGCGCGAGTTTGGTGGCGGCAATGTCGGTCATCGCGACTCCTCGAGCATTCCGTCGACCAACGTCGTGGTGTGGGTACAGCGGGCCAGCACGTCGCTGTCCCGGGAGACCACGATGGCTGTCCACGGGGCGTCCTTGCCGAGCACGCATTCGAGAATCGCGGCCTTGCTCGGGCCGTCGACGCCGAGCTGATCGAGTGCGCCATCGAGCAGCAGCAGGCGGGGCTGCGCAAGCAGAGCCCGTGCAAGCGCGAGCCGCTGCAGCTGGGTCGACGATAGCGGTGCGCCACCGGGCTGCAACTGGGTGCCGAGCCCCTGGTCGAGCCGGCGGACGATGTCGCCCAGCCCGACGCATTCGACGGCATGTTCGACCTCGTGCAGCTCGGCGTCCTGCCGAAGCAGTCGCAGATTCTCGAGAATCGAAGCCTGAATGAAGTCGGCGCCGCGCACCAGCGTCACGAACTGGCGCAGCTCAGCGAGGTCGACCAAGCGGACGTCGCAGCCGTCGATCTCGACGTTGCCGCCGGTCGGGGTTCGCAGGGTCGCGAGCAGGTCGACGAGTGTCGACTTGCCGGCGCCGCCCTCACCCAGCAGCGCGATCCTCTGCCCCGCGGCAACCGTGAGTGAGCAGCGACGCAGGACCGAGGTCGTTCCGTAGGCGAAGGAGAGGTCCGTGGCCCGGACGGCAATCGGCCCGGTGCCTCGACGAGCAGGCTCGCCGCCGCGGCGCTCGGCGGGTAGGTCGACGAGCAAGCCGAGCTTGGTGGCGGCCTGTACGAGGTCGTACGTCGCCTCGAGCTGCTTGCCGAGCTTGACGAAGGCGGCCGATAGCATCGCCATGACCAGCTCGGCGGCGACGAGCTGGCCCAAGGTCAGCTGATTGCGCAGCACCAGCAGGCCACCGAGCCCGAGCAGTGCGGTGGAGCCGATGACCGCCAATGCGACGCCTCCACCGGTTTGCAGCAGCAGCTTCGCGAAGTGGCGGCGCCGGGCGTCGAGATAGTGCCGAATCGCTTGATCGGCGCGGGACAGCGCGAGCTGACGACCCTGTGCCGACTTGAACGCCAGGGGAACGCGCGCGAGATTCTCGAGCCAGCCGACGGCCCGGTACTTCGCCTTCGATTCGTCGAGTGCACTGGCGACCGCGCCGCGCCCCAACCCAAACACCACCACCGAGAGCAGCAGCACCAGGGTCGCCGAAAACGCCAGCAGCAGCGGGTGATAGAACCCCAGCAGTGCCAGTCCCAGCACGGTCTGCAAGAGCAGTCCGACGCCCTCCACCAGCAGCGCGGCGACTGATTTTTGGATGGTCGGGACCTCGAAGAAGCGATTGATCAGGTCGGGGACGTGGACCTTGTCGAGCACCGAGTACGGCATGCTCGCGAGCCGACGCGCGACGTCGGACATGGCGCGGGCAAAGATGCGCTGCTGGATCACCTCGACGACCCAGGCCTGCATCAGGCGCAACACCCCTGCGGCGCCGGCCCCCAGCGCGAACAGCACGGTGAGCACCACCAGTGGTTGCAGGACCGTACCAAACGTCACGGTGGTGACGAGCGCCTGCGCAGCGATGGGCAGGACCAGCGAGAGCACGCCGATCCCGAGGCCGTAGACTGCGGTGACGCCGATGTCGTCGCGCTCGATCCGCAGCAGCCGTGCGAATCGCTGCCACGGCTCGAGCTTGCCCGTCGGCGCGTGCATGGCCCCGAGTGGTTGAGCCGGCGCCGCTGTCACCGCGCCGATCGTGCCCCCGTGGCCGATCCCGAGCGCGCGCTCGAGTTGTGAGGCGAACAGTCGGTGTCGAGTGACGTTGCCGCCGCGGCACACGACCACGTCGTGCCGCAACCCCCGGCGACCTAGCACCGCCACCACGGCCGCGGCGTGTTGTCGCCACGGTGTCGATGCCATCCACACCGCTCGCGCGTGCCGAGGTAGTAGCTCGCCCCAGCGCGGCTCGAGACCCAGGGCCGCGAGTGCCCGCTGGACTGGCAGCATTCTGCCGCCGGAGCCTGCCTCGAACGGGTGACGTCCAAGGGCGTTGGCGACCGCGAAGCCATCGAACGCCACGCCTAGTCGCTGGGCTACGGCTTCGACGGCGGCGCCAGCGTCCTGCCGCTGGACCACGGTCGCGCCGGCCTCTGCCTCGCGGCCGGGGTGCTTGTCGTCGGTCATCGGGTGTACTCCAGTCCGAGATTGCGCATGACCGCGCGGGAGACTCGCTCACCGACGTGCTCGGCGGCCTGCAGTTCCTCGCCAGGATCGGGCTGCGTCACGACCAGGTGTTGCCCCGCGACGAGCTCGACACGCACGACCCAATTCCACGCCGGGCTGCCCGACTCGGTCCGCAGCTCCCGCCAGAGCACGACCCGACTGACCCGGTCGACCACCCGCGCCAGACCCAGGGTCAGCCGCGCGCGCGTCGCCGCGACGAGTGCAGGAGCGAGCCCTGAGTGATCCCCTCATTCTGTAAGTGTGCGAGATGATTCCGTTTGCTGATGGGAATTTTTCGCGCGTGTCCGAGCTTGAAGCGGGCATGAAGCGGAAGCAGTCTCGTCTCATCGCGATGCTCACCACCGGCGACGCTGGCTCGAAG
>CANLQR010000067.1 GCA_947492135.1 Deltaproteobacteria bacterium | reverse complement strand
CGCCGCGCACTTCGACCAGTGGTATCGCGACGTCGACGACGTCAATGTGGCGATACCCGTGGTCATTTCGCTGGTGGACGAAGGCGACGGCACCTTCAGCTTCGAGGACGACGACTACTTCCCAGTCGACGGCGACGGCTGGGGCAACGAGGGAAATAACCACAACTTCCACTTCACCACCGAGATCCACACCGAGTTCGTGTACCAAGGCGGCGAGACCTTCCGGTTCAAGGGTGACGACGACGTGTTCGTCTTCATCAACGGCCGGCTTGCGATCGATCTCGGTGGGGTCCACGGCGACGACGATGCCGAGGTTGATCTCGACGACGAAGCGGACGACCTCGGTATCGATCCGGGCAACGCATATACCCTGGACATCTTCCACGCGGAGCGTCACACCACCGAGTCACACTTTCGCATCCAGACCACCATTGGCTGCCTGGTGGCGGTACCGCCGGGGTGAACGCAGCCGATCGCACGCCGGTGGGGCACCGCGCTGGGTGGCGTGCGGCCCCGATCGTGACTGCCAACGGGTCGTCCATTCCGACGCGGATCCGCTACGATGCGATCGTGGCGGACGGGCCCAACGCGGATGAGCCTCGACGTCCGCTCGCGGAACTACAGGCCTTTGCTGCGGTGCGCGCGTCGCTGCTGGGGCGGTTGGGCGGCGGCATGCGGGTGGGGCGGTACGTCCTGGGCCGCAGGCTCGGCCGCGGTGCGATGGGCGTGGTCTACATGGCCCGCGATCGCGTGCTCTCGCGCGACGTTGCCATCAAGCTGGTCCGCAGCGACGACCCGCAGCTCCATGCGGCGTTGCTGACCGAGGCGCGTGCCCTCGCGTCGTTCTCGCACCCGAACGTGCTGACGGTGCTCGACGTGGGCACCCATGGCCGCGACATCTACGTGGTCACCGAGATGATCGACGGCTGCGATCTCCGCAAGTGGGTGCGGGTCCAGCCGCGCGACCACTTCGACGTGCTCGACGTGCTGCGCGCGGCGGGGGCCGGGCTCGCCGCAGCCCACGAGCACGGTTTGGTGCACCGCGACATCAAGCCGGACAACCTGCTGATCGGTGGCGATGGTCGCGTTCGCGTCGCCGACTTTGGCCTGGCCAAGCGCAGCGGGGCGAACTCGACGCCCCAGTCGGGGCAAGGCTCGGGGCTCACGACCGTCGACGAATCCGCGGACACCGCTGGTACGCCGGCATACATGGCGCCCGAGCAGCACCGCGGCGAGGCCACGGCCGCAAGCGATCAGTTCGCGTTGTGTGTGACGGCGATCGAGGCGCTTGGCGGCGTTGCGGTGTTCGACGGTGACTCGATGGAGGCGTTGTATGCGGCGAAGCTGCGGCCGGTCACGCGCCCGGCTGCGATCCCGCGGCGCTGGTGGGTGGTGTTGCGGCGTGGGCTCGCCGTCGACCCCCGACAGCGATGGCCGAACGTTTGCGCGTTGCTCGATCGTCTCGAACGCGTCCGCCGTCGGCGCGTCGCCGTGGTCGCCACCGTGGCGACGACCGTGATGGTCGCAGCTCTTGGGTGGTGGCAAGCGCCGGTCGGCGTCGAGGCGTGCGCCGAACCCGAGGCGCGCCTGGCGAAGGTGTGGTCTCCGGGCCACGCGTCCGCGCTGCGCGAGGTGTTCGAGGCCACCGGAAGTGCTCATGCCCACGACGTTGCTCAGGTGGTCGAAGCCGAGCTCGAGTCGTTTGCCGCACAGTGGTCAGGCACGTATCGCGAGGCGTGCGCGGCTGCAGATTCTCGGGATGACGATGCCCGCTGGTGCGCCGAGCGGCGACTGACCCGGGTGGGCGCTCTGCTCGACGTGCTCGGTCGGGCGAGCGCGGCCGAGCTGTTGCGCGCGCCGGCGGCGATTCGCGAGGTCGTGCGCGACGATAACTGTGGGCCCATCGAGCTGGCCTTCGCGCGTCACGACGACGACCCCAGGGTGCAGGCGTTGCTCGCCGACTTCGATAGGGTCGCAGCGATGCACGGCGCGGCGCGCCTGGGCGAAGCCGAACGGCTTTCGCGCGAGTCGCTCGCGCGCGCTACCGAGGTCGGCTACCCGGAGCTTGTGGCGCGCGCCGCCTTCAACCTCGGGATCGCGCATTCGAACCAGCAACACTTTGTCGAGGCCGAGTCGGCCCACACGGACGCGTTTCACCTGCTCACGCCCGGGCGCGACGACCGGCTTGCCGTGCTCGCAGCCCTCGGAGTCGCTGTCGCCGTCGCCAAACAGGGACGTCCCGACGCGGCGCGACGATGGATCCGCCACGCCAGCGGCACTGCGGCCGCGGCGGGCCTGGGCGATCTCGAGGCTGACATCGCCCACGCGGACGGCATCACGGCGACCCTGGCCGGCGAGTACGAGCCTGCGATTCGGCGACTCGCCGAGGCGGTTGCGCTGCGTGAGCTGCAGGCCGATCCCCTGCGGATCTGCGATGCGCGACACGAGCTGTCGACCGCACGGGTGTCGGCCGCGATCTACGGCCAGCACGACAAGACCGCCGCCGAACGAGAACTCCGTGTCGCGCTGTCGACGTGCGTCGGTGCGTTGGGCAGACACCACCCCGACATCGGTGCTTTGCACGACAAGCTCGGCGTGCTGCTCACGCAAGGGGGTCGCTGGGCCGAAGCCGTGGCCGAGCACGACCTCGCGCTGGCGATCTACGACGTGAGCGATCCGCTGCTGGTCCGCGCGCGCGGCGACATCTTGCTCAATCGCGGGCTCGCTCTGGGCTCCGCCGGTGAACACGAGAATGCCGTGGCCAGCATCCAGAGCGCCATCGACCTGTATCGCCTGGGCGACGTCGGCATCCGCGATCTCGACATCGGTCGGGGCCTGCTCGACCTCGCCGTGGCCTTGCGCGCCGCCGATCGACGGGACGAAGCGCTCGTCGCGGCCAATACCGGACTCGACGCCTTGCAGGTCGTGCTGCCCGAGGGCCACCCCATGCTCGCCGTTGCCACCTCAAATGTCGCCGAGCTGCTTGGCGAGCTCGCGCGCGACGAGGATGCGGTGCGCTGGGGCGAGCGGGCGATCGCTGCGGTCGCATCGAGCCTTGGCGACGGCCATGTCGCGATGGCCATGGCGCGCGCAAACCTGGGTCGCGTCGAGGCGCGACGCGGGCACCTCGACCGCGCGATCACGCTGCTCGACGAGGCCCTGCGGGTCGAGCCTGACGGCGTCGACGGAATGACCGTCACGTCGGACGCGGCGTTCGATCTGGCGCGATTGCTTGGCCCCACCGATCCCGAGCGGGCGATCGCCCTGCTCGCGCGTGCACGCGACGCGGCCCAGCAGCTGCCGCCGGGTCCCGCCCAGCACGAGCGCCTGGTCGAGATCGCGAGTGCCCTCGCACTCGGCTGCCGCACGCGCGAGCGATCCGCCGCCTGCGCCACGATGGCGGATCAGGGCTGGCAGCCGACCCAGTAAGCTTCGAGCTCGGCCGAGCACTGTGCGGGGATCCGGAAGTCTACGACGAAGGCCTCGACCGCGACGCAGTCGAGGCCCGACACGCAGGAGACCAAGCCGATCCACGCCGCGTCGCACGGTCCTTCGTCCCAAGGCTCGACGCACCACTGGTCGCAGTTCTGTCCGGGCCCCGGGCCGGTGTTGTCGATCCCGCAGCCGGCGATCTGCTCACAGAACGCGGCGCACACCGTCACGGATTCGGGCGGCCCGGCGGGGTCTTGGGCGGTCGTCTCGGTCGTCTCCGTGGTCTCGTCCGGCGGCATGGGATCGGGGAGGTCGACACCGTTGCCGCTGGTGCCGTCCCCACTGTCGCTGCTCGCCCCGGACGAACTGCTGTCCGCGGTCGTGTCGTCGTTCCCCGTCGACGAAACCACTGCGGACACCTGAGACCCTGCCAGAGACAGCCCGGTGTCCTCGACCGCCACGCCGCATCCCAGCGCGATGGCCTCGGCAGACGCGAACACCAGGATCCACCACCCCCTCACGAATGCGCAGCCCTCGTTCGCGTCGGTCATGTCGCCTCCCTCGGTGACCTGTCCGCGGGGTGGGCCCCAGGTTCCCGAACGAAGGCTCAGAGCTCCGTCCTTTTTCACGAACATGCGCCCGGCGATGTACACGACCGCGCCGGGCGAAGGCATCGACCCGAACATCGTGGCGTCCGGCTGACATTCGAGGGCCCCACTTTAGCCTGCGTCCGGTTGCTGCATCACGAAGTCGGCGATGTGCTCGGAGTAGTCGTTGCCCGGGATCCCGGTCGTCCCACCCTGCCCCGCGTTCTCGCCGATGATGAAGGTGATTTCCTTGGGCACGCCCGCGTCCTCGTAGGCATCGATGTCGGAGGTCGCGTTGCCGTACGCCGCCGTGATCGACCAGCCGAAGTCGACCGCCATCCAGTTCACCCACGTGCGCTTGTAGTTGCGCGCCGACTCGTCGAACACCAGGGTGTTGGCGCTGATCACCGGCCCCACGGGGAAGCCGTGAGCATCGAGCCACGATCGGGTCTCGGCGCGGAACACATGCGGACGCGCGGTGAGATAGACGATGGTGTAGCCCTTGTCCGCCCACAGATTCATCATCGTCGAGGCCGAGGCGTTCTCCGCCGGGTCGTACGTGCCGTCGCCGATCTGGGCGAACAGCTCCTCATCGGACAGCGTCATCGTGCCATCGATGTCGGTCACGATGATCTGGGTGCCCTCGGGTCGCAAGAAGAAGTAGTGCGGCGCGCACGATCCGTCACCTTCGAGCACAGAGTAGATCGGCTGCGCGCTCGAGAACGTCTCTTCGACGCCATCGAGCTCGTACTTGCCCGAGTCGTCGGTCTTCACCCGCGTCAACGCGGTCCAGGTGGTGCCATCCCAGTTCCACAGGCTCATCCACTCGTCGGCCAACGGCAGCGGATTGAGGCCCATGTCCATGGGCGCGCGACCCTTGGTGCCGGCGAGTCGGAAGGCGCCCATCGACAGCGTGCCGTCGGTCGACTGCGTAGTGGTGGCCCACATCGCACCGGGGACGCCGAGCACGTCGCTAGCCTCGTCCTTGTAGCGCGGGTTTGCGGCCTCGACGTCCATCGCCGCCTGGGTCTCGAACGCGGTGCTCATGGTCGTGAACGGCAGGCCGCCGGGGGTCGGGCACGTCAGCAGCATCGGCTCGGCATCGATGCCACCACCGGTGCTGTCGGCGGTCGTGTCCGCCACGGTGTCGGTCACCTCGCCGCTGCCGCTCGCGGTGGGATCCCCGGCGCTGGAGTCGGCGTCGGTCTGCGACGCGAGCCCCGCCCCGGAATCCGCGGCGCGGCAGCCGGCAACCAGGGCGATCGAGGCGAGGAGGAGACGGAGGTTGTGCTTCATGGTCGGGTGCTCCACTTCAGATCCAGTTCAGCTCGGGTTCAAATCCACGCAACTTGAAAAAACACGAGGAACGCATCGCCGATGAGCGGCGCGCCGTTGGTGTCGACGCGCGGGCCCTCGACGAGATCGGTCAGCTGATAGCTCAGCATCATCTTGGCGTGATGACCATAGAGGTACGTCACCAGGCCGGGCTCGTAGATGCGCACCGCGGTATTGTCGACGACGTACTCGGTGCCCTCGGTCCCGTCGCGGCTGGTGTTCACGTCGGATTGCTGGAACCGGAACACCAGCTCGAACCGCGGCAGCGCGATCGGGATCGGCAGGAGGTAGCCGGCTTGCGCCGAGGTGGCGTAGCGCTCGAGCTTGGGCGAGTCGGGGCCGTTGGCGCTGCGGAGTCCACGGAGGTACTCGACCCGCGCCGAGAGCCCGCGGTACTTCAGCCGCAGATCGCCGCCAGCCCGCGTCTCCGAGGCGCCGACATCGTCGAGCCCGAGTCCGTTGCCCAGCGCCTTGGCGTGGCCGGCGTAGGCGCCGAACACGAAGCCGAACGCGGAGTTCTCGAGATCGGGATCGTCGAGATCGACCGGCGCCAGGGCCCCGAGCTCGACGCGCCCGGTGTAGAGGAACTTCTCGTCGAGGTTGCGGCTCTGGCGGAATCCGCCCTCGCCGTTGGCCATCATGAACGCGCCCGACAGGTAGACCTTGTCGGCGATGCGACCGCGGCTGCTGATGCTCGCGCCCTGATCGCGACCGAACGCGATCCGCCGCGTGTCCGGCGAGAACGGGAACTGCAGGCCCCACTGGTACTGCAAGAGCGACAGCGACGACGGCTGCTTGAACTGACCGATGTCGAAGCGCAGCAGGCCGTCGCGCCAGATCAACGATCCCGCCGCGTCACGGACCGAGAAGTTCCCGGCGTTGACATCGAAGTTGAAGTCGAACCCGATCTGCAGCTTGCCGTGGATCGTGTGTCGGCCACGACCGGTCACGCGCGCGTTCGCGAAGTCGAAGCCGTCCTGGTCATCGGCATAGAAGTCCGTGTTCGAGACGTGCACGAACCCCGGCTGCAGATAGCCCCCGAGGCGCAGGGACTCGCCCGCGAGGGTCAGCGGCCGCAGGAACTTCGGGGTCTTGGTCGACGGACGTCGCGCTCGCACGGGCGCTCGGTCGACCTCGGGAGGCTTCGCCGGGTCCTGTGGAGTCGACGACCCGGGGCTCGAGTCATCGCCGGTGCGACTCGGTGACGTCGGGATGGCCTCGGCGCTGTCCCACCGCGTCGCGTCGGGCCCCGAGTAGGGCCGTGGTGCGGCCTCGAGATCGAGCGGCGCCACCAGGACGACGGTCGCCAGCCACGGAGTTCGTGCTCTCCACACGCGGCGAAGAAATGGCACGCATCGCGGCGCACGGCGATGTCCGACAGTGGATCGATCGAGTGCGATGCCGCACGCATCGCGGCGCGGTCTGGCCCGCGCGACGATGGCGACGCAGTCTGCGTGACGCATCCGTGACAATTCGTGCTCGATCCGCGCGCGGTCGGCACCGCGCTGCTCCGCGCGCTCTTCCACGACGATGGCTTTGACGCCGTCGTCACACTGCCGCGCCGATCGCTACCCGAGGCGTCGCGATGGCGCGCACCGCCGGCCGCACACTGGAGGCGTGCTAAGAAACCCGTGATGGCTGAGCCGACCGACGACATCCTGCGCGCGCGGGTGCGGTGGTCGCGGCCGGGTCTTCCACGACCCGATGCAATCGAGATCCCCGGCCCCGGGCAGGAATCGGTGTGGAGCTACCCGCGCCCGCCGCGGTTCGAACCCTGCGTGCATCCGGTGCGCGTGCTGTTCGGCAACGAGGTCATCGCGCACAGCAGCACGGCGCTGCGGTTGCTCGAGACCTCGCACCCGCCGACGTACTACGTGCCGCCGGGCGACGTGACATGGGCCTGGCTCGAGCGGGCCGCCGGAACGTCGATGTGCGAGTGGAAGGGCGCCGCGAGTTTCTGGACGGTGCGCGTCGGCGATCGCGTGGCGACGCGCGCAGCGTGGAGCTACGGCGATCCGTTCCCCGAATTCGCTGCGCTACGCGACCACGTCGCGTTCTACTGCGCTGCGATGGATGCGTGCCTGGTCGGGGGCGAGCGCGCGGAGCCCCAGTCCGGTGGGTTCTACGGCGGATGGATCACCGCGCACGTGGTCGGGCCGTTCAAGGGCGGCCCGGGCACGTCGTCATGGTGATACCCGTGCGCCGAGCCCGGGAGCCCAACGATGGACTACGCAGTCACCTCCGCGACGATGCGCTCGGAGACGCTCCACAGCCGCTGCGCGAGCCCAGCATCGTTCGCACTGCTGAGGGTCTCGATCCTCGGCTCCTTGGTCGTCCCCACCATCGACGGAAGCTGGGGCATGACGAGGAACTCGGCGGCCTGGTGCTCGCATCCACCGGCGCTGCAGTGCGCCCGCCGGCGGCGAAGCCCGACGCCGATCGCGACCGCGTTCTACTTGGAGGCCACGATCACCTGCATCGGCGACCGCGTGGGTAGGACGTCCTGCATGCGCAGCCCGACGGCGCCCAGCAGATCGGCGTACTGTCGCGCGGTGCGTTCCCGCCCGGGCAGCAGTGCCAACATGTTCAGGTCCATGAGCTGGGCCGCACTGGGCGTGCTACCGAGCTCCGCGAAGGTGCCGATGGCCTGGCTGATCCAGTACCCGGTGATCAGGTGGAACATCTGCTGCGGGGGTGGGGCGTCGTGGTGCATCGGCCGACACCCTACGGAATGTCGCGCAGTACTCCCAGAGGCATCGCCGCAAGCAGGGGTTGCACGAATCCCGTGGTAGCCTGACTTTCGCGTGCGCTGGGACGATCTGAAGTATCTCTCGGCGGTGGCCGACGCCGGCGCCCTGGCCCCCGCTGCACGCGCGCTGGGGGTGGACGCATCGACCGTGAGTCGGCGGATCGCTGCGCTCGAGGAGGCCCTGGGCACGGAACTGATGGCGCGCACGCCCGAGGGCATGGTGCTCACGGAAGCCGGTCGGGCGGCGGTGGAGGTGGCGCGCGGCATCGAGGTGGAGCTGACCGAGTTGGCGGAGCGGATCGCCGGCGGTCACGACGCCCCGACCGGACGACTGCGGGTGTCGACGACAGAGTCCTTCGCAGCCTACGTGCTCCAGGCCTTGGCGCCCCTGTCGGCGCGCCATCCCGCCTTGCAGATCGAGGTCGTCACCATGATGGCGCCGGCGGATCTGCGTCGCCGCGACGCCGACCTCGCCGTGAGATTCTACCGCGAGGACCACGACGGCCTCGCGATGCGCCGGCTGGGGACGCTCGGCTCGTCGCTCTATGCGGCGCCGTCCTATCTGGCGCGGCGATGCGGCACCGGGCTCGATCTCGAGGGCCACGACATCGTCGGCTTTGGCGGTGACTTGCAGCAAGCGCCGGGTCCGAGATGGCTCGCGGAGCACACTCGGCCCGATGCGCTGCGGATCCGCTGCAGCAGCCCGCCGAGTGCTCTGCAGGCCGCGATCGCGGGGCTGGGGGTCGCGATACTGCCGTGCTACCTCGCCGCAGGCCAGGCCGTGGAGCGGCTCACGGAGCAGGTCTTGGCGGTCAGCGAGGCATGGGCGGTGTTCCTGCCCGAGCGACAGCACGAGGCTCGGATCCGCACCGGGATCACGGCGCTGGTGGAGCTCTTCGCCGCCCACAGAGACCGCTTCGTCGGATGAGCGCGAGGGCGAGCGGCTCTGGGGCTCCCACGACACCGCGAACCTGTCCTGGGCTCCACCGGAATCCTCTGCGCGCACGATGAGCAGGCCCTCTTCGAGAAGCGACAGGTGCGACTGCGACTCACTGCATCGGCGGTGTCGGCCGCACCGGCGTCATCGCAGGGTGCCTCCTGCGCGCTCGACGTCCCGCCCGACGAAGCGCCCCGGCGCCTCGCGATGACGCGCGCCAACTCGGCGCGCTGGAGTCCGCGGCCCCGACGTGGTGTAGTGAGTGGATGATTCGACTGTCGATCTCCACGATCTGCCTCTTGATCGTGGCGTCCTGCGGCAGCGACGGCGGCGGCGCGGGAACCGAGGAGACCGGGGGCTCGTCCGGGATCAACACCGTGTCGGTCAGCGTGGGCACGGGACCCAAGTTCGACCTCGGCGGTGGTGCGGACTCGACCGGCGGGGTGAGCTGCGACCCGGACTCGGGCTGTGGCAACCGCGTCGATCTGCTCTTCGTGATCGACAACTCCGGCTCGATGGCGCAGGAGCAGCTCAACCTCGCGCTCAACTTTCCCGAGTTCGTGACCGGTCTGCAGGAGCTGCTCGATGTCGACGGCAACCCGCTGCAGGCCGACGTCAACATCATGGTGACCACGACCGATGTCGGGAACCCGCTGTGCACGCCCTTCTACAAGCCCGGACGCTCGGCCGAGCAAGGCGCCCCGATCGCGACGGCGTGCACCGAGCGAATCGATCGCTTCACCGGCATCGGGCCCACGCCCGACGTCGAGGAGGACGCATGCACCAGCGCGTGTCCCAACCCGATCGCCCCGGGCGACGAGTTCATCAACTTCAGCTTCGCGGGCAGCAATGTGCCGGTCGCCGATCCCGTCGACATCGACGGCGATGGTCAGCCCGACGGCAACATCGCTCAGGCGCTGGCCTGCATCGGGCCCCAAGGCATCGACGGCTGCGGCTACGAGTCCCAGCTCGAGGCCATGCGCCGCGCCATCGACCCGGACGCCGCGTGGAACGGCGGTGAGTCGCCATTCCTGCGCACCGGCGGCTTGCTCGCGGTGGCCTTCATCACCGACGAGGTCGATTGTTCGCTGGCCGACGAGTCGGTGATGACCGATGAGGCGTACATCGAGGTCCACCCCGAGACCGGCATGGCCCTGCAGTCGAGCGCCATCTGCTGGAACGCGGGTGTGAGCTGCGACGGCCCCGACAACAACGGCGTGTACAGCAACTGCGCGTCGAGCGGTAGCGGCCTCGTCGAGGTCGACGAGTACGTCGATCTACTGAAAGGACAGGGCCGCCCCGTCGTGATGCTCGGGATCATCGGCGTGCCCGTCGTCACCGCCCGCAACCCCGATCCGCCCTATCAGCCGACGGCCGGTGGCGTGGACGATCTGATCTACCGGGAGTGGCAGGACCCCGAGTATCCGATGGGCGACGTCCTGCCCGACGAGTGGGCCGATGGCGTGACCGCGGCCCACAAGAAGTGGGAGTTCGGCATCGGCCCGGGCTGCACGGGTGAGGACGGCACGGGCGGTTTCACCGGCCAGGCCACGCCGCCGACGCGGATCATCGAGGTCTGTCAGGCGCTCGACGTCGCCGACGACCCGGCGACGATGGCGGACGAGGCGCGCATCCGCTGCTGCATCGAGTCGATCTGCGACACGAGCTTCGCGGCGGCGCTGCAGTGCCTCACGGGCCTGGTGTCGCAGAACTCCGACCCGGTCGGCTGACCGTCAGTCCAGCCGGACGGCCACAGCCCCACGAGCGTGTCGCGCGTGCCCCAGTGTGTCGGCGCGCCGCGATTGCTCCGCGTGCGAGATTCTCGCACGATTGCGTTGGTGGACAATCCCGCCGACCACCCGTCGCTGCGGGAAACCCAGGCAGCCACGCCGGTGACGCTGCACTCGGAACCGGGGCAGTCGCGCAGTCGCGCGACCGATGTGAACCGTGGCGGCGAGCTGGAGGTGCTCGGACGGATCGGGCGGTTCGTTCCGATCGAGTGCATCGGCCGGGGCGGCATGGGCGTGGTGTGGGCGGCGTACGACCCCGAGCTCGATCGCAAGGTTGCGATCAAACTGATCGCCGCCGCAGCGACGCAAGACACGGTCGGCGACCGCGCGACCGATCGCATGCTTCGCGAGGCCCGAGCGCTGGCGAAGCTCACCGATGCCAACGTCGTCGCGGTGTACGACGTCGGCACCCATGGCAACGCGTTCTATATCGCCATGGAGTTTGTCGACGGCGAACCACTCGACCGCTGGTTGGTACCGCCCAGGACCTGGCAGCAACGGCTCGATGTGTTCGTGCCCGCGGGTCGGGGACTCGCGGCCGCCCACGCCGCTGGCCTGGTCCACCGCGACTTCAAACCGAGCAATGTTGTGGTTGCACGAGGCGGGCGCGTGGTCGTGCTCGACTTCGGGCTCGCGCGCGCCCCGGTGGCCGAGACCTTCGCTGCCGCCGAAGCGACCGGCCTCGACCCGCGCGCGACCGAGGGCGGTGCGCTGCTCGGCACGCCCGCGTACATGTCACCCGAGCAATGGCGTGGCCTCGCCGTCGATGCCCGGTCCGATCAGTTCAACTATTGCGTCGCGCTGTGGGAGGCGCTGTGCGCCGCGCATCCCTTCGATCGGAGCTCGACGCTCACGCTGGCGCAGTCGGTCACGACCGGAGCGGTGCGTGAGCCCCCGGCCGGTGCCGCTGTACCGGCACGCATCCTCGCAGTCGTGCGGCGAGGGCTGGCGAGCGAGCCGGCCGCGCGGTGGCCGTCGATGCCAGCGTTGCTCGACGAACTTACGCGAGCCCGCACTCGCTCGACGCCGCTGCTCGCGATCGCGGGCATGGCCGTGGTGGGCGCCCTCGGGTGGACCGCGCTCGCGCAGCCTGTCGCGCTCGACAACGCGTGTGCCGCCGCGTCCGAGCGTATCGGCACGGTGTGGACCCATCCCCGCCGCGATCAGCTCGCGAAAGCGTTCGCCGCCCCAGGCAAGACCTTCGCGACCGACGCGTGGACCCGCGTCGAGCCCGCGCTCGACACCTACGCGCGGGCGTGGTCGGCCGCAGTCACCGATGCGTGCGTCACGGCCCGCGACGGCACCACCACCTCCGAGCAGGCCGCGCTGCAGACCGCCTGTCACGGCGATGCTCTGCATCGGTTCGACGCGCTCGTCGAGCGCCTCGCCGATGCCGACGTGGAGAGCATCGTTCGCGCGACCGATGCGGCGGCGGGCCTGCCCGCGCTCGACCGCTGTGCCGATCTCGTGCGCCTGCGCGCGGCGACGCCGGACGGGGCAGACCCCGCAGCCGAGGCCGAGGTCCGGGCCCAGCTCGCGAAGCTGACCGCGGCCCTGGACGTCGGCGATCATGCAACGGTTGCCGCGCTCGCGCCCACGCTACAAGCCCTCACCGAGCAGACCTCCGATGCTGGCTTGCGGGCGGAGCTGCTGCGGGCCCGAGCCAATGTCGCGGCTCTCGAGGGCCCTTCGACGGTCGCGACCGCCGATCTGGAAGCCGCAGCCAACCTCGCGCTGTCAGCCGGACGCGATGAACTCTTCGTCGCCATCGGCAGCGAAGTCGCCGTCGCTCTGGTGCTGTCGGGTGGCTCCCGCGAGGCTGCCGAGGCGTGGTGGAAGATCGCCAGCGCGACGCTCGAGCACACCGGGGTCGGCGGCGCGCTCGAGATCGAAACGCTGCGCACCGGGTCATTGATCGCGCTGACTCGACATGAGATCGGGCGCAGTCGCGAGCTCGCGCAGCTCGCCGCCCAGCACAGTCGCGAGCGGTTCGGCGAGGCCCATTTCCTCAGCCTGCGCACGGGCGCCGATCTCGCTCGCGTCACCATGCTCGCGGGTGACGTCGAGACGGCGCTGGCGGCCTACCCGGCGCTCATCGCCGCCGCGCGCGAGACCTATGGCCCCCGTCACCCCGCGACGCTCGAGCTGCTCGACTTCGAGCTGGTCGCCCAGATCGACGCGGGTCGACGCGAGGGGCTCGTCGATCGCGCCCGCGCGCTGCTCGAGATCCACGACTCGGAGGGCGACCCCCCTTTCTGGGCGCTGCTGAACCTCGCACGTGCCCAGGCGACCGAGGGCCAGTGGGCGCCCGCTGACGCGACGCTGGCCGAGGCGCACGCGCAGATCCTCGCGACGTTCGGCGTCGACTATCGAGCCTCGGGCATCACGGCCGAGCGGGCGCGGATCGCCTTCGCGGCCGGCCGACCGGGCCCGGCATGGGAGTTCGCACAGCAGTGCGAACGCGAGCTCCGCAGCTCGGACGAGGGCCACGAAGCTGGCGCGCTCGCGGTCGCCGGCGCGCTGGTCGATGTCGTGCAGCTGGCGGTGTCGACCGAGCACTTTGCCGAGGCTGATCGCCTGCTCGCCGAGATCCTCGCCGCCTTCGAGCAGCACGACTCCGAAGACGAGAGCGAGGCGCTGGTCCTGCTCGTGGCCGCAGAGCTCGCGATCGCCCGGGGTCATTTTGCCGAGGCCGACCAGCACGCCGCCGCCGCGATCACCTGGCTCGAGGCGCTCGACCGCAAGTCGTCGCGGACCTACGTCGAGGCACTCGCCGCCGCAGCCGACACCGCGCGGCTTTCGGGCAACCTCGAGCGTGGTGCCGAGCGGGCCCAGCAGGCGCTCGAGGCCGCGCAGGCCCAGTCGTCGACCCATCCCAACGCGCTGCGTCGTGCGTGGCTGGCGGTCGCGGCCAGCGCAAGCGATCGTGGCGATCGCGATCGATGCACCGCGGCACTCGACCAAGTGCGCACGCTGGCTGGGTCCGCGCCCATCGATCCCGAGCTCGAGCTGCGAGCCACGGTGGAGACGGCGCGGGCCGATCCCGCCGCGGTTGCTCGGTTGCAGGTGATCCGCGAAGAGAGCCGGACTCGGTCGCCGTGGGTACGCGCGATCGTCGATGCCGCCTCGCGCGAGGCGGCTCGGCGCTAGGGTTGGGTGGCACGTCCGGGACTTGCACAGGCGTTTCGCGAGCGAGTGCCCCTAGGCGCAGCATGAGATCGTGATGTCGATTTCGCGCGAGCTCACCACGATCACAGCGCGCTGCGCGAGCACTACTACGCCGGACGCAAGGGCGCATCCGCGACCTGCAATGGTCGTGTCGGACGTCATCCTGCTCGAGCTCATACTGCTGGTGCTCGATATCAGGTGGCCCGTTGACGACGCGCTGCTCGGCGCGTAAGGTGCCTGGTTGCGCACATGCGCGAGGAGGGTCCAGGAATGACATGCGACATGAAGAGTCGGTTCGGTTCGGTTCGGTTCGGTTCGGTTCGGTTCGGTTCTTGCTAGCTCATTCCTGAGCCTCGCTGGTTGCAACACCGCTCCGCCCGGGGGTGACGGTGGCGATGAGACCGGTGGGACCGGCGTCCTGGTCTGCGACACCGACGCGATCGACGGCGAGTGGATTCCGTCGCCGGGCGGCATTGAAGACTGGACGAACGTCGTCACGGCGATGAACGACGAGGTCGTGTTCCCGGACGAGGACGATCTGGCGAACGACACGGACGCGGCCGACCCGTTGGAGTGCGAGGCAGAGCTGCCCGGAGACGTCGGCTTCGAGGGCTCGTTCGACCGCAATTTCAGGAGCCACCACTGCTTCACCACGGCGGTCCACGCGGTGCATCTCCCGAGCCGCGAGTTGTTTCTCATGCATGGCGAGAATGACCAGCGCGTGTGGCCGATCGATGGCGAGCCGACGGACATGCGGTGGCATCCGATCCCGGTGCGCACCTACTACCAGCGCGCAGAGGGCGAGGCCGGAGCGCAGCAGTGGGCGGGCTATTGCGCCCTGCCCAACATCTTCTGCAGCGGCCACGTGCAGCTTTCCGATGGGCGGGTGTTCTTCGCGGGCGGCAACGTGAACAACTCCGGCACGGGCGGTGGGCTCAACGCAACGTACATCTTCGATCCCACGGTCGCGAGCGGCGCGGTCGCCCCCAGTGCCGGGGCGTTCTCGACGTTCGGGTGGGAATTCGATCCCGTCGGTGGGGCGGAACCAGACTACGCGCTGCGTTCGTCGCCGAATGCGAAGTACGACCGCTGGTACCCGACGCTCACCGCGTTGCCGGACGGACGTGTACTGATCGGCGGGGGTGAGTCCCGCTTTGGCGTGCAGCCGCCGGCAACGCTCACGCGCGTGCTCGAGGTCTACGATCCGATCGACGACACGCTCGAGGAGCTGCCGGGTGGGGAGGAGGCGTTGTTCCCGCACGAGCCAGGCGTGCCAGAGTACCCCTTCTTCGTGCTTTCGAACGGGCATGTGTTCTACGCCGGGTCGGAGGTGGCTACCGGCTTGGACCCGTTCGGCGTGAACGGCTACCACGGCCAAATACTCGTGCCGAGCCCACGAGGGTCGGACGCCCCTTGGACGTGGGTCGAGATCCCCGGGGCAGCGGTCCCCCACATCGGCATCCAGTCCTTCATCCCTGGTGGCTCCGCAGTCATGTACGCGCCGGACAAGATCATGAAGAGCGGCGGCCGGGGCGGGCCGGGCAGCAACTCCACCCGGGACACCGAGACGATCGACTTGACCGCCTACGCGCAGTCGGGCGACCCGGCGGATCTGCCCGCCAAGTTCTGCAGTTCGGCCGACTTGGACCCCGACCCGGAGTGTGCCGTCGAGGCGATGGAACGCCCTCGCCACTTCCACACGCTGACACTGCTTCCCGACGGTCGCGTGCTCGCCTCGGGTGGCAACTACCGCGGGAACTCCGGTGCCGGGGAGAGCTTCTGGAATCCGTGCGACATCGATGGCTTGGCATCGTCGCCGCTCGAGTGCGGCGATCCGGGCGTGCAGTGCTACGTCGACCGACCATGCGAAGAGGGCTGCCCGAGCCTGTGCGTTCAGGACCAACTCGACGTGCCGTTCGGTGGTTCGGACATGTGCGTGGCCACGGGCGACCCCACGTTCACGTGCTCCATCATCGAGGCCGTCACATGCGGCAGTGCGGCTGCTTGCGAAGCACTGTGGCCGGACGTCGACCCGCGGCCGGAGTCGACCGCGTGCGTCGCCTCCCCGGAGTGCCATGTCGACGGCCAGAACTGTGTGCCGACCTACACCTGCGATGCCATCCTCGCGGGGTCATCATGCAGCCGCGCCGACGAGACGTTCGGCGTGTGCCAGCGCGACTGCGAGTGCTCAGCCTCTGAGGGCGGATGCACTCTCGAGAACGAATTCGATGCCTGCGGCGATCTGCAGGTCTACTTTGACCCTGACGTAGTGCTACCAGAGGAGCAGTTCGTCTGCCCGGCCGAGACACGCGACGAGCAGGGCGACGCCGGCAAGTGCTCGCCGGCAAACAACGCCTGCTACGCGATCCACAGCGCCGAGATCTGGGATCCATCATGCGGTGCGTGGACCCCGCTCGGCGACCAGGAACACCCGCGCATGTATCACTCGACGGCGCTACTACTACCCGACGCGAGCGTCATCTCGATGGGCGGCGGGCATCGTGACTATCTCGGCGGCGACCCAGTGGGTCTGCAGGAGCAGCCCACCGGTCAGTATTTCGAGCCGGCCTACTCCGCGTCGGGGGCGGCGCCCGCCTACGCGGCAGGCGGCCCGGATCCGATCAAAATCGCCCTTCCGGGTGACAATGACATCGGCCCGCAGGGCGTGATGATCGCTCTCGCCGCGGACAGCGAGCCGGTCGATCATGTCACCCTGATCCGCCTCGGCAGCGTGACCCACGGTTTCGACATGGGGCAGTCGATCATGAAGCTCGGCGTTGTGCAGAATGGGGACAACCCGATGCTGGCCGAGTCGAGCGATCCGGCGTTCCCACTCAACGCTAACACGGCGCCTCCGGGATACTACATGGCGTTTCTCATGTCGGCGGCCGGCGAGCCGTCTGACGCACGCTACGCTCAGGTGACCTCGACGCGCGCGGCGGAGTACGTGTGCGAGGTCGACGGGTTGGTCGTTGAACAGTCGTCGTGCGGCGCAGAGCCGATCTCGGGCGTGTGCCCCAGCGCCTCGGTGGTCACCGTGGCCGTCGATCCGCCAATGGTCGAGGGCGTGACGAGCATGGTGGAGGGCTTCCGGGTCGTGGCGCCGGCCGGCACGGTCGGCGATCCGGCGGCCCCGAGCGCACGCGAGCTCACGACGATCGCAGGGCGCTGCGCGAGCGCGTGCGAGCAGTACTACGCCGGACGCCAGGGCGCATCCGCGACCTGCGATGCCGCCGATGCGTTGCTCGCTCCGGCGCTCGTCGAGGCCGCATCCCACGACCCCGTCGACTTCATCCACCCCGGCCAGCGACATGGCGAAGGCCTGTTCGGGACCCAGCAGCTGGGCTGCGATCTCGGTGCGGACTGCTATGCTGGGTTCGACGAAGTGCTTCGGCCGCTCGCCAATGATCGTGTGACCGCGGCCGCGACGCCTGTCGGCAGCAACGAGGAGTGGCGGCTGGCGATCAGCGGGCAGATGCAGGCCCTCGCATCGAGCGGTGGCTCGCCGGTGTCGGCGACCTTGACCGGCACGATCGGCTACTCGCTGTGCGCAACGGGCAACGCATCGGCGCCCTGCCCGTTCCATCTCGGCTCGCTGCAATTCGAGCTCGACGCGCCGCTGGTGCTCCCAGTGACCTGCGGAGGCAGCACTACGACCCACACGCTGTCGGAGCTGTCGATGCGGCTCGACCAACCGGCGTTTGGCATCGGGCAGCAGGGCACCGCGTGGAAGGGCTTCCCACCCGGCGCGCTCATCATCGACGCCGAGGGCGTGCTCGACAGCGTGCCGTTTCACCTGCGTCGCCCAAACCAGGATGCGCTGAAGCTACGCGCCGGCCAAGCGTGGGTACTCATGCAAGGCGCGGACGGAGCCTGGCTGGAGTTCGCGGTGCCGTGCGGCGACGACGAGATCAACGTCGTCGTGTCTTGGGGCTACGCGGGCGCGGCGGTCGACGACTTCCCACCGCAGGCGACGATCAGCGTCCCGTCGAGCGTGACGTGCCCAAGCACGCGGACGCTGAGCAAGAGCGTGAGTGATGCGGATGCTGATATCGCAAGCGTGCGCTGGCGCGTCGATGGCGTGCTGATGGAGGACGGGATCACGAGTATGGCGTTCACGCAGCCGCATCTGCTCGAGTTGGTGGTTCGAGACGCGCGCGGGGCGACGATCACCACGAAGAAGCACGTGGGGTGCCAGTGAGACGCCGAGCCGTGATCGTGGCGTTGATCGTTGCCTGCGGTCCGGACGCGCAGGAGGTACCGGAGGTCCAGCCCTGGATGTCCGGGATCTGGTCGCAAACCCCCTTGATGACAACAGCCTTGCAGACGCCCGGCCCGGATGGAGGGTTGGGCGAGAACATAAAGCACCAACCGGGGAGGTATGAGATCTTCGGCGACGGCACGTACGAAGCCTTCAGTTTGGTGAAGCCTGGCACCTTCGCGACATTCGCGAGCACGTGGGAGATCGTCAGCGAAACTGAGATCCGCGCTGCTCCGCACGACAACACGGACGACTCAACGGTGGCGTACCTCTGGGAGTTGGGCACTGGAGAACGCGGGTGCGACGCGATCGTGTTTACCATCCTGGCGGAGGATGGCGACCGCAGTTCGTACAACCTCTACCGAGGTGCGATCTGCACCGTGCAAAGGGAACCCTGTCCGCCCGATGTGTCCCCGCCGCACAACTGCTTCTACTACCACTACCAGTGGTGCGACGAACAGGGTGCCAACGAGCCTTGGATGATCGACAACCGTGGGGAAGACGCGTATTGCCACCTGCCCGGCTACGAAGACGACGAATGACGGCGCCGTCGATGCCGCCTGGCGCGAGGCGGCTCGACGCTAGCGTTGGGTCCCGGGACTTGCACAGGCGTTTCGCGAGGTAGGCCGGCGTCACGGCCGATACAACGCGCCCTCGCGCACGCGAACCACTTTGCCGTACTTCGCCAGTTGAGCGCGCGTCACCTTGCGGGGATCGCCGACCACGATGATCGCGATCGGCCGACCTGCGACGTGCGCCCGCCAGAAGCGCTCGATGTCGGCAAACCCGAGCTTCTCGTACGCAGGAAGCAACGCCCGCCGCGGATCATCCTCGTACCCGAGCCGCTCCCACGAACGCACGGTGTGCTGCAGCTCGCGAAAAGCCGGGCTCGCGGTCTCCTGGCTGCGCATCAGCGCGAGCCGCACCAGATCGAGCCGGTCGGGACGGCTGGGCATCTGCCGGATCAAGCCGAGCATCACGTCGACGGCCTCGAACGTCTTGTCGGCCTGGCAACCGATGTAGCCGAGCAGATGGCCGCGTTGTGCCGGCTCCTCATCCCGTGGGTAGCGGGCACTGGCCGAGTACGCCAGCGCCCGGAACTCGCGGATCTCCTGGAACACCAGACCCGCCATGCTGCCGCCGAAGTACTCGCTGAACGCATCGGCCGCGGCATGCTCTTGGGCAGGCAACGCGTCGCCCTCGACCGCGAACCACAGCTGGGTCTGCACCGCGTCGCGACGAGGCACGAAGAAAACCGTGGTCTCGGTCGGCAGCACCCGCGGGTAGATGACCGGCGGCACCGCGGGTTCGCGTTTGATCGGCATCGGCAGGACGATCGTGCGGGCCAGCATCGCCGCGACCTCGCGCGGCGGCGCCTCACCGACGTAGCCGATCTCGACCGCGTGCTGCTGGACGCGTCGCCACGCACGCTCGAGTCTTGCAGTCCCAGTTCGCCGCGCAACCCCAGGGCCGGTCTCACGGCGATAGCTCGAGTTCTCGCCGTACAACACCTGTTCCTTGAGCGCGTCGCCGACGTTGACCGCTGCCTTGCGGGCGATTCGTCGATAGCCCCAGATCTCCCGCCGTAGCTGCCGCAAGGGCTTGGCTTCGAAAGCGGGGTCACGGAGAAGCTCGCCCAGCAGACCCAGTGCCGCCGCCATGTGCTGCTGCGGGCCTTGGACCTGCACGACGAACCGATCGGTCTCGGCAGTCGCGGACACCGTGGTGCTCATGGCCGCGAGCGCCTCGAAGAAGCGCCGACCTTGGTGCCGGGCGCTGCCCACACGGCCGAGATAGTTGGCCAGAACATCGAGCTCGCGGATGGCGTCGGTACCGATGCCAAAGCGCAGCTCGAGCGTATAGATGTCGTTGTACGGATTTGCGTTCGCGATCAACGAGACGCCGGGACTGACCGGCTCGCGCACGAGGTCGCGATCGAGGTCGACCCAGGCGAGGTTCGACGGCTGTCCGCGGCTGTCCTGCAGGTGCTTGAACAGCTCGGAGTGAGCGCCCCGCCGGGGCTCGACCGCAGGGGTTTTGGGCTTGTCGAGCCGCTGCTTGCGAACGATGCCCATGCGCGAGCGAACTCGCAGATAGCGCTCGCCGAACAGCTCGCCGGCCACCCGCATCACGTCGGCTTTGTCGAGCGCACGCAATCGCTTCAGGTATTCGACCTGGCCGGACCACCCGCCGCGCGCCACGAACGCGTGGGCCATGGCAAGCGCACGCTCACGGTTGTCCTCCCAGCGCTGGGCCTCGGCGACCAGCAGGCTGGTGCGCAGTGACTCGAGTCGCGCCTCGTCGAACTCACCCGCGACGACGCGGGCAAACTGGGCGCGCACGAGCCTTTCCGCCCCTCGAAACGACTGCGTCAACAGCCGCGGCGCGTAGGCAACGACGTCGACGTTGTGCTCGGCGAAGTCGGCCGGCACGTGCATCGCGAGCAGCAGCTTGCCCTCGTCGGACAGCCGGTCGACGAAGCCCGAGCGCTGCCCGTTGGTGAGCAGGCCGCGGACAACCTTCAGCGCTGCATAGTCGGGGTGCGACTCGGGCACGGTGCGGTAGGCGACAGCGCCCACGCGAATCGGGCTGAGCCGCACGGGGAGACGCTCGCCGATCCCGAAGGCCTCGACGCGCCCAGCGGTAGGCGGCGGCGACTTGCCGGCCGGCCACCCGCCGAACTGGGCCTCGATGCGCGGGATGATCTCGGCGACCTCGAAGTCGCCCGACAGCACCAGCGCCATGTTGCCCGGCACATAGTAGGTCTCGAAGTAGCGCTTCATCGCCAGCAGCGACGGGCGCTTGAGGTGCTCGACTTCGCCGAGGATGTCGTTGGTTCCGTAGCCGTGCTCCGGGAAGGCACCGCGCATGAACCGGCGAAAAAGCTCATAGCCGGTGGTGTCGATCGCGATGTTCTTCTCCTCGTACACCGCCTCGAGTTCGGTCGGGAACAGTCGGAACACCGGCTCGCGAAAGCGCTCGGCGTAGATCGCCAGCCACGCGTCGAGTTGCGAGGCGGGAAAGGTGTTGTGATAGACGGTCTCGTCGTAGGTCGTGAAGGCGTTGACGCCGGTGCCACCGAGTTGCTCGAGCAGCTGGTCGAGCTCGTTGGGCACGACATACGCGTAGGTCTTGCGCACCGTGGTGTTGAGCTCAGCCACCAGTCGATCGCGCGCAGCACCTTTGGCCGTGCGCAGCTGCTCGTAAAGCTGCTCGATGCGGGCTTGCAGCGGTCGTTCCGCGGCCCAGTCGGTGGTTCCGAGACTCTGGGTGCCCTTGAACAGCATGTGCTCGAGGTAGTGGGCCATCCCGGTGTTGTCCGAAGGATCGTTCTTGCCGCCGGTGCGCACGACCACGGCCCCGAAGATCTCGGGGCGCTGGTGGTTTTCCGACAACAGCACCGTCAGTCCGTTGCGCAGCACGACGGTGGTGACCGCGTCGGGATCGTCCGCGGCGCTTTCGGCCTGATCGGCGCCGTCCGCGGGTTCGGCGGCAATGCTCGGCCACGGCACCGCGTTGGGCGTGGCTTCGGGCAAGCGCGGGGGGATCGTGAGCAGCGCGAGCAGGAACGAGGGAGCAGCCAGGAGCACGCGACACTATAGCGGCCCCTGCTTCGCACGTGAGCGCCCTTGCTCAGTCGTCCGACCCAGTGCCGTAGGCACTCAACCGCGCGTTGTGTTTGTACGCCGCCACGCTCGGACTGCAGCAAGTGTCGCCGGGCGGACGTCGGCGCTGCGATTCCCCGCGAGAAGTTGTCGACCGCCGCGCTACCGCGGGTAAAAGCGCTCGTCTTCGTAGCACCGACGAACGACGGTCTCGCCCGCGGCCCCAAGATCCTTGCGCCAGGCCAGGGTTCGCCAACGACTGAAGTTCACCGCCCGCCCGACCATCAAGGCACGTCATGACCCTAACCACCGCACTCCAGCAACACCTCCCCATGTTCCTTCGCTTCGCGGCCCGTGAGGATTCGATCGTCGAGGCGAAGATGGCCGACCTCAACCGTCTCGCTCACACCAAGGGCTGGCGCGCCGCGCTGCAACAGGTCTTCCCCGAGCAGCTCAGCGGGACCCAGCACACGTCGTTCATCGAAACCCTGCCGCTGACGTCCACCAGCGACGTGCTGGAGATCGGTGCCGGGTTCGGTCATGTCACCGAAGCACTCGCGCGCCGTGTGCGATCGGTGGCGGCACTCGAAGTCGTGGCTTCGCGGGCGCAGTTCACCGCGGAGCGCTGCCGACAGGAGGGCCTCGCCAATGTGTGGATGGCGATCGGCGGCGACGACTGCCGCCTGCCCTACGGACCCGCGACGTTCGATGTCG
>CANLQR010000066.1 GCA_947492135.1 Deltaproteobacteria bacterium | reverse complement strand
AGCGGGGTCGAGGCCACAACGTGCGCAGTCGATCGAAGTGCTTGTGACACGTGGCGCCGACGATCGGCTTGTCGGTGCCGCAGTATTGGGCGAGGAACGCCCTGGCGAGTCCCAGATAGTCGAGCTTCGGATCGATGTGTAGCTCGTAGGCCTGGAAGATGCGATCGGTGGCGAGCCACTGGGCGTAGGCGATGGGGTCGGTCTGGGCACCAGCGAACCCGGGAAACTCGACCAAGAACTCGAACTCTGCCGCGCAGGCGATCTGCGGGTGGTGCTCGAGCATCAAGCGCAGCAGCGAGGTTCCCGAGCGCTCGGAGCCGACCAAGAAAAACGGGCGATCAAAATCAGACATGCCGCTCCGGTGCAGGCTCGACTATACGGCTTTCGGGTGCGGTGGCGGCTACGGCATCGGATGGGCCTCGAAAAAGTCTGCCAGCGCGTCGCTGGCGGGCAGCGTCAGCGACGGCGTGTCCATCAGGCCCGTGCACACCGGGTCGCCCGGCCAGCAATGCCCCATCCCCTCGATGGTGCACAAGATGACCTCGGCCCCGTCGTCGCCGCAGTTGGACCACGTCTCACAGGTCGTGTCGGCCTGCTGGAATGTCACCTCAGGGTCGGGATCGCAGCCGTTGCGCGCGACCCAGTCCGCAGTCGACACGGCCACCGAGATGTGCGGCACCTTGCCGTTGCCACCGAAGGCGACGGACAGATCGTCCGTGCCGTGGAAGTGCATGACCGGCACCGCGCGCGGCGGGGTGCACTCGGCGTCGGGGATCATCAGAACACCGGCGACCGGACCAATCGCGGCGAACACATCCGACGCCTCGCAAGCCAGCCGATGCGACATGAAGCCACCGTTGGAAAATCCGGTCGCATAGATCCGGCTTTCGTCGAGGCACAGGGCCTCACCGGCCTGCTGAACCAGCGCTCGTGTGAACGCGACATCGTCGACGCCCTGATCGAACGCCGTGCCACAACACGACCCTGCGTTCCACGACTCGCCGACGCCTTGCGGGTACGCGATGGCAAAGCCCCGCTCGTTCGCAGTGACGCTCATCTGCGACATGTTTGCTTGGGTCTGCGCGTTGAGAAACCAGCCATGGAACGCCAGGACCAAGGGGATCGGGGTCTCGCCGTCATGCGCCGGTGGCACCACCAGGTTGAACGTGCGTGTCAATCCACCGACGTCCACCTCGATACCCACGAAGGAGCCGGGCGCCTGGGTCGAGTTGCCGCATCCGGGGCTGGGACCGAGCGGCACGCCCGGTCCGGTCGTGGAGTCGCTGCCATCCGCGCTGGACCCGGAACCGCTCGTCTCGGACGCTGCTGTGCTGTCGCCCGGATCGTCCGTGGTGTCGGAAAGACTGGTGCCAGTGTCAGGGTTGCTGGTCCCCGTCGGCAGGGTGCCGGCAGTGGTCGCCGATCCGGTCGCGTCGCTGGATGCACCGCCGCTGCCGCCCGTCGTGGACGCGACGTCGTCTGTCGAGCCATCGCTGGCGCTGCAGGCGAGGCTCAAGGCCAGGATCGGGAGCGCGACGCGCAAGTGAGAATGACGAAGTTCGCGCATGAGTCGCCCGCTTTCCTGGAGGAGACCGTAGCACGGCACCCGCTTGCGGAGAAAATGCGCTCTGGGCGCCTCTGCGCGGCCTAGAACGCAAAGTACACGAACGACGACGAAACCCCGCCGAAGCACATCGCAAAGGTCGTGAACAAAAACAGGGCGGGCCAGAACACCTTGGACGTTTGAAAGCTCGTGCTGCGATTGGACAGCCACGACACGAAGTGGCCGGTCACCAGACCGAGCACGACCAGCCCGAACGTCAGCAGGTTGCTGTACGTCGGAGCGCCCAGCCCGTTGCCCAGGTGCATGCCCTTGGCGACCTCGAGGGTGCGGCCAAAGCTCGGGGCTCGGAACATGATGCCGCCCAGCAGCCACAGGTAGAACGTGATGCCGATCGCCAGCAGCTTGGGCCAGCCCGACACGATGGTTCGCTTGAGCTTGGGGTAGCGTTTGAACAGCCAGTGGTTCGCGTTGAGGATCGTGCCCTGGACCAGGCCCCACGCGACGAAGGTCCAGCTTGCGCCGTGCCACAGACCCGCGAGTATGATCGTGATGAACAGCGCCCGATACGGCCGCGGCTTGCGCTTCGCGAGGAAGTCGCGCTTCATCTGCGGCAGGTACACGTAGTCGCGCAGCCAGGTCGACAACGAGATGTGCCACCGCGTCCACACCTCGATCGGCGAGGTCGACAGGTACGGTAGATCGAAGTTGGGGGGGATCTCGAAGCCGAGCAGCAGGGCGACGCCGATCGCGATGTCGGTGTAGCCACAGAAGTCCCCGTAGAGCTGGCCGGCGAACGCCAGCGTGCCGGTCCACGCGGCGAGCAGCGTCGGCGGACCCTGGCCCGCGTACATCTCGTCGACGACGACACCGAGCATGTCGGCGATGGCCTTGTTGAACAGGCCGATCGCGATGAGCATCACGCCGCGGCGGTAGGCCGCCCACGGCAGGGGAGCGAAGGCCTCGAACTGCGGCAGCAACACCGACGCGCGGATGATCGGGCCGGCCACCAGGTGCGGGAAGAAAGAAACGCCCGCGAGAAACTCGAGCGGACGTTCACGGGCGCGCAGCGTCCCACGGTAGACGTCCACCGTGTAGCTCATCGATTGGAACGTGTAGAACGAGATGCCGACCGGCAGGGCGATCTCGAGAAACCCGGTCGGCCGAGTCATCCCGAACAGGTCCATCAAGCCGTACGCGGAATCGAGGAAGAAGTTGGTGTACTTGAAGAAGAACAGAACCCCGAGGTTCAAGACGATGCTGAGCACCAGCAGGCGCTTGCGGGCCACCCGGTTCTCGCGCTGTTTTTCCATCTCGTGGGCGAGAAAGAAGTCGAGCACCGCGGTGCCGAGCAACAGCGGCACGAATCGATAGTCCCAACCCGCGTAAAAGATGCAGCTGCCCACCGTGATGGCGATGAGCTTCTGGTCCCGAGTCCTGGCGACAAAGGTGTAGATGCCGAGGAATACCAGCAGGAAAACGATGAAGAGCGTCGAGTTGAACAGCATCCTCGGGACCTATCGCGACACGCGTTGCCGGAAACGGCTCAGCTTTTCTTGAAACGGTTGACCAGCGCCACGATCACCTTGAGGTTCTCGAGGTTCTCCGGGCGGACTTCTTCTTCGGGGAGGTCCAGGGAGAAGCGGTCGCGGATGAACGACAGCAACTCCATGATCCCCATCGAGTCGACGATGCCGGTCTGCAGCAGCGGTGTGTTCTCGTCGAGGCCCTTGGAATCACCGTCGAGGAACGTGTTGGCAATGTAGGTGCGGACCTCTTGGAGGATTTCTTGGTCAGTCATGGTTTGTCTCCGTTGAGCTCGTTGGCCAGCGCCAGTCGATCGATCTTGCCGTTGCGCGTGCGGGGCAGGCTGTCACACCACCGGACTTGGTCGACAATCATGTACCGCGGCAGGCGGCCCGCGCAGTGCTGCTTGATCGCGACCATGGAGGGCCGCTCGGGCCGCTCGGGAGGGGAACTGAGGAATCCGACCAGCTTGGCGGCAGCGCCCTCGCCGTGGACGAGCACTGCGGCCTCGTGGATGTCGGGGTGGGCGAGCAGAGCACTTTCGATCTCGCCAAGCTCGACGCGGAAGCCGCGAATCTTGACCATGTGGTCACGGCGCCCGATGTAGCTGTAGTTGCCATCGGCCTCGAGCCGGACGATGTCGCCGGTGGGGTACGGGCGATCGCCTTGCGGCGGCTGGCCGTAGTAGCCGAGCATCACGGTGGGACCGGTGACCAGGAGTTCTCCGGTTTCGCCCGGGCCTGCGTGCGTGCCGTCATCCTTGACCGCCCACACCAGGTCACCGCACGTCGCTGTGCCGATCGGAATCGCGGTCTGGCTATCGGTGAGCACGTCGACCTCGTAGGCGGTGCAGACGTTGGTCTCGGTCGGACCGTAGAGGTTGAGGAACCGCTTGTCGGGCCAGTGCTCTCGCAGGCGCCGCAGGTGCTTGATCGGGAAGGGCTCGCCGGCAAACAGCACCGTCCGCAGCGAGGCGGCAGCACGCTCGAGCAGCCCACCGTGCTCCATCATCAGGATCAGTGCGGAGGGCACCGAGTACCAGACCGTGAGCTGTTCGCGATCGATCAGCTCGACCAAGCCTTGCGGCGAATAGTTACCGCCCTCCGAGATCAGATAGACCGAACCGCCGCACCAAAATGCTGCGTAGAGATCGAGCACCGACAGATCGAAATGAAACGGCGCGTGATTGGAGAAACGGTCGTGCTCGGTGGCGCCCACGGTGACCGCAGCCCACTCGATGAACGCGAGGGCGTTGAGGTGACTGATGCACACGCCCTTGGGCCGACCGGTCGATCCGGAGGTGTAGAGGATGTACGCGAGGTCGTGGATCGTGCGCTGCGGCTCGGGCAGCGGCGCGGCCGACAACGCCAGCAGGTCGCTCCATTGGTGTCCCCGAAACTGCTCATCGATGGGCAGGCAAGGCACCGCTTGCAGGCCGTCCGTCAGCGCCGCCTCGGCCCACGCCGCCCGCGTGATGACGGCACTGACGCCGCAATCCTCGAGGATGATGCGCGCACGGGCGCCAGGGCTGAGCGGATCGACCGGCACGTAGGCCGCACCGATCCTGAGCACGCCTTGCATCGCGGCCACGGTGTTGCCGCCTTTGGGCAGCCACACCGCGACGCGGTCGCCGGGCTTGACCCCCTGGGCCTCGAGCCAACGCGCGATGCGGTTGGCCAAGGCGTCGAGCTGGCCGTAACTCAGCGTGTCGCTCTGGCAGCGAACCGCGATCGCTTCGGGGTTGCGCAGCGCTTGGCGGGCGACGAGCTGATGGAGCAGGGTCACAGGCCCAGCCCCCGCGCGATGAGGTTGCGCTGGATCTCGGACGTGCCCGAGAAGATCGTGCTCGGTACGGCGTCACGCAGCATCTGGGCGATGCCCATCTCTTCCATCACGCCATTGCCACCGTGGAGTTGAACGGCGTCGAGCGCCGACTGCACCGCCGCCTCGCTGGTCGCGATTTTCGACATCGCGATCTCTTGGGTCGCGTCCTCGCCGCAGTCGATCTTCCAGCAGGCGCGGTACAGCAGCAACCGGGCGCTCTCCAGCCGCAGTTTCATGTCGGCGGCTCGGTGCGCGAGCACCTGCTGCTTGGACAGCGGCTTGCCGAACTGACGGCGCTGCTTGAGGTAGGCGACGACCTGCTCGAGCTGACGATCCATCACGCCGAGATACATCCCGAACAAGCACGCCCGCTCCCAGTGCATCGAGCGCGTGAACACCGACGAGCCCTGACTCTCGCGCCCGAGCCGGGCACCGGCAGGGACGCGACAGCGCTCGTAGTAGACCGAGCTGATCGGAGCGCCTTTGAGGCCCAGCTTCTCGAACGGTGCGCCGACCGTGACGCCGGCGGTCACGGTGGGGATCACGAGCCCGACGATACCCATGTGGCCATGGGCAGGATTGAGCGTGCCGTAGGTGACGAGGATGTCGGCGAATGGGCCGTTGGTCACGTAGCTCTTCGAGCCGGTGATGATGTAGTCGTCGCCGTCCTTCTCGACGGCCGTGTGCATGGCGAAGGCGTCGGAACCCGAGACGTCCTCGGTGATCGCATTGGCGCCGACGAACTCACCGCTGCATAGCTTGGGCACCACCTGTTGCTTGAGTTCTTCGGTGGCGAACTCGACAATCGGCATCACGCAAGCGAACAGATGGGCGGCCGCTGCGAACACCAGGCCGCTGTCGGTGCAGCCGCGGCCCACCGCCTCGAACGTGCGCGCGGTATCGAGGGCGCCCAGGCCGACCCCGCCGTAGGACTCCGGCGCGCACAGGCCCAGCAGGCCGAACTCGCCGCAGGCCAAGAAGCACTGGCGAAACCCGACCTTTTTCTGAACGCAGGGTTCGAGTCGATCGCGGGCGAAAGCCAGCGCATTGTCGTATAACTGGTGTTGTTCCGGGGTCCAGGAAAAGTCCACGGCTACCTCGCGCGATCACGAATGATGGGTCCCACGGCTTCGGCGAGCATGCGCGTGAACTTGGGGGAGCCCGTGTTGTATTTTAGGTGGGTGAAATCCACGAAGTCGCCGGGGCCGAACTCGGGCGCCTCGCTCAGGTCGACAACCGCTACCCCGGTTCGCTCGGTGATCTCGGCGAGCGCTGCGAGCACGTTGGCTCGCCCGGTCGGACCGGGTCGCACGTGATCGGAGTTGGGCGGCACGACCACGACCACGGTGTCGGCGATCGGCTTGGCCTCGAGCACGGCCATGACGAACGTGTCGAGGCGCTCGGGATCGATGGGAACATTCTCGAAATCCGTCGAGCCCCAGAACGCGAACTGCTTCGCCAGGTTCCCCGGGATGAACGCGAGCTCGGCCATGCGATCGTAGTCGGCGAGCGTGTTGCCCATCAGCGGGTTGAACACGCCGCGGGTGGCCTCGTCGAACTTGCCCAGCTGGGGGGCGTAACCCTGGTTGACCTTCGCCGACTGCTGCTCCCAGTCGCCCGGCTTCCAGTCGGGACGCCCGAACCACCAGCTCGGCGCGAGGAACATGCGCTTGCCCAGCATGCTGTTCGAGTCGGCGGGACCGATGCCTCCAAACAGCTGGAGCGTCGCGAGCTCGGTCGCCTCGTGGGGATGGCGGAAGAACAACGACAGCAGCTCTGCGGGCGTCGAGAGTAGGGCCTTTTTTCGCTCGTGCGAGCGGGTCCGGCCCTCGAGAAAGCCGACGGTCGCGGCCAGCGGCGCGAACGGAAGGATGACCAGGGTAGGCCGCCGACCGGTCTTGGCGAAGGCGTCCCCGAGCCGCCGCACCATCAGGCGGTCGGTCGCCGCGACGTTGCCCAGTGCGCCGAGGTTGTAGGAGACGACCTCGACGCCACCGGCGCGCAAGGTCTCGTCGAACACGTCCGGCAAGAAGCCGTAGAACGCGGTCGAGGGGCCGAGCATGAAGGCCGCGGGTTCGTCCTTGGCCGCGAGCCGCGGCAGGGCGTCACGGATCGCAGCGACCCGATCGGTGTCCATCGAGCTGACCCAGCGGATTCCCGCCGGCGTCGTGTCGTTCACCCAGTGCAGGAAGGTCCGTGCGACCAACGACGCGCCGGCGAGCAGTAGCAGCCCTGCCGCGACCGCGTTGACGACAGACCGGTGCGGGGAAGGAACTGGTTGCGGGTCGACTACGGGCGCCACGCGCTCTCCCAGAAGGCGTCGGAGACTAAGGCCGGGTCGCGGCTACCGTCAAGCGCGCGCAGGCGCGCGGTCGAGTGGGGACGTTTTGAGCGGCGAGATCGCGGGGTGCCAGCGCGCGAAGCTGCGCCGGCTTGCAAGATCCTGCGCTCGCCTCAGGCTCACGATGCCCGTGGACCGATGTCACCGACCCCATCGCGAGGAGAACCGGGGCGCCAGACCCGCCACCGTCGGCGAGCGTCGAGCGCGTCCCACCCGCCGTCGCGCGCGTTGCGAACCGCATTCGCTGCGCATGGCCGTGCGCTCGGTTTACCAGTGCAGCGCTTGCACAGCGCCCGGGACGGTGTTTCCCTCATGTAAGATCAGGTGCGCTAGTCCGTGCGAACCCGCTGCTCTCACCACTTGCTAGCAACCGTCTGGGCGGCCCTCGTGGTCGCGTGCGCCAGCGAGGACGCGGCATTGGGCGAGTCCGATGTGTCGGGCTTTCTCAGCGACGCCAAAAACGACGACGGTGGCCCCGACGATGGCGTCGAGAGCTGGGGCGAGGGCAACGTCCGCGGCATCTTGACCTTCTCGTTCTACCCCGCCGACGCGCTGACGGGTGTCGATCACATCGGCATCGCTGGGGCGTGGCATACCGACGAGGCGCTCGTCGAAGAGATCGACGACTTCTACTCGGTGTTCTCGTTGCAGGCCAAGTTCCCCCTGCCGCCCGAGGATGATGATGTGCTCGAGCAGAACGACATTCCGGGCGGGTTCGACTGGGGCGAGAACGATGCGTGGTCCGAGGCCGGTGCCGCCTTCAAGCTCGCCACCGGCGAGGTCGAGATCCTCGCATGTCTACTCCACGTCGGCACTGCCACGGATCTGTTTCCGGTGTACGCGTCGACGCCGTCGAGCACCACCGAAGGCTGCGTGGCGCAACCCGAGGACTGGGTGCCTGGCGCCGACTATGACCTCACGATGTACGGCGGCACGCTGTTCACGACCAAGGTGTTCACGGGGCCCGTGGAAGCACCACGCGAGCTGACCATCGATGTCCCCGACTTCGCCGCCTACAACGCCGAGATCCCGCAGGGCGCCGCGCTCGACGTCGAATGGAGTGGGGAAGGCGGCTCGCGCGACCGGCTGATCATCCGGGTCTGGGACGACGTGGGCCGTATGTTCACGATCCGCGCCATCGACGATGGCGAGTACGAAATCCCGGCCGAGGCCTTTGCCGTACTCGAACCGGGCCCCATCACCATGACGGTGTCGCGCGAGCGAGTCGAGCGGATTCCCTTCCCCGAAGGCGGCGTGAAGACCGTCACGCGGTATGAGCGTCGAGGCTATTTCGACCTCATCGCCGGCGCATAATAGTTTTTCGGCGTCCTACCAGTTCGACCCCGAGGCCACGACCATGAAACGCAGAGGCTTTCTTCAAGCAGCAGGTACCGCGAGCGCAGCGGCGGCCGTGGGCGTGTTCAGCATTCTCAAGTTCCCACGCGGCGCGCGGGCGGCGGGCTGGGGGGCGTGGCCGAGCGATCGTCTAGCGCTTCGCTTGCCCGAGGATCGGATCGCGACCAACGTGCTCGAGGTCCAGCTCAACGGTGGCATGAGCCCCTGGGACACGTTTTATACGGTGCCCGACTGGGGTCTGGACGTTGGCCGCTACTTCAACCAATTCGCGCCCCAGGCCGGCGTCTTTGGCGATGAGCTCAACCGCGACGACCGGTTTGCGGCGTGCGGCTATGGTGCCGCCGAGCCGCTGACGGTCCCGTTGGGCGTCGCCGACAACAACGGTGTGCAGCTGTCCCTGGGCCCTTGGACCGTGCCGTGGCGCGCTCGCCCCGACATCTTGGAGCGGATGCGCATCGTGGTGCAGCGCCACGACAACGTCGCCCACGAGGGTGCCAATCCGCTGTGCTTCACCGGCGACCGCCTCGGACAGCCGCGGCTCGCCGGCCTCGGTACGGCGGTTCAGCGCTACTTCACCGAGAACCCGGAAGCGGGCGGAGGCGCTCGGACGACCCCGTATTCCTACGTGCTGTACCCCGGTTCGGGCTATGCGCAGGCCAACACCCTGTCGGCCTCGGCCGTCGGATTTCACCCCGGCTCGGCGCGTCCGCTGGGTGTGCCAGTCTCGGCGAATTCGCCGCTGTCGGCTCTGCTCGCCCGCACCGGCCCGGGCGATCCGGAGACGTTCGACGCCGCGGTGTCGTTCTACCGTCAGCAATACGAGGCGCGCTTTCGCACTGGCGCGCTCGGTTCGCCGACGCGCTCTGCCGAGCTCGCGAACTACGAGTACGCCAACTTCGCGCGGCGTCACGCGCCCGACCTCGAGTCGATCTTGTCGCCCGATCAGTTCGAGTCGATCCCCGGTCCGAATCCGCCGGCGTGCGGTGGCATCCCCGCGGGCCAGGACATGCCGCGCATGCAGGCGGCGCTCGCGGCAAACCTCCTGACGCGGGCCGATGGTCAGGCCCGGTTCGTGACGTGGATCGACACGGGCATCAATCCACACCCCACCGGCGGCCATGACAACCACACACTGCACACGGCCTATGCCGCGCAGAACATCACGCACACGCTTGCCGCGATCGCCGGGATCATCGGCACCGGTCCCGGACAGCTCAACCTCGACACCACGATGATCATCGTGAACACCGAGTTTGGTCGCACGCCGCACCGCCAGGAACAAGCCGGACAAACCGGTACGAACCACTGGCCGTGGGGCTACATCACGCTGTTCATCGGTGGCCCGATCCGCTCGGCAGGCTGCTACGGGAGCGTCGACTATCGGCCCGAGGCGGCCACCACCGATGGCGTCGACGGCTACGCCATCGACTACGTCACCCCCGCCGAGAACCGCATGATGGTCATGGAGGCGCTGGGTATGTATCCGTTCTCGTCGCAGTCTTTCGCAGTCGGCGACGTCCGCGGCGTGACCGACGAAGAGAACGCCGCCCGCCGCATCCGCGACATCTACCTGGGGGTCACATGATCACGACATCCACTTCTTCGACTCGCCTTCGCCTGTGGCGCGCCGCGATCCTGTTGGCGGTCGGTGCTGGTGTTGCCGGTGTGGGCTGCAACGGCGGCTCGAACGCCGTGGCGTCATCGGGCTTCGCGACCGACTCCCAAGGGGGAGAATCTGCGCCGGGCGAATGGCTGACCTCGGGTGAAGACGGTGGCGAGCCAGACGCTCCGGACGAGGAGACGCAGCTGTGCGACGCCGGCAACGAGGCGTGGGCAAAGCGGGCAGTTCCGTTCATCCAGGGCCGCCGAGTGGAAAGCGGTCGCGAGGCCAGAATCCTTGCGCAGATGGTCGAGCAGCTCGACGGCATGGATGTCGACGGCCGCCGCGTCGTGGCGCTCGGGCTGGCGCGCGGCGATCTCTACCTCGACCGCTGGAAGCAGTGGATCTACGAGCAGCTGCGGATCAACGTCAGCGCCGATCGGCGCAACGAGCTTTGTTACGATCGTTTCGGAGCCGAGTCCAACGGCACCGCGCTCGCAGAGTTCATTCGCGACAACCCGGCTGCGGTGCAGTACGACAACTCGTTTCACCTCGGGGACGTCGTCTATAGCGCGCTGCTGCTCGACGACATCAGCCCGGCGTACCGTGCCGACCTCTATTCGCGGCATTCGGCGCCGATGATCGCCGGCAACGTGACCCACGCCGAGCTCGAGGCTGCCAACGTCGGCAACTACGGCAAGATCTTCGAGTCTTCCTATCTCGGTCGGTTCACCGAGTGCATGGACTGCCACCGCGCCGAGTTTGCGGTGACCGACGCGACCGATCCCGACTTCGATCGCCACTGGCCGCTGCCCGGCAACGTGGAGCTGGCGACCTACGGTCCGACCGCGGCCACCCCCGACGCGGCCAAGGCCCACGCAGTGTTCCGCCACTTCGGCTTCGCCAACACCGCATGGCTCTCCCCCACCGATGACATTCCCACGGTGGGCATGGACGAAAACCTCGAGTACCCCGATCCTCCGGCCGATGGCAACGACGTGCCGTGGGGCATGGACGCCGACTGCGGCGAGTTCGATTTCGACGCGGGCAACGATGCCCACGTCCTATTCCCCACAGCAGGCTACATGATCGGGGAATACGAGCTCGGCGCCACTGTGGTGCAGCTCGACGATCACATGCGCGAAGGGTTCCAGTCGTTCTACGACGAAGGCCTCGCGCTCGGCGATGATGGCACCGTGCTCGATCCGAACGTCGGGTTTGCGTGGCTGTTCTCCGCCAACATTGCCAACCGTGTGTGGCGCGAGGCGATGGGCTATCCGCTGACCGTCGCGAACAACTTTCCGCGCAACGAGACCCAGCGAGACATCCTGCAGGGGCTCGCGGAGGCGTTTTCCGACAACCGCTACTCGCTGCGCAACGTCGTCGCCGAAGTGACGAAGGTGCCGTACTTCAACCAGGACACGCCGGATGCGTGCGGGGCGACGACGCCGTACCACATGCCGGCGATCTTCGACCCGTTCACCAAGGGCTCGGCAGATCCGACCGCCCGCGGCAATGGGGTCGGTGACTCGCTGCATCGCTATTCGGCGATGGTGCTCCTCGACTCGCTGGCGCGCGCGATGTGGTGGAACAGGCCCCAGCGGTTTGGTCCATCGGAGACGCCCGACGAGCAAGGCGGAGTGACTTGCGGCGCGGGCACGGCCGGCGGCGTATGCAATGAAGCTCCCGCGCTCGTCGACTTCCTGCGCGACTCCGGCGTGTTCCTCAACGACAGCGAGAGCGGCTACAACGGTGTCGACTTCACCGGGCTCCTGCACTGGGAGCTGCAGACGGCCCAGGGCGTCCAGGTCCCGTTCCAGGGCGAGTGCACCGGGCCTCTGGGCGGCGAGTGTGCCGGCTCCGACTATATCAGCCAGCTCGTCCAGGTCGCGTCCGGGTCGGGTGCGACGATGCGTGAGGTCGCTGCGGCGCTGAAAGATCGATTGATCACCGAGAACACGATCATCAACGAGGGCGAGGCCGATGCCATTGCCGGTGTGATGGGTTTTTCGCTCGATACGCCGGTCGCAAACCTGTCGGCGGCCGACGTCGACACCGCTGCGCGAAGGTACGCGGGGGTGCTGCTCAACGCGCCGCAGTTCATGCTGGCGGGCGCGCCGAGCAAGGATCAAGACCCGGCGAACGACCCGATCCTCGTCGTGCCCGGAACCGGCATGGCCGAGCTCTGCGAAGAGCTCGGAGCGATGGTGCTCGGCACCGAGTACACCTGGTCGTGCGACGCGACCGGGATCACGATCAGCGGGTGACGCGGTCTTGGCGTGGCGATGCCGGGAGCATCGCCGCGCGAGACCTCAGCGCGACGCGACCGACTCGAGGGCGCGGCGCATGCTGCCTTCGAGTTCCGCGTCGGTGCCATACACCTCCGCGACTGCGTCGTGGTCGAGCAACACCTCGATCAGGGCCTTGACCGGGGAAAGCTCGTCGTCCGAGGCCAGCGCGCGATCGAGCTGCTTCTCGAGCCCGTCTCGGCGCTTGCCGGAGTCCAGAGCGATGAGGCCGTCGGCCACCAGCCGATCGACGATGAGTCGCGGTACGTCGATGGCCGCGAGGTTGGCGCGGGGCGCAGTGTCGACCGTGACTGCGCGGTTTCCCGACCGCGGGGTACGGACCGTGGTGGTTCGCGGCGGCAGGAAGCTCTCGGCCTCGGGATGCCCGGCGAGCGACGCCAACGCCTGCTCGGTCGTCTCGAGCGCGTCGACGAACTGCACGAGGCCCTCGCCGGCGCCGCGGATCAAGAATCGCAACACCGACACCACCAGCGGATTGACGGCCGGATCGTCGGGTCGCTCGATCGTGATCACCGAGCGAACCGTTGCCAGTCGCGAGAGCGCCTCGGCGACCTCGGGCGAGTCCGGTGCCGCTAGACCACCGTCGGTGTCCCAGACCAGCTGCATCGCATCGTCCGCCGAGGGGACCGCGCCACCCAGATCGAAGTCGGCGAAGGGCTCATCGACGCCGTCGTGGGCGACCAGCCAGTTGTCCAGCAGCGTGCGGCACTCGGCCTCGACAGTCCCGAGTTCGGCCGGCAACTTGGGGCTAAAAATGACGATGTCCACGCTCACGGCTGCGCATCTTTGCCGCACGTCGGCGCGCGAGGCAAGTCCCCGCCCAGGAGCCCAGCAAGGGGGCTGCAGGGTCAGTCGCAGCCGCCGTTGGCGAGCCCCGGCGTGCCCAGATCGCCCATGAAGTACGGACTCGTGGCTACGCACCAGTTGGCGCCGACATCGTTCGCGGCCGTGGTGCTCTGGGTGGGATCCAGTGCCATCGTGCTGCCAACGGGTGCCGGGAACGCGGGGTTCGACCACGCGACCCGGTCGACCGTGACGGCCATGCCACACAGCAGCTCGAGCTCGTCGTCGGCGTTGCCCAGGACCATACCGCCGTACACGAACGTCGGGACGAACCCCACGCCGGCACTGCGACCGAAGGTGATGCGCTCGGTGGGCCCGATCGTCAGGTCGGCGTCGACCGAAAAACTCTCGCCGCCGTCGTCTTGAACCGTGCAGCCGAACAGCTGGTAGGTGTCGGTGCCGCTGGGGTTGTACAGCTCGAACCACTCACCGTTGGGATCGCTGACGGCGACCGGGTCGCGCATGATCTCCGTGATCACCAGCTCGTCGGTCGAGGGCGCCGGAAAGTCGGTACACAGCGACTCGTCGTAGCTGCAGTTGCCGGCGCAGCCCAGCAGGCCGCCGGTGTGACCGAGCGACAGACAGTCGCCGACGCCGAGGTCCTCGTCGTCGCAGTCCTCCCCGGCGTCGAGCAGGTTGTTGCCGCAATAGTTGCACCCCGAGAGGTCGAGCCCGCAGTTCGGGTCGCACAGCAGCACGCCGCCGACGAACCCGCCGGGTACGGTCGTGCAATCGTTGGCGAGCAAGTCGTCGCCATCGCAGGCCTCGTTGCCCTGGGCGAGGTCGTCACCGCACAGCGTGCAGCCGGTGGTGTCGATGTCGTCGCAAGTCGCCGCACACACCAAGGTGCCGTCGTCGAAGTTGCCCAAGTCGGCGCAACTCTGCCCGCCGAAGTCGAGCGCATCGCACAGCTCATCTCCACCCTGCGTCTCGTCGCCGCAACATCCACTGTAGTCCAGAGCGCAGCGCGCACTGCAAGTGACAGCACCCGCGCCGAGACCTTGGTCATCACAGGTGGCGCCCGCGAGGTCGGGACCATCGCACTGCTCGTTGTCGTCGTTGATGACGTCGTCGCCGCAGACATAGGTGATGCAGCCACTCTCGTCGAAGCTGCAGTCTCCAGCGCAGGCCAGCGTGCCCTCGTCGTAGTCGAGGTCGAGGCAGGTGGTGTCACCGAGGTTGTCGCCATCGCAGGACTCGGTGCGCTCGATGATGTCGTTACCGCAGATGTTGGGCTCGCAGCTCGAGGTATCGAAGGCGTTGCACTGCGCGAGGCAGCCGAGCGTGCCCGCCAGGAATCCCTGAGTGATGCAGGTCTCATCGTCGAGTGCCTCGCCGTCGCAGGCCTCCTCGCCATCGATCGCACCGTCACCGCAGACCGAGAGCACGCACATCGAGGTGCCGTAGCTGACGCAATTCGGGGTGCAGGTCAGCTCACCGGACAAGAAACCCAGGCTCACGCAGGTCGCGTCGCCGAACTCCTCGCCGTCGCAGGACTCGCCGTCGTCGAGGGCGCCGTTGCCACAGAGCTCCGCGGGCGCGGTCGTGCTCGAGTCGGCGTCGGTTGGGTCGACGGTCGTCGTGTCGTCGCCCGAGCTACTGGTGTCGGTGTCGGACTCGGTGTCGGGCGACTGCGCCGCCGGGTCGGAACACGCGGCCAGCAGCAAGAATCCAGCGGTCCAGGCGGCGTGAATGAGGGTCTCTCGATGCATGCTCATGACTCTTTTCAACTTCAACCGCCGACGATCGGGTCACCGGTGTACACCACCTCGAAGGCCGCGCCCGTGATTCCGTCGATGTCGTGCAAGGCCTCGTCGTTCCAGCGTGGATCGGGCGCTCCCGACAGATACCAATCGCTGCCGTTGTCGGCCACAAACATGCCGTAGGTCTTGAGTGCCGTGCAGATGACCTGGATCTCCGACGCGAGTCCGGAGCAGTCGTAGTCCGCGCGCATGCGGACCCGCAGGCCCATCGGTGGCAGGTTCTCGTCGGTGGCCTCGGCAGCCTGATGGGTCGCCGGTGGGATGTACGCCGCGCGGCTCTCGCTGACGGTGAAGCGCAGCGCGTGGGCAATGACGCCCTGCTCGACGACCTCGTCGTAGCGCACCAGACCGGGGAAGATCGGTAGCCCCGCGGCGTCGGCGGAGGTCCAGCCGGCCGGGCGCAGGGCGTTGCTGCGGAGATCGAAGATCGCGCCCGAGCCCGCCGTCCACGACGTGCCGCCATCCACGGGATAGGCCGCGTACAGCTCGAACAACCGGCAGTTCTCGCGGTCGAGTGCGAGGACGTGGCGGTCACCGTCAGCGTCGGGGCCACCCTCGATCGGCGCATCGGCAGGGATCGGGTAGGGTCCGGGGTCGCTCTGGTCGGCGTACTCGAAGCTGACCGGAACCGTCGGCTGCGTGGCCGGCACCTCGATGTAGGGGATGCCGATGGGGGCGCCTTCCCACTCGGTGCCGAAGTCGGCGTGCATCCCGGTATCGAGGCCGATCGACGCGATCAACGCGGCCGAGTTTTCATGCACCGCTAGCCCCGAGATGTCTTGGTTCCACGGGTTGTCCGCGGGAAAGATGGTGCAGTCAGCGGGAGCACCGGTGTCGTCGGGGTCCGAGCTCGTCATCGCAGTGGTCGACGCCGTCGCGCCGACGGTGGTGCCCACCGACGGGTCAGGCGAGGTCGTTGCGGAGCCTTCCGTCGACCCCGAGGGCCCGCCGACACCGGGTGACGCGCCGCAGGCGAACGCGCCGAACCCAAGGAGGCATCGCCAGCGTTGCATGAGAACAGGGTCAGGGCGGCAGGCTCGAGTTGTCAAATCGGCAGTCCGGCGGCGCGTCGTTGACAAGTACGGCACGTGCGGCTTGGCTTGCATCCGCATGGGCCCCGCGATCGCTGGCGTTCGTCGCCGTGTACGGCTCCTGCACGGGTCAGCGGGTGTGCGCCGTGTCGGGCTGATGCTGGGGTTGCTGGTCGCTTGTGGCGAGCCGCCCACTGCACCCGACGTGTTGCCCACGGTGGGCGAGCCGCCCGCACGCGCGGCCGTCACAACGGCCGACGAGCGCCAGCCGGTGTCGGTGCCGACGGCGCCGGACGATCCCATCACGAGCCTGCCGCTGACCTTGCTCGCGACCCAGGTCCCCGACGACCCTGCTGGCGCGCGGGCGACGATCCGCGATCACGAGGCCGGGACGATCGCGAACTATCGGTCCGGTGATCCCGTGCGCAAAACGGCGATCGTCACGGCGATCAAGCGCGGTCGCGTGATCCTGCTGCATGATGAGCACCGCGAACGACTGGACGTGGGTCGCGAGCCTGCGCGCATCGATCCCGACGACGTGTTCTACAGCGACCTGGTCGACGACACGCTCGGCGATACCATGAGTGAGGGCGTGCAGCTCGATTCGGGCCCCGGCTGGATGATCAAGACGCCGACGTTCGCGTGGGGCACGCCGCGCACGGTGCAGCGCTTGCGCGAGGCGTTGCGTGCGTATGTGCGGGTCGCCGACGGCGGACCCGACGTGCACGTGGGCGATCTCAGCAAGTCGGGCGGCGGACCGTTTCCGCCGCACCTGTCGCATCAGGCTGGCCGCGATGTGGACATCGGCTATGTACTTCACGGCAGGGATGCCGACGTCGCGCGATTCGTCCAGGCCCACGCCGGGAACCTCGATCGCGCTCGCAGCTGGACCCTCGTGCGCGCGCTGCTCGAGAGCCGCGCGGTGGCCTGGATCTTCATGGACTACGAGGTTCAGAAGCTGCTCTACGAGCAGGCGCGCAGTGACGGCGCGTCGACCGAGGCCCTCGAGACGTGGTTCCAGTATCCGCGGGGGAACCGGGCGATGCAGGGGATCATTCGCGACTGGCGTGGGCATGCTGATCACTTTCATGTTCGCTTCGCGCAGTGAACGAACCGTGGCCAAGCGGTACCTGCATCCTCTAGCCTGCTGGCTTCGACCCCGCTCACCACCATGACCGTGACACTCGATCGCACTCCCAACCCTGACCGCATCGCGCTCGCGCTCGTCAACGGCGTCCGCGTCGATGCCGGTGGCGACTACCTGCGGGTCTCCGACCCTGGCACCGACGAGGCCGTCGGATGGGTACCTTGGGGCGGTGCCGACCAGGCGCGCGCGGCCGTGGATGCTGCGAGTGCAGCGTTCGGACCCTGGCGGGCGGCGACCCCTGATTTTCGCGCGAACCTGTTGCGCCGCCTCGCGCTGGCAATGCACGAGCACACCGAGACGCTGGCCCATACGCTGACGCGCGAGCAGGGCAAGCCGTTGACGGAGGCCCGTAGCGAGATCGCCTATGCCGCGTCGTTCCTCGACTGGTCGGCCGAAGAAGGGCGTCGCGTCGCCGGCGAGTACATGACGGCGGCGGCGTCACACCGCCGCATTCTCGTGATGCGTCAGCCGCTCGGGGTCGTCGCCGCGATCACCCCGTGGAACTTTCCTGCGGCCATGATCACGCGCAAGCTCGCGCCGGCGCTCGCGGTCGGAAACACCGCGGTGCTCAAGCCGGCCGAGCAGTCACCGCTGACGGCGCTGGCGATCGCCGAGCTTGCCTGCGTGGTCGGGTTTCCGCCCGGGGTGATCAACGTCGTCACCGGCGATCCCGATGCGATCGGTCAGAGTTGGCTCAGTGACGCGCGGGTTCGCAAGCTCAGCTTTACAGGGTCGACCGAGGTCGGTCGTTTGTTGGTGCAGCGCGCCGCGACCCATCTGACCCGCTTGTCGCTGGAGCTTGGGGGGCACGCGCCGGTGGTGGTCTTCGACGACGCCGACCTCGAGGTCGCCGTCGCCTCTGTGATGTCCGCGAAGTTTCGCAACGCCGGGCAGACCTGCGTGTGCCCCAATCGGGTGTACGTGCACCGCTCGGTCCACGAGGCCTTTGTGTCACGCATGCAGAGCGCGATCGCGAGGCTCGTGGTGGGCCATGGCCTCGATGCCGGGGTCAACGTCGGACCTCTGATCGACGACGATGCGATCGCCAAGGTCACCGAGCACCTCGACGATGCTCGCGCGCGGGGTGCTGTGGTGCGGACCGGTGGGCACCTCGTGCAGCCGCGGCCTGGTCTGGCGCGACGCTTCTGTGCGCCGACGCTGCTCGAGGGCCTGACCTCCGAGATGCGGGCGGCCCGCGAGGAGACGTTCGGGCCGGTGTTGGGTGTGCAGGCCTTCGACACCGAGGCCGAGGCCATCGCGCTGGCCAACGCCTTGCCGTACGGCCTGGCGGCGTATGCCTTCACGCGCGGTCTCGATCGAGCGCTGCGGGTGGCCGAGGCGCTCGACTTTGGCATCGTCGGACTCAACGAGACGACGGTCTCGACCGCGCAATCCGCCTTCGGGGGCACCAAGCTGTCGGGCTGGGGCCGCGAGGGTGGCAAGTGGGGCGTCGAGGAGTTTCTCGAGATCAAGAGCGTGACGATCGGATGAGGCCGCGCGGTGCTTGCGGCGCTCGCGGGTACCCGGGAACCCGCGGGGGGGGTGCGGCAACTAGGCGGTCGTGAAGTCTCGTTCCCTTCGAGTGGCGACCATCGGTCTCGGCGCAGCCCTGGGCCTGCTGTGTGGCTGTGCTGACACCCGCGAAGGCCCAAGCGGGCCGTTCGCCGCCGGATCGACGGGTGGCGACGACGCGAGCACCGGGTTGTCCGAGGACACCGCGACGATCCTCGACGTCGGGCAAGGAACCATGGGTGGCGTCGACCCTGACTCTGTCCGCGGCTGCGACAAGGTCGACTTTTTGTTCGTGGTCGACAACTCGGGCTCGATGGCCGACGAGCAGCAGGCATTGATCGACAGCTTTCCCCAGTTCATCTCTGCAATCGACGCTCGCATCGGTGCCTCGCACGACTTCCAGATGATGGTCGTCGACGTCGACGCCTGGGTGTTCGGCGAGTGTTCGCCCGCGTGCAGCGAGGCCGCCGCGTGCGATGCGGCCGCAAACTGCGGTGTTACGGAGGAGTGCGGGTTTCCCTGCGCGCTGCGTGATCTGTGCGAGCAAGGCGACTTCGCCTGTGGACAGACGCAGCCCGAGTCCTGCGAAGACGTGCTCGGCGCGGGCGTCACCCATCCGCGCGGACGCGGGGCCTCGGCGACGGCTTGCGACTTCGCGACCGGGGCGCGCTACATGGACGCCAACGAACCCGACCTCGCGGGCGCCTTCGCCTGTGCGGCCAAGGTCGGCACCGGCTCGTCCGCCGATACCGAGCAGCCCATGGACGCCATGGTCCAGGCACTTTCGAGCGGCAGCGCCGCGGCGACCTGCAACACCGGGTTCTTGCGCGACGACGCGATCCTCGTGGTCACGTTCATCACCGATGAGGACGACGATCCCACCGACTCGACCGGATCGCCGCAGGGGTGGTTCCAGGCGGTCGCCGATTCCAAGCACGGCGACGACGAAGCGGTGGTCGTGCTCGGGCTGTTTGGCGACAACGATCAGCCGCAGGGCCTGTGTACGCCGCTGTCCCATGACTTTGCGACCGGAGCCGAGCCGGCGCCGCGCTTGCGCGAGTTCGTGCAGATGTGGGGCGGGCGAGGGCATGTCGGCAGCGTGTGCGCGCACGACTACGCGCCGTTTTTCAGCTCCGCGGTCGATTCGATCGGCCAGGCCTGCGATGAGTTCGTACCGCCGGGCTAGTGTCCTCGTCTCTGCGCGACTAGCAAACCGCTTCGGTGCCGCAGCCAACGTCGATCGTGAAATCCACCGGCACGGACTCAGGTGCACAGGCATCGTCCGCGCACATTGCAAAGTGAAGCTCGCCGGCGATGCGCTTGGTGCCCTTGGCGTTGGCGCGGAACGGGAGCACGAACGCGAGCCCGTCGGCATCGAAGCGCTCCGCCTGATCACCGCGTTGCTCGGCGCGATCGAACTCGACACCGGCGGTGGGGCCCACGGTGAGCTTGGGGACGTAGTCGAGGTTCACGTGCCACGGTGCGCGGGGCGACACCGCGATGCGCACCGTGCCCGGATCGCCCTTGACGGCGCCGGTCGGTGATTCGATCGCGAGATCGAAGCGCGGGCCCGTGGGCTCCACGGCCGCCTTGCCAGCCACGGGCGGGGTTTTGGCCGAGGAGGGGCAGCCGCCGAGCGAGGCCAGCAACGCGAACAGCACCAACGATCGAATCGTCACCCCGCTAGAATGGTCGGAGTCCGCTCGAGATATCGGCAAAGCGTGGATTTCGGCCTGTGTGTACGGTCACCTGGGATTGGCGCGTTTGAGCGGGGCAGTGGCGGACAACGCGCGTGGCAGCCGAGGGCGCAGTCCAACCGCCTCATGGCTTGCAGCGCGCGAGCGGATCGGCGAGCGCGATGGCACCCTCGTCGAGCAGCACGCGGCGTCCTGCGACCTCCGTCGGACGGCCTATGGGGTGGCGTGGCAGGGCATCACACGGGAGACCCACGGCGCGGTCGAAGAACGGGATCGCCGAGTGCGGCCCCTTCGTGCAGCGGTGAGCGGCGCGCGGCGGCTTGGCCACCATCGCGGTGGGCCGGGAGGACTCGCGGCGCTCGGCCGCCTGCCCGTGGGGCGCGCACGCGACGAGAGCAACCGCGAACAGCGAGGGCAATCGCATGCATGCGGTCGGACAGCGCCGTCGCGCGGAGGTTCCAGCGCGGCGGTAGACGAGCTCGGTCTCTGCTCAACCGCAGGACTCAGCCTCGAGGACCCGATCGAGATCCGCCAGGGCGGCGCAGTGCTCGGGGTCGCCGCCATGCAGCAGCCACGTGCCGCCGTCGCGCTCGAAATGGTAGAGGTCGATGCCATCGTACGGCACGCACTGGCAGCGATCGAAGCGCACGCGCTCGCCGGCCGCTGCACCTGCGAACGCGACGCGCAGTCGATACCATGCGCCCGGGCGCAGCTTGTCCGGCGTCAGCCGCCCGAGATCCGACAGCACCGCCGCGGTGATGTCCGGCAACGCTCGCGCGAGCGCCTGGGCATCGCCGACGATCACGTGATGCTTGCCCGCAGTCACCGTGATGCCGCTCGCGGTCTCCTCGAGCATCACGCACCGGTGCTGCCCGATCGCGTCGAAGCGCCAGATCATCGCGCTGGGCCAGGCCTTGGGGAATCCCGACCCCTGCTGCTGGTCGAGGCGCAGCGATCCACCGCCGTGATCGACGGCGCGAACGGCCGCGAGTACTGCCGAAGCCGCGGTCGCCAGGGGCCACGGACGCGATCGAAATCGATCGCGACCCGCGAGTGCATCGATCAAGCCCTGGGCGATGTTCGGCCACCGCGCCATCAGATCCTGCAACGAACGCAGTTCACAGCCGCCGCTGGCCTGCTCGAACCCCGCCGCGGGCCATTTCACGTCCACGTGATCACGCGCCTGTAAACACCACGACATGCTCTCCCAGGGATTGTCGCCACCGATGTCGATGGTCATGCCGCCTCGGCCTGCGGTCTGTTCCCACTGCCCGAACACGCCCAAGCGCCAGTGCCCGGTCTCGAGCGACAGGTGCTTGCGCACGGCATCGAACATCGCAACGCCCGCATCGAGTGCAGACAGTGGAACCCTTCGAAACCACTGCGTGGCGACCAGCTCGGCGATGCGCTCCGCGACCGTCGTGGGCACATCACCCCCCGCACCACTGGCTCCGGCGAGCATCGTGGCGCCCCCGCGCTCGTCGATCCATGCCGTCGTGAGGTGGACGCCGAGATCGTTGACCACACCGATCACGCGAGGGCGGTCCTCGCAGTTCATGCCCACGAGCACGGCATCGACATCGCCCGCGACACGTCCGGGTTCGTCGCGGATCCAGCACGGCAGCCCGGCGCGCGCCGACACGGCCTGGGCGATCGACTCGGCCAACCCCAGCGCGACGCTGGAGCGGCCCTGAATGCCAGAGGCCACGGCCTACTATCGCATCCTCGGTTGGACCGCACACGAGCTTCGATCACCTGGCTCAGCCCAGGGCGACCTGTTCGAGGTGCTCGGGCACCTGCGCCTCCCAGCCGAGCTCGCGGGTGATCCGGTGGCGCATCACGTCCGCCGCATCAGGCTCGCCGTGCACGACGAACACCCGCTTGACCGGGCTGGGATCGCTGCGCAGCCAGGCCATCAGTCCATCGGCATCGGCGTGTGCCGACAGGCCCGGGAGCTGGGCGACCTCACACCGCACGGGGATCCAATCGCCGTGGATCTTGATCGACTCGGCACCACTGCACATCGCCGCGCCACGGGTGCCGCCCGCCTGAAATCCCGCGAACAACACGGTGTGCTGTT
>CANLQR010000065.1 GCA_947492135.1 Deltaproteobacteria bacterium | reverse complement strand
TCGTTGGGGTCAACCGCGACAGCTTCGGTACCGGCCTGGGCGCCGACTTGCTGACCAACGTGTGGGGCTATTGCTTCGGCGATCCTCGGCACGCGGAGCCCATGCCCCCGGGCCTCATGCATCCCCGCCGGATCCGTGATGGCGTGCATCGTGGCGTCGTGGATGGCGGCAACCAATCCGGGATTCCGTTGGGCCGCGGATTCGAGCTGTTCGACCCGCGCTACCTCGGCAAGCCTCTGGTGTTTTGCGGCACGGTGGCGGCGATGCCGGCCAACAGCGCCGGCCATCCCACGCACGTCAAGCGCGCTCGGCCCGGCGACGTCGTCGTGATGATCGGTGGGCGCATCGGCAAGGACGGGATCCACGGCGCCACGTTCTCCAGCGTGCGGCTCGACGAGACCGCCCCGGCCCAGGCCGTGCAAATCGGCGACCCGATCACGCAGAAAATGATGTTCGACATGCTCACGCTCGCGCGTGAACGCGGGCTGTTCACGTCGATGACCGACAATGGCGCGGGTGGCCTGTCGTCGAGCGTCGGTGAAATGGCGACGGCCACCGGCGGGGCACGGATCGATCTGGCCCTGGCTCCGCTCAAGTACGCTGGCCTGCAACCATGGGAGATCCTCATCAGCGAGGCTCAGGAGCGGATGACCTTGGCGGTCGCGCCCGAGCACCTCGCCGAGTTTCTCGCACTCGCCGAGCGCTATGAAGTCGAGGCTACGGCACTGGGCGAGTTCACCGCCAGCGGACGACTCGAGGTGCGTTTCGGCGCGCTCGAGGTCGCCGATCTGGCCCTCGATTTTCTTCACGACGGTGTGCCGCTTCCGGTTCTCCACGCCGAGTTGTCGCCAACCGCTGACCTGCCGGTGCCCGCCGCAGTGCTCGCGGAACACCACGACGAGAGCCGGCTTGGCCACTACCTGACAGCGTTGTTGGGCGCGCCCGAACACGCGAGCTGTGCCGATCGCGTCCGCCACTATGACCACGAGGTCAAAGGGCTCTCCGTCATCAAGCCGCTGGTTGGGATTCGTCGAGACGTGCCCTCGGGCGCCACCGTCATGCGCGTGCGCCATGGTCGGGACCAGGGCGTGGTGCTCGGTGAGGGCGTCCATCCCTTCTATGCCGGCAAGGATGCTCGGGCCATGGCCATGGCGTCGGTGGACGAAGGTGTGCGGCGGGTCCTGGCGGCAGGTGCTCGGATCGATCGGATCGCGGCGCTCGACAATTTCTGCTGGCCCGACCCAGTACAAAGCGATCGCACGCCCGATGGTCGCCACAAGCTCGCACAGCTGGTCGCGAGCTGTGAGGGTCTTTACGAGGCCTGTGTCGCCTACGGAGTGCCGCTGATCAGCGGCAAGGATTCGATGAAGAACGACGCTGTGGCAGGTGGCGTCAAGATCTCGATTCCGCCGACGCTGCTGGTCAGCGTGATGGGGCAGATGGAGGACGTCGGTCGTGCGCTCGACTTGGTCGCGCCGCCGGCCAGCGAGCTATGGCTGCTCGGCGCGACGCGTGACGAGCTCGGCGGAGCCAGCGGCATGCGGCTGCTCGGGTACCCGAGCAGCGGTGACGTGCCGCAAACGGATCCCGCGTCGACGTGGCCGACGTATCTCGGCTTCGTCCAGCTCCGCGATGCGGGTCGCATTCGAAGTGCGGCCGCCTTGGGGCGCGGGGGGCTTGGTCTCGCACTGGCTCAGCTCGTGCTGGCCACCGAGCTCGAGGTCGATGTCGACCTCGCGCAGCTCGGGGCGTTGGCAGGGTTTGCCGCGCTGTTCTCGGAATCCACCGGACGCATCCTGTTCACCGCCGCGGCCGACGACGCCGGGGCCGTCGAGGCCGCCCTGGGGTCCGGGGTGCGTCGCATCGGGCGAGTCGAGCGAGGCGAGGGCGCGCTGCACCTGCGGCGGGGACCGCGTTTGCTCGACCGCGTGTCCGTCGGTCGGCTGCGGATCGCCTTCGACGCCGGCCTGCTCGGACTCTAAAGCGCCGCCGACCGCCCAAGCCGCGCGGGATGTGTTCTGCGACGGCCTGCTGCCGTACGATGCCACCCATGGCTCGGCGAGTTCGTGGCAGTGCTGTGGTGTGGTGCTTTGCGTGCGTGGAAGTGATGGCGTGCACCCGGCCGCCGCAGGTCACCGTCGAGGAGCAGCGCACGCCTGCGATCGGGGAGCCCGCGGCTGCGCCTGCCGCGATCGTGGCCCCGGAGTCCGCCCCCCAGATCACGAGCACCCGGACCTGGCGAGAGCCCAGAGCCGAGGTCCGCGAGCTCGTCGAAGCCCGGCCTACACCGAGCGCGACGATCGATCCGACCGGAACCCGCGTGCTGGTGACCCGCCAAGCCGCGATGCCGTCGATCGCGAGCGTGGCCCGCCCGTTCGCATCACTCGGCGGCCTGCGCATCGACGAGGCCCGAGCGGCGCTGCGGCGCGTGCGTACGCTGGACGAGATCACGACGGTCGTGATCGCCACCGGCGAAGAAACCACGATCGTCGCGCCGAACACCTCCGCGGTGACGACGGCGAGCTGGTCACCCGATGGCACCCGAGTGGCCTGGCTGGCGGTGCGTGACGATGGCGTCGCGCTGTGGTCGGCAAAGCCGGACGGCACCGAGGCCCGCGCCATTGCCGACGTCCTGGACGTACTCACGTCGCCATACCAGTTTGCAGGAGAAGAACTGCTGGTGGTGCTGCCTCATCGCGGCGCCGAGCCAGCGCCGCGCGACGGTGGTGTACCTACCGGCCCGGTGGTCGAAGACGCGACCGGGGAGCGCGCCCGCAATCGCACCTACCAGGACCTGCTGACCTCGGCGCACGACGAAGCGCGCTTCGAATTCTACGCCACCGGCAGGCTGGCTTGGGCGAACCCCGACGGGAGCCCTGCGCGCGCTGTCGGAGCACCAGGCATGTTCACCGACCTGAGCGCCTCGCCGGATGGCCGCTATGTGCTCGTAGAGCGGGTACGCCGACCGTTTTCCTACGTGGTGCCGCTCGAGCGTTTTGGTCGCGTCGTGGAGGTCTGGGATCGTGCCGGCAACGTCATCGCAACGATCGCCGATCAGGAGCCCGCCGAGGCGATACCGATGGACGGGGTGCGAACCGGCCCGCGGCAGGTCGAGTGGTTGGCCACGGCGCCTGCCAGCCTGGTGTGGTTCGACGCGCTCGATGATGGCGACCCACGCAAGGCCGCCGAGCATCGCGATCGGCTGATGCGCGCCGAGGCACCATTTTCCGCTTCCGCAGCAACCGAGGTCCTGCGGCTCGTACACCGCGCGCAGGCTGTCGCGATGCTCGAGGACGGCAGGGCGCTGGTCAGCGAATACGATCGCGATCGCCGGTGGATGACGACGTGGCTCGCCGAGCTTCGCGAGGCCACCGTGGCCACCAAGCTCTTCGATCGCTCGGCGCTCGACGCCTACGCGGATCCGGGAACGCCTGTCCGGCACACCCTGGCCTCGGGACATCGCGTCATCGCTGTGGTCGACGGCGCGATCTTCTTGCGGGGGCAGGGGGCGACTCCCGAGGGTGACCGGCCGTTTCTCGATCGCTTCGCGATACGAGAAAAAACTGCGACTCGGTTGATCGAATCGACAGCAGAGAGCCACGTCGAATTCCTCGGGTTCGCGGGCCCCCCGGGCGCGGCCGAGGTCGTGGTGCGTCGACAGTCGCCCAGCGATCCGCCCAATCTGCAGGTGCGAACGCCCACGGGCGAGCGCACCCTGACGAAGTGGCCGGATCCACATCCAGGCCTCCATGGCACCGCACGCACACTGCTCAAGTACCAGCGCAAGGACGGTGTGCCGCTCTCGGGCACGCTGTACCTGCCGGCAGGCCCGCCGCCGCCCGGAGGCTGGCCGTTGTTCATCTGGGCCTATCCGCTCGAGTACAACGACAGCAACACCGCTGGCCAGGTGCGGGCGGCGACCAACGAGTACCTTCGGGTCTCAGCAAGCTCGCCTTTGGCGTTGCTCGCGGCCGGCTATGCGGTGCTCGATGACGCCGCGATGCCCGTCGTCGGCAACCCCGAGACCATGAACGACACCTTGCTCGAGCAGCTCGAGTGGTCAGCCGCGGCGGCGATCGACGCTGCCGTGGCAAGTGGATCGATCAATCGCAGCCAGATCGCCGTGGGTGGTCATTCCTATGGGGCGTTCATGACGGCGAACCTGCTCGCGCACACCGACTTGTTCCGCGCCGGCATCGCTCGATCGGGCGCCTACAATCGCACGCTCACCCCGTTCGGCTACCAGAGCGAGCGGCGCACCCTGTGGGAGGCGCAAGAGACCTACGCAAAGGTCTCTCCACTGCTCCACGCCGACCGGATCAACGAGCCGCTGTTGCTCATCCACGGCGAGCTCGATGACAACTCGGGGACGTTCCCGCTGCAGTCGCAGCGGATGTTCTCGGCGATGCGTGGCTCAGGTGGGGTCGCGCGGCTGGTGTTGCTGCCCAATGAGGCTCACAGCTACACCGCGCGCGAGAACCTGCTGCACATGCTCGCGGAGGAGATCGACTGGCTCGACCTCCATGTCCGCAAGCCCGCGGGCTAGCGCCCGCGCGTTCAGGTCCCGATCGAGCCGCTCGCGTTGGGCTGGGGCTTGGACTTCTTGGCCTTCTTGTCTTTGCCCTTCTTCTTGTCGCCGTAGCCAAACGAGATGTCGAGATAGATGTTGAAGAGCTGGAAAAACTGCTTGTAGACGCCGTTGCCCGAGGCCTGACGGGTCGGTGACTCAAACTTGTTGAGTGCGCTCTTGCCCTTGGTGCTGGTCTTGAAGAACGCGAGCTCGGTCGCGGTGAAGGCCAGCGCAAACTTCTGGATGATCTGCCAGCGCACACCCGCCGAGATGCTGACCTTGTGCATGTCCATCAGCGCGGGGTCGAGCGTCTCCAACGGCACCGCGCTGCTGTCGTAGCCCGCGCCGATGTAGCCCTCGACCTCGGGGACGAACCAGTAGCTCGCGCCCGCTCGCACACCGCCCGCGTCTTTCCAGAAACGCGGCAAGTGCTGCACCACGGACGGATCGGCATCGCCGCCGAAGTTCTCGGGGTCCGAGAGTGCGGAGTCGATGTTCGCGAACTTGCAGTTTCGATCCGGCATGGTGCGGTCGAGCACGCACTGGTTCTTGAAGACCGACCACCGGGTGTAGTCGGCAAACAGCCGGACTTCGTACTTGTCGGTCGGTCGCGCGCGAAAGCCGATGCGCAGGATGTCGGGCATCGTTTGCGTCAGCTCGACCTGGCTCTGCGACGGAGGCGCGAGGGCAAGGGTGTTGTCGAGCGTGCCCTTGAGCTTCATCCCGCCGCTGACGTTGGGTTGGCTTGTGTACGACAAGCCGATGAAGTACTTGCCCATCTTCAGCACGTCGTAGATCGCGCCGATGCCGAAACCGCCCTGCCAGCCGTCGACGTTGATGTAGCTGCGACCCTCTTTGAGCGCCACGGTGTCGCCCGAGCCGGTCACGATGTCGTCGGTACCGTCAGCGTTGCGGGCGCGGATGGTCTCGACGTTGCTGCGGATGACGCTGCCGCTGAGCCCCAACGACAACCCGATCTTGCGGATGTTGAACGCCAGCGCGCCGCTGATGTACATCGAGCGGATCGTGCCGTCGATCGAGTACCAGCGCTGGACGCCGTCGACTGCGCCCGGGAAGTTGTTGTTGTTCTTGTAGGCGTTGTTCTGGTCCCACACGGCGGAGCCACCGAAGGGGAAGTAGGCCCCGATGCCGCCGTAGATCCAGTTCGTGCCGAAGTCGCTGCTGATACCCAGAAATGGTGCCGCGACGGCGTTGAACAGCGTGGCCTTGCCATCATTGGCGCCCGGCGCGAGGTCGACGGTGTTGTTGGTGTTCACCTCCGACGCCGGCCGCGTATAGCTGGCGAACCGCAGCGCGATGGTTCCGTCCACAAAGATGTGGGTGCCCTTCGACAGGGCCAAACCGGCGGGGTTGTAGTAGATCGCCGTGGGGTTGTCGGTCGTCGGGTGACCATGCTCGCCGCCGAATCGCGCAGCCGCGATACCCGACGCCTGGGCGGCCGAGGACCAGGTTGCCGCCAACACGCCCAGAGTGACCCACAAGCTCGTTCTCGCCATCGATCGTTGCATCGCCATCATTGTCGTTCCCGGTGCGGAGGCATTTGGCTGGCCAACCGGCGGCCGCGTGGACTCTACAACAAAAAGCCAACTTGGCCCGAGCGCGAAGTTGGGGCATCATCCGACCCGCTCCCGGCGCGGTTTCGTGTCGGCGGTCAGGGTCGTCCATGATGCCGCAGTGCCCGAACCCCGTCCCCGGTCCTTTGACTCCTGCCCGCCACGCCCCCGCCGCGTGGCGACTGCGGTTGTTCGGCTGCGCCGCGCTGATGGCCGCGACGACCGGCTGCCCGAGTCCAGAGGCCGAGGCCAAGTACCAATCGTTCCTCGACGAGACCGAAGAGGAGCGGGAGGACGCCGCCAACGTCAAGATGGATCAAGGCGGATCACTCGCCGACATCAACGGTGACTTCCTGCTCGCGCTCGGGGCCGTGATCGCACCGGAGACGCCGTTGCAGTTCTACGCCACGGTCACGTTCACGCCGTCGGCAGATGGCGGGATGGTGGCGATGATCCTCCAACCGTTGAGCCTCGATCCGCTCGCAACGACCGTTCCGCGGGTGCCTGTGGGCGATGCGCTGAGTGTCGGTCCGGTCGCCGTCACCGCTGCAGGCAGCTTCGAGCTGCCGATCGAAGAGCCCGTGATGGTCACCGGTATGGCCAACCCGATCACCGGCAGCGACATCGTCGCCACGCTGAATCTCAGCGCTTCGATCCAGAGCGAAGACCTCTTTTGCGGCACGGTGACCGGCATGGTCACGGCGCCACTGATGTTGGATCTGACCGGTTCGACGTTCGCGGCCGTACGCGTCCCGAGTGTCGATATGCTGCCCGGCGATCCGATCCAGAGCGTTTGCCCAGCAGGCGGCGCCGGAGAGACGGGCGGCGAATCCGGGGACAGCGGCACCACGGGCTGACGTGAGCGCGTCGGGGCGAAGCTCGAGCGGTGCGACCCAAAGCTGGGTCGCCGGCGAACGCGACGCGATCTCGCTGGGCGACGTCGTGCCCACGAGCGCGTGGAGTTCTGAGCTGGGCCCGGTACCAGGCGCGGACGCGGTGCATGTCAGCGTGTTGTCCGGCTACGGACTCAACTGCGAGGCCGAGACCGCTGCGGGTTTTGGAATGCTCGGGGCCAAGGCCGAGATCGTGCACACCGGCGCGTGGCTCGAGGCCGGGCCCACCGTGCTCGAAGGCGTCCACATCCTTGCGTTCGTCGGCGGCTTTTCGTTTGGCGATCACATCGCCTCGGGCCGGGTGCTCGCCAACCGGGTGCGCTATCGGATGGCCGATGCGCTCGCGCGGTTCGTCGATGACGGCGGGCATGTCATCGGCATCTGCAACGGGTTCCAAACGATCGCGAAGCTCGGACTGCTCCCCGCGCTGGGCCGTGCACGCGGCGGCGGGCTGTCGGACCAGCAGGTCTCGATCGTCGACAACGATCGACTCGGGTATCGCGACGCTTGGGTACGGCTTGCGGTCACGCCCAACAGCCCGTGCGCCTTCACGCGCGGGGCCTCCGGTGCCGCGCTCGAGGTGCCGGCGCGTCACGGCGAGGGCCAGATCGTTTTTGCCGACGATGCGCTGCGCGACGCGACGTGGCGTGAGGGCCTGGTGCCGCTGACGTACGTCGATGCCGCCGGCGCGCCCACCGAGGGCTGGCCGGACAATCCCAACGGCTCACGCGGTGGCGCGGCGGCGCTGTGCGACGTCACCGGGCGCGTGTTCGGGGTGATGCCGCATCCTGAGGCGTTCCTATATGCGGAGAATCATCCCGACTACACCCGATGGCGCGCGTCCGGACGCGTGCCCAGGTGGGGCGACGGGCTCGGCATCCTGGCCAGTGGCGTGCGCTCGGTTCTGGGTGGCTGGACCTAGCCGACGCCGACCACAGACGACAGCGGCCCTGGCGCTGGGACCGATCCCGCGGGCCCTGGGCTCGCCGCACGGCTGGTTTTGGGCTCGCGCGTGCTCGTGCCGCTCGGCCCCGGCCCCGCGCGCCGAACCATGCCACTGTTCCGCCCATGACGGAGTTCGGCTCGAGCACGGATCTCGAGACGCTGCGACGCAGCGGTCGAGGCAAGTTCATCGTTCTGGGTGTCCTGATCGCGGGTGCCCTCGGGGCGGCGGCGTGGACGTTCCTGAAAAAGGGCGGCATCGGCAACCCGGAGGAGGCTGGCAAAGTCCTGGTGGTCACGCGCGGGACCCACGTCGGCGTCTCGCTCACCCTCAAAGAGGCGGGCTTCGAGACGGGTGAAGGCACGCTCGACGCGTGGGTCAACAAGGCCAAGGACGATGTCCCGGAGCTCGAGGTCACCGGCGTGGCGGCTGTGATGGCGCTCGCGGATCGATTCGGCTGGGGCTTCGTGGTGTTCGAGTCGCCGTCCGAGGTCGACTTCTCGGGGCTGGAGTTCGAAGGTGGCGCACCGACGATCCCCGCCGACACAAAATGGGCGGCAGTGTCGGTCGGCGACTTTGCCTTCCCCCACGTGCTCACGCGCAATCCGGCGCCAAGCAAGGTGCTGCGCGATGGCTCGTTGCCGCTGCTACAGGCCTTGTTCGAGCAAAAACAGCTCGCGGCACTGCGCAAGCCGGAGTCGCTCGCGGTCGATCAGCTGCAGCTCCGTGACAAGCTCGAGGAGGCGATGCGTCGATTGAATCAGATCCCCGACGCCGAACGCCTCGGCGAAAAAGTCGTCCACGACATCGACAAGACCCTGGCCGACAGTGACCGCGTCGAGCCCAAACCGACGCGGGTCGGTGCCACGCTGGAGAGCCTGACGGCGCAGCCGCTCGCCGACGGCAGCGTGCTGTCGATCGGCCGCTCCCTTGCAGTGGTGACGCGCGATGCCGTTCGGGCCGACCTCGATCTCGGCGACGCCGAGACGTTCTTGGTGGGCGCGCCGATGGCCGCTGCCACCGATCGGGTGCCGTGCACCGGGCTCGCCGGCGGTAGCGTGCAGGTCGGGGACCTGCGCGCGTTGGCGTGGTCGGACGACGGTTCGACGGTGCTGCTGTCGACGTCGGCCAGCGGGGATAGCCTGTGGACCCTCGATGCGGCCAAGCCGGGGGTATGCGCGTGGTCGAAGCTCGGTACGGTGCCGCTGCCGCGGGTGGGGCTCGATGGACCACCGGTGCCGAGCCGCTCCGGCCGAGTCGCTCGCGTCGGCTCCATCGATGGGCGCGGCGTCGTGGTCGTGGCGCGACCCGGCGAGCCCGACGTTGAACTCGGGATGCTCGAGTCGACGGTGTTGTCGAATTTGGTCTGGCTCGACGACGAGCATCTCGCCGCGGTCGCTGACTACGAGGTCGACAACAGTGCCTGGATCGCCGTGTTCAGCCTGCGCGACCCGACGCGCGTCGTGGTCATGCCCGCGGCGGTGGCCGACTCCAGTCAGGGGATCTCGCAGATCGCTGCCGTACCGGGCCGTTCTGCGCTGGTCGCCGTCACCTTCGACGGGCGCCTCGTCCGCATCGACCTGCCCAGCACGCTGGCCGAGCTGATCGCCAGTCCGCCGATGGCGGCCGACAAGGTGCCTCTGGTCGCTGCGGGGCGCCCGACGATCTACGAACTCGATCGCGGTCGGTTCACGTCGAAGACGCTGACCGATCAGGATGGCATCTCCGACCTCGTGATCGCCCGCGACGGCAAGCGCGCGGCGATGACCGTCCGCGGCGAGAGCGTCGATCCCGATGCTCCCAACGACGGGGAGATCGCGGTGGTCGATCTCGAGACCGGCGGTCTGCGACTGCTCACTCGCAACGACTTGCGCGACGATGATCCGGCGTTCACGGCCGATGGTCGGCACATTGTCTTCGAGACCCGAGTCGAGATGCCGCGCAGCGACTGGACCATCACAGCGGCGCGCATCGTGCCGACCGACGCGCCATAGCGGCTCGTCGGTGACGGTCAGGGGGTCCGCGTGGCGTCGAGCTGCAGCTCCGTGGCGCAATCGAGCTTCGTCTCGTCGAGCGTGCCCTCGATCCGCTGCGCAAAGACCCCAGTGAAGGCGTCGTCACCGTCGAAGCTGCCGTCGAGCCGCGCGATCGTGAGCAACTCGACCAAGAGCCCGAAGCCGGCGCCAACCGAGCCGACGCTGAACGTGCCATCGGCATCGATGGGGCCCGAGAGTTCCGCAAACGGTCCCAGGCCAAACATCTCGGACTCGGACGCGGACACCACCAGCAGTCCATCGCCCTCGATGAGGCGTGCGTACCCCGCCAGGACGTCCTGGAGGGCCGGATCGATGCACACCATCGTGTTCGCGGGGCAGCTGCACGAGGTCACCTCGAAGCGTACCTCCCAGTTCCCCGTGTGGGACGTGCCTTGTGCGTCACCCTGCGTGCGCGCGAGCGCGGCGACGGTCTCGCGATCCAGGGGACCGGCCTCGTCGCCGCAGCCTGGAGCGCACAGCAAGCCACTGGCCAGCACCGCGCCGAAGACGAGGCGGTGCTTCACCGGGTTGCTCCGTGGGTTGCGAGGTGCTCGTGGATCGCCGCAGCACGGGCGTCGTCGACCAGCACCTGCCCGTCGATCGCTCGACCGTGCAGGTGGCTGACGACCTCGCGGATCGACAACAGGGGATGCACGCCGACGCCGAGCTCCTCCTGGAGCTCGGTGAGCGTGGTGCGGTCGCCTCGGCCGCGTTCTTGGCGATCGACCGCGACTACGACCCCGCTGACGATCACATCGACAGCCGCTCGGCGGAGCAATTCGACGGCCTCGCGAATCGACTGGCCCGAGGTGATGACGTCGTCGACCACCACGACGTGCATGCCCGCAGCCGGCGTGGTGCCGACGAACACCCCGCCTTCGCCGTGGTCCTTGGCCTCCTTGCGATCGAAGGCGTAGCCGACATCGGTGCCGGCGCGGGCCATCGCCACAGCGGTCGCGACGGCCAGCGGCACGCCCTTATAGGAGGGCCCGAAGACCAGGTCGCAGCGCAGGCCGACGTGACGGGCATGGGCCGCGTAGGCCTCGCCGAGCGCATCGATCGCGGCACCCGTGCGGAGCTGGCCGGCGTTGACGAAGTACGGAGATCGTCGACCCGACTTGAGGGCGAAGTCACCAAAGCGCAGGACTTCGTAGCGCAGGAGCAACTCGAGGAATGCGGCCTGGTGAGCGAGCATGCGAGGCGGCAGTCTAGCAGGCCGAGGCCGCGGGCAATCGCGCGCAAAGCGAGGCGCCGTTGCGGCCATCGAGGCGGGCCTGGGCGACGAGTGTGCCGCCGTGCGCGGCGCAGATCTGCCGACACAGGTAGAGCCCGAGCCCCACGCCGCCGCGATCGCGGCTTCGGGCCTCGTCGAGCCGGCGGAAGGGCTCGAAAACGGCCTCACGCTGCTCGGCGGGGATCCCGTGGCCCTCGTCCTGGACCCGGATCAGCAGGCTGCTGCCGTCATGCACCGCGGTCACCTCGAGCGCGCCGTCCGGGCACGCGCGGCGGGCATTGGCGAGCAGGTTGCTGAAGAGGCGCTCGAGCAGGAACGCGTCGCCGCGGACCGAGAGCCCAGGCGGGACGTCGAGCTGCGCCCGAAACCGAGACGCGGACCGGGAGACGACCGCGGCGAGGTCTACGGGCTCGACGTCCATCGGCCGGCCTTCACCCGCGCGTAGCTCGAGTCGACCGCTGGTCAGCAGATCGGTGATCAGGGTCTCCATCTCGACGATGTCTTCGCCCATCTCGGTGATGCCGGTGCGGACCCGCTCGATCGTCGTGGAGTGGTCGGCGTGGGCGTCGCCGGTCAACCGCTCGAGCCGTTCGTGAAGGATCTCCAGCAGAACCTTGACCCGCGAGATCGGCGTGCGCAGCTCATGCGACACGTTCGCGAGCAACGTGCGTTGCCCGGCCACCAATCGATCGAGCCGCGCGGCCATGTCGTTGACTGCCGCGCCGAGCTCGTCGATTTCATCGGCCGGCCGAGCCGGACCCGGGATCCGATGCGCGAGCTCGCCATGGGCGATGCGACCGACCCCGAGCTCGAGCGTGCTGATGCGCGAGGTCAGCGATTGGGCAAGCCTCCACGCACCGAGCCCGAAGGCGGCGATCAGCAGGGGAAGCACCCAGAGGATGATCCGCACTCGGGGCGGCGGGGCGCCGATCACATGGGCGAACGCCACGACCTCACCCGCGCCGTCGGCGAACGGGAACATGACGACCGGCCGATCGGATTCCTGACGGAGGATAGCCGGGCGACCACGCTTGAGCTGGCGCTCGCGGCGATGAGCCCGGGCCGGGACGTGCGGCGGACCGTTGCCCAGGATCTTGTTGCCGTCGAGGTCATAGATCGCGGTGTGCGTGCCGAGCTCACGATCGATCGTTTCGAGCAGGCCGCCGAGCCTGGGCTCGTCGCGCAGCGCGCTCACGAGTTCGTCGTTCTCGAGGTCGAGCCGGTCGATGGCATCGGGCATCCAGTCGTTGCCAAGCGCCCGTGCGGCGAACCATACGCCGGTACCCACCACGATCGCCGCAAGCAAGAACGTCACCACGAAGGTGCCGTAGATGCGGCGAAACAAGCTCGAGCGTCGGACAGGTCGAATGGCCGACGTCATGGCGTGTCGCCGATTCCGTAGCCGACTCCGCGGATGGTCTTCACCACGCTGCTGCCATCGGGTCCAGCGCTGGTGAGGGCCGCGCGGATCTTGCTCATGTGGACGTCGACGGAGCGATCGACCGCAGGATCGAAGCTCGCGGGCGGCTCGCCACGCAGGCGTCGGACATCGTTGTAGATCTGTTCGCGTGTGAGGACCTTGCCGGCCGCGCTCGCGAGCACCCAGAGCAGGTCGAACTGGAAGGCGGTGAGCTCGAGGGTCGCGCCGGCGAAACTCGCGACGTGGCGCTCTCGGTCGATCGACAGCACGCCGACGCGGAGCTCGCGGGGGTTTGCACCCGCTCCCGCGCCCTGGCCTCGACGCAACACCGCGCGCATCCGCGCGAGCAGTTCGCGCGGGCTGAAGGGCTTGGGCATGTAGTCATCGGCGCCGATCTCGAGCCCGACGATCCGATCGACCTCTTCGCCGCGTGCCGTCAGCATGATCACCGGCACCCCGCCGTGCCGGCGCAGCTGCTGGCACACCGAGAGGCCGTCGAGCCCCGGCAACATCAGATCGAGCAGCACGACATCGTGCTCGCCAGCCAGGGCGCGGGACAGGCCCAGCGCGCCGTCGGCGACGATCTCCACAGCGGCCCCGTGACCGCGCAGGTACTCGGCCGTGTGTTCGGCGAGCTTCGCATCGTCTTCGATCAGCAGGACCCGCACGTCGATCACTATGCCAAATCGCCCACGCGACGCTGTCACTGGACTGAGAAGCGATCGTGAACGGTCTGTGCACCGGCCGCGCGGCGTGCGTTGGCGAGCCGGTCCAAGCGTGCGGCCGTCACGGTGCTTGACGGCTGCGCCGCCCCTGGGCTAGGTCCTTGGTCGCCGTGGAATACCGCTGCAGTGCGTGCCATACCGCCTTCGAGGCCGACTCAGCGCCTCACGCGTGCCCCAACTGTCGGGTCGAAGCCGGGCTCGAGCCCAGCCACGCCACCGCCACGCCGATGAAGCTGTTCGCGTTGCTGCTGGCTTGCGTGTTGCTCGCGAGCGCCGCGGGCGGTGTACTCGGGCTCGTCGCTGGCTCGTGACCGCCCGGTTGGCCGAGGGGGTGGTTGGGTGCCGCCACCCGACGGCGCGGCCGCAGTTCCAGGCGAATTGCCGCGCGCGTCGGCGGCCATGTTACGTTCGGGACGAGCAGCCCCGTTGATCGTCCGTTGCGCGAGTTGCCAGACCGAGTTTGCGTTGGACGACCGCCAGGTCGGTCCCGAGGGGGCAGCCGTACGATGTTCGCACTGCGGGCATGTCTTTCGTGCGGCGGCGCCGGATGGCGTGCTGCCCCAGCCGTGGCAGGTGCGCACGATCGACGATCTGTTGTTCACCGCCCCTGATCTCGCCACGCTGCATGCCTGGGTGCTCGAGGGCCGGCTTCATCCCGACGATTGCGTGTCGCGATCGGGGCGCAATTTCGTGCGTCTGAGCGAGATTCCCGAGTTTGCGGAGGCGTTCTCCGGTTTCGCCGGCCTGCCTGGCGTGCTCGAAACCCAAGCCGAGCGCGGACCCAGCGAGCGTTCGGCATTCGACATTCTCGGGCCGCCGCCGGCGTTTGGCACCCACGCCGGCGACGAGTCCAGCTCGGCGCTCGCGGGCGTCCCCGAGTCTGCTCGCGCCGAACACTCGTCGGCCTTGGAACAGGTTCTCGGGCATGCGGCGAGCGCATCGTCGTCATCGTACGCCGTGGACTCGGCCGAAAGCGCGGCCGTCAGTCGGGTCCACGACCACGGTGGCGCTTGGCCGGTGGCGCAGACCGGTGCCCCAGGCTCAGGTGGCCGCGGTCAGACCCCAGTGCCAAGCCGCGAGGTTCCTCCCGGCACTCGGGCGCGGCTGGTGACACCGCCGCCGATCGCCGCGCGGATCGACGCGCCGGCGCCCGGACGTGGGATCCCACAGCCGGTGGGTGAGGATCGCAGCAGTCGACCGCTGTCGATGCTCGACGTCGTCACCCACCACGTTCGCCCGATCACGACGTCGGCGATCGAGTTGCCGCGCCATGCCGAGTCCGTGCGGGTCGGGATCGGGCGCGGTGCGGCGCGCGAGGTGCTGCCGGAAGTCGCTGCCGCAGATCCGAGCCCAGTTCCCACCTCGAGTGGCGCGCGGCGCAGCGGGTGGCCGGTTTGGGCGGCGCTGGGTGTGCTCGCCGGAGGTGCCGTTGTCTTCGGGATCCCGCAGATCCGGGCGCGGGTGTTGGGGTCGACCGCGGCACCGGTCGCACCGATCGACGACGCGCCGGTGCTCGCGGCCGCGGCCGCCGCAATCGCGAGCGCCGATCCACAGGCACTCGCGCGGGCCGAAGCCGCGTTGCAGGCCACGATGGATGCGCGCGGGAGCGAAGCGCGGACAAGCGCCGACCTCGGACCGCTTCGCGCAAGCGCGGCGGAGGTTCTGGCGACCCGGGCGGTCGTGCATGAGCTATGGGCGGCCGTCGAGCCTGCGATGGGCAGCGATGCCAGATTCTGGGCGCAAGAGGATGCGGGGCGCGCCGCGGCGCTGCTCGAGGCGATGGACCCCGCCGCTGCGGGTTCGTCAGCCGCTTTCGCGCGCGCCGAGGCGCTGCTCCGCGTGCTGCACGGGCGTGCGGACATCACTGGTCTCGGGGCTGATCAGGAGTTGCCATTGGTGGTTGCGGTTGCGCCCTTGCTCCGCGATCCGCATGCGCAGTTGTCGGCGTCGGTGCGCGCCGGCTTGGCGGCTTTGGGCAGGCCTTCGGTGCTTGCGCGTCTGATCCTCGCACTCGGTCACGCACGCGCGGGCGAGGCCGCGGCTGCACTTGCTGTGCTGGACGGCGTGCTGGTCGAGTTCCCGGGTCAACCGGTTGCGCGTGCGCTCCGCCGCACCGTGGTCGCGCCAGCGAAAACAACGCCCGCAATTGCGCCCGCAGGTGGCGACGAGCCGGTCGTGGTTGCCGACACGGGTGAGCCGCCGAGCGTGATCGGTACCCCGGAGCCTACCGTAGTCGATCCAACGGTGGCCGTGCCCGCAGGCGAATCCGCCGACCGACTCATCGATCGCGGCTGCAAGAAGGCCGAAGGCAGTGACGCACCCGGTGCCCTGGTGTTGCTGCGCAAGGCCCTGGAAAAACGTCCCGGTGATCTCGACGCACTGCTGTGCTTGGGCGACGCCAACAGCCGCCTAGGAGCCTACGACGCGGCGCTCAAGCACTATGAGCGTGCGCTCGCCAAGTCCCCGCAGATGATGTCGGCGCTGCAGGGCGCCGCTAAGGCGGCCGCCAAGCTCGGCCGCACCGCCACAGCGGTGAAGCTCTACGAGCGACTTCTCGAGCACGATCCGTCGCACGTGCAGGCCCGCGCGTACCTCGACGGTCACAAAGCGGACGCGCCCGGCGGCGACAACGGCTGAAACAGACAAAGGGACGGCGATGGCAACCGACGACGACGACCACGACGACCACGACAACGACAGCGATGAATTGGGCTGGGACGAGATGCAGGCCCGACGTGAGGCCCATCAGCGGCGCTATGCAGATCTCGATGTGGAGGAGCGGGCGGCCCTGCGCCAGCTCCACTTCATGCACTGCCCCAAGTGCGGCGTGAAGCTCGATGAGATCACGTTTCGTGGCGTTCGCGTCGACAAGTGTTTCGCTTGCGGCGGGGTCTGGCTCGACGACGGCGAGCTCGAGGAGCTCGCGGGGCAGCCGGGCTTCTTTGATGCGCTGCGGCGGCTGTTCTCGCGCTCGCGCTAGGGCTAGGGCGTGATGCGCCCGAGCTCCTCGTAGTCGTCGGGGCACTTCGAAACGACCTCGTCCGCGGCGAGCGCCGTGCCGTCGGCGGCGAGCGTTCCGGTGGCCACGACCTCGCGCTGGTCGGCGAAGTCGTGCGGCAAGGTCCCGGTGTAGTCGACCCGCAGCCGGGCACCACGCCGGGCAAGCGCAAAGCGGTAGGTCGAAGTCCCGGGCTTGCGCTCGACAGTGCCTCGGATCACGTAACCGTGAAGCTTGACGCGCCGTCCATGCTGGCTCACACCGACCTCGTCCAGCTCGAGGTACTCGAGGATGGCGGGTGTCTCTCTGGCCACGAGTTCAGTTTCGCCCGGAGAGGGCGCGGGCACGTCCGAGGGGTCGCAACCGCCGATCGCGAGCACCACGGCGGGCAAGAATCCCCGCATGGCCGCGATGGTACCGTATCAGCGTCCGAACGACTCCTGGGGCGCGCTGTGCGCGGAGGGTCGCTTGCGTGCGGGTGTCGACAACGTGCGCCGCGGCACCTTTCCCAAGCCGCCCGAGCATTCGACGGCGCTCGTGGCTTCACGAAACTTTGCGTTGGGTCTGCAAACTCGCAGCCGCATCCTCGGGTCGAACCGTGCGCCCTGGCCAACGCTTGCTACCATCCCCGCGTCTGCGTGCTAAACGCCGACTCGTCCCCGCCGACCTCGACTGACCGGATGCGTACCCACGTTCCACTTCTCGCGCTTGCCGTGCTGCTTTTCTCGGGCTGCGGTGGACCGCCGGGCGCCATGGCCAAGGACCGCGACGACGACGACGCCACCGAGCGCGCTGCGGCGGTGGTGACCACGACCGTGAAGTCGGGCCCGATCGACGCCAAGCTTTCTGCAGCGTCGACCATCGAAGCCGAGCGCATGGTCACCGTGCATGCCGAGTCCACCGGACGGCTGGTCGATCTCGTCTTCGAAGAAGGCGACGTCGTCGAGTCAGGCAAGCTGCTCGGACGGATTCGCTCGGACATGCAAAGCAGTGGGCTCGATCGGGCCTCGACCTCGAGCGCCAAGGCCAAAGCCGATCTCGACACGATCGAGGCGCTGTTCGCTCAGAAGGTCGCGTCGAAGCAAGAGGTCGACGCCGCTCGCCTCGCCTACCGGACGTCGTTGCTCGATGTCTCGGATCGCAAGCGTGACGTCCGCAACACCAAGATCGTGGCGCCGATGGCCGGCACGATCACCCAGCGGGTCGCCAGCGAGGGTGGGTTCATCGCCAGCGGCGCGCAGATCGCCACCATCGTCGATTTTGGCTCGCTGGTCGCACGCGTGTACATCCCCGAGCGTGAGCTCGACCGCGTCGTCGTGGGGCGACCGGCCGAGATCCTGGGCAAGGCTGCGCTGGGTCGACGTGGCACCGGGAAAGTCAGTCGCATTGCGCCTGTCGTCGATGCGACCACCGGCACGGTCAAGGTGACGATCTCGTTGCCGCGCGAGCTCGCCGGGAACAAGGGCTTCGTGCCCGGGATGTACGCGGAGGTGACGCTGACCACCGAGTCGCGAACCAACGCGACGCTGGTGCCCAAGCATGTCCTCGTGCGCGATGACGACGAGGTCTTCGTGTTCGTCATCGACGCCAGCGGAAGCGATGGCCCCCGGGCTCGGCGCACCCGCGTCGAGCTGGGCCTGGTGGACGACGTCAACGCCGAGATCCTCCGCGGGATCGAGGTCGGTGCCGAGATCGTCGAGTCCGGGCAGGCCGGGCTCAAGGACGGTGCTCTGGTCGAACTCGTCGATGGCACCGGGCAGCGGGTCGAGGCCACCACGGCCTCGGCGAGTGTCGTGCGCGTCGACGAGTCCGCCACCCGCGAGGGCGCGTGAGCGAATCGCAAGACTCACCGCGCTCGGCCACGCCGAGCGCCGGGATCGACGTGGCCGCGCTCGCGCGCAAGATGGACTTTTATCGGGTCACCACCGCGCGCCCGGTCGCGGTGCTGATGGTGTTCCTCGCTGCGCTGGTGTTCGGTGCCTTCAGCATCCGTCTGCTGCCGCTGAACCTGATGCCGGACATCAGCTACCCCAAGCTGACGGTCCGCACCGAGTACCCCGGCGCGGCCCCGGCCGAGGTCGAGGACAACGTCTCGCGTTCGCTCGAAGAGCTGCTGGGCGTGGTGACCGGCCTCACCCGCATCGAGAGCATCTCGCGGGCCGGCGCGAGCGATGTCGTGCTCGAGTTCGCGTGGGACACCGACATGGACGAGGCGTCGCAGGACGTGCTCGAGAAGCTCGATGTCGTGCGGCCCAACCTGCCCGACGGCGTCGAGCAGCCGTTGATCCTTCGCTACGATCCCACGCTCGATCCGGTACTCACGCTGTCGATCACCGGAGAAGGTGAGCGCTACGAGGGTGATGCCGGGCTCAAGCTGCTGCGCCGGCTGGCCGACCGCGAGGTCCGACGCATGCTCGAGCCGGTCGAGGGCGTCGCCGCGGTCAAGGTCAAGGGCGGACTCGAAGAGGAGATCCAGGTCGAGCTCGACGAGGGCCAGCTGCGGCGCACGGGCATCGGCGTCAAGACCATCACCGACCGGCTCGCCGCCGAGAACGTCAACCTCGCTGGCGGCACCATGCGTGACGGTCGCACGCGCTATCTGGTGCGCACGGTCAACGAGTTCCGCGACCTCGAGGACATCCGCGGGATCGTCATCGTGCGGCGCAGCGATCGCGACGTTCGCCTGGCCGATCTCGCTACGGTGCGGTCGGGCTTTCGCGACCGCGATGTCATCACCCGGGTCGACGGTCACGAGGCCGTGGAGATCGAGGTCTACAAGGAAGCCGACGCCAACATCGTCGAGATGGCCGAGCGGGTGCGCGAGCGGGTCGGCACCAAGCTCGGACCCCGGCTAGAGCAGGACTACGGCGCGGCGATCTCGGTGGCCGCCGATCGCTCGCGGTTCATCCAGTCGAGCATCGACGAGGTCCGCGACACCGCGGTCGTCGGCGGTGGGCTTGCGGTCTTGATCCTGTTTTTGTTTCTCCGCGACCTGCGCGCGACGCTGGTGGTCGGCATCTCGATCCCGGTCAGCGTGTTGATGACGTTCGCGCCGCTGAATCTGGTCGGGGTCTCACTCAACATCATGTCGCTCGGTGGCCTCGCGCTGGGCGTCGGCATGCTGGTCGACAACTCGATCGTCGTGTTGGAGTCGATCGATCGGTGCCGCGCCGAGGGCGACGATCTGGTTCGGGCGACGGTGCGCGGCACGGCCGAAGTCGGCGGCGCCGTGGTCGCCTCGACCCTGACGACCGTCGCGGTCTTCTTTCCAATGGTGTTCGTCGAGGGCATTGCCGGACAGATGTTCGGCGACCTGGGCCTCGCGGTCGTATTCAGTCTCCTGGCCTCGCTGGCGGTGGCGTTGTTCTTGGTGCCGATGCTGGCCTCGCGACGCCGGCTCACCGATATCGCTGCGGGCGTCGCGACCGGCGACACCGGCGGGATCGGCCGCGCGCTGGGGCGCGCCTTGATCTCGTGGAATAGCCTCACCGAGCTGGTTGCGGCGCTGCGCGGCGTCGTGCGGCGCCCGCTGTCGGCCGTGCTGTTGCCGTACGTGTTGGTGCGTTTCGCACTGCACCTGATCTTCGACATCATCGGCAAGGTCTTGCTGGTCTCGGCCGTCGCCGTCACTACGGTCGTGGCCGGCGTCGGCTGGCTGCTGGCCCGCGGCTTCATGCTGCTCGCGTCGCCGCTGCTGTGGGTCTTCGGCCGAGGCATCACTGCGATCGAGCGCGGCTACCCGCTGCTGATCCGCTGGTCGCTGCGCAACCGCGCGATCATCTACGGCGGCTTTGCGGCGTCGATGGTGTTCATGGTGTGGGGCGCGGGTCGGCTCGACACCGAGCTGGTGCCCGAGCTGCACCAAGGTGAGTTCACCGTCGAGCTGGGTCTACCGATCGGCACGCCGCTACGCGTGACCGATGCCCAGGTCGCCCCGCTCGAGCAGGCGATGACCGCCGAGATCCCGCACTTGCGGGCCTTGACGGCGACGATCGGTAGCGAGCGTGACAGCACCGACTCGGCCGAGCGTGGCGAGCACACCACGCGCGTGCGCATCGACCTCGACACTGGCACGCCGCCGACCATGATCGAGGCGCTGGGACGCGGGGGTGCCACGGCCCAGGCCGAGGCCCTCGAAGCCGAGGCCCGCGAGGCCGTGCGCAAGGTGCTGGCGGGCGTCCCCGATCTGCGCGTCAACATCACGCGGCCGGCGTTGTTCTCGTTCAAGGCCCCGGTCGAGGTCGAGGTTCGTGGGCTCGATCTCGACGAGCTGCGCGCGGCAACCGAGGCGGTCGCGGCGCGGCTGAGTGACCTCGAGGGCCTGTACGATGTCGAGTCGTCGATCCACCCCGGCAGCCCCGAGGTCCACATCGTCTACGACCGCGACAAGCTCACCCGCGCGGGCCTCGAGCTGCGCACCGTCGCCGAGCTCGTTCGCGACAAGGTCCAGGGCACCGAGTCGACCTCGCTGCGCCGCAACGATCGCAAGGTGCCGATCCGCGTGCGGCTGTCGGGCATCCGCGAGGCCTCGGTCGACGAGCTGCGCGACCTGGTGGTCAATCCCGGTGGCACCCACCCGATCCCACTGTCGGCAGTGGCGCAGATCGAGGTCGGCCGCGGCCCCAACGAGATTCGCCGGGTGGGGCAGCAACGTGTGGGTCTGGTGACCGCGAACGTCGAGGGCGCAGGCCTGGGTTCGATCAGCGAGCGCATCAACGCTGCAACCCGAGAGCTCGCGCTGCCGGCCGGGATCGATACCGCCATCACCGGGCAGTCTCAGGAGTGGGAGACCTCGTCGGGGTCGCTGTGGTTGGCGCTGGGCCTGTCGATCTTCCTGGTCTACGTGATCATGGCCGCGCAGTTCGAGAGCCTGATCTATCCCTTCATCATCCTGTTCAGTATTCCGCTCGCGCTGGTCGGCGTCATCGGGGCGTTGCTCCTGCTCGACATGCCGCTGTCGATCGTGGTGTTCCTGGGCGCCATCTTGCTGGCCGGGATCGTGGTGAACAACGCGATCGTGCTGGTGGACTACGTGGGCCAGCTCAAGGCCCGCGGCCACAGCACCGAGGATGCGCTCGAACTCGCGGGCAGCGTGCGGCTGCGGCCCATCCTCATGACCACGCTGACCACCGTGCTGGGCCTGATCCCGATGGCGCTGGGCCTGGGTGACGGCGCCGAGATCCGCATGCCGATGGCGGTCACGGTGATAGCGGGCCTGTCGTTGTCGACGCTGCTGACGCTGGTGGTGATTCCGACGCTTTACGCTGGCGTCGATCGCCTCACGGCGCGCCTCGATGGCCGGCCTCCTGCGGATCGTCTGCGCGACGAGCTCGCCGAGATCAAACCCGAACAACTCGCTCCCGAGGGCGACGAGGACCTCTAGGGGGCGAGGGAACATGCTGCCTGGATTTTTCGACAATGGGCTGGTGCGGATCTCGCTGCGGCGCCCGGTCGCGATGATGATGCTGCTGCTGTCGGCGTTGGTGCTGGGTGCCATCGCTCTGGGGCGCATGCCGGTCGAGCTGATCCCGTCGGGTTTCTCGGCGCCGTTCTTGTCGGTCACCATCGGCTACCCCGATGCGACCGCGCGTGACATCGAGGAGAAGATCACCCGCCCGCTCGAGACCGCGGTCGCGACGACTCCAGGCATCGACCAGATCGTCAGCACGTCGACTGCGGGTTCGGCCCGGATCATGATGGTGTTCGAGAACGACGTCGACATGGACGTCGCCTATCGCCAGGTTCGCGACCGCATCAATCGCGTTCGGCCCGATCTCCCGGCCGATGTCAAAGACGTCAAGATCCGCAAGGAGTCCGGCGAGTCGATCCCTGTGGCCTTCTATGGCGTGATCTGGGACGAGGAAATCGCCGACCCGATGAAGGTGGTCGACGATCATCTGGTGCGGCCGATGGAGCGCATCGACGGCGTCGGGATGGTCAACATGTGGGGGCGCGCCGATCCCCAGGTAATGATCGATGTCGATCGCGCGCGCTCCGAGGCGGCCGGCATCAACATGGTCACGCTGGTGGCCGCGCTCGCCCAGGCCAACTTCACGCTGGCCAGCGGTGCGCTGGAGGATGGTGGCAAGACCCTGCTGCTGCGCTCGGTGGCCTCGTTCCAGACCCCTGAGCAGATCGCCTCCATCATGATCCGGCCCGATGGGCTGCGCGTGGGCGACATCGCCGAGGTCAAGCTCGGGCAGCCCGAGCGCACCCGCTACGACCGCTACAACGGCAAGCCCGCCGCGGTGATGTTCGT
>CANLQR010000064.1 GCA_947492135.1 Deltaproteobacteria bacterium | reverse complement strand
AGCAGCAGCAGCAGCGATCGCTGCCAGGTCGCGGGCTCACCGACGAGGCTCGGCGGCTTTACACGCCCGCGCGCGGTTGCTACCACAGCCGCAACATGGATCTCGTGCTCCAGCCGCGTGACGGCGACGTGATCGACGCCACGTCGACGATGTATCCCAGTCGCCTCGAAGCGATTCGAGGGCGGCGCGAGCTCACCATGGGCAGCTCGACGTACTTCGGCTACGTCGTCAGTGGCGGCGGCCGCCTGCGCGCGGGGACGTTCGAACTCTCGCTGTCGCCCGAGACATTTTTCTGCGTGCCCGGCCCCGCATCGATCGAGATCGACGGCCTCGCCATGGTGATCGAGCGGCTCGGCTACCGGGGAATTCCCACCGCCGGGATGATCGAGCAGCGCGGCCGACTCACCTATATCGACGGCTGCTCGGATTCGATCCTCGTGTCCCCGCCCCGCCAGGGCGACCCGGTGTTCAACTTCTTGCACTTTCCGCCGGGCATCCAGCAAACCGTGCACTCCCACCCGTCGATCCGGCTCGGGGTCGTCGCCCGCGGTGAGGGACGCGCGTTCGGGCCGGTGCCGGGCGGCACTGGCATGTGGGAGCAGCCGCTTTCCCCCGGCGCCGTTTTCCTCTTGCATCCACACGAGATGCACGCGTTTCGGACCACGGACAGCAGGCAGTCGATGGACGTCATCGCGTACCATCCCGACTCCGACTGGGGTCCGACCGATGCGATCCATCCGATGCTGAATCGGACCTATCGAGGGTTCTGAAGTCGGACCTCGGGCGGCGCCCACGCAGGCGCCGGGTCGAGATCGTCCAAAGCGCCCTGGACGGCTTGGCACCGTGCTAGCCTCGGAGGTTGGAATCCCGCCATGCGCCGACTCTCTCTCGTGCTGCGACGTAGCTCGTTCTCTCCCGCACTGGTCGCGCTCGCCAGCGCGTGCGCCGGGGCCGACTCCGCCGACAGCGGCGCGGTGTCCTTTGGCAGCGCGTCGCAGACGGCGACGATGGGCGACTCGTCCGACGGCGGCACCGACACCGTGAGCGACAGCGCCACCGCCACGGACAGCGACACCGACAACAACCCGACGCCCGGCACCGATCCCAGCGATACCAGCGGCTCGAGCGATCCGACCAACGCGTCGGATTCGCTCGACACCAGCGACGAGTGCGCCGACGGCGAGAACCGCCCGTGTTACTCGGGCCCCGCTGGCACGGCCGACGTGGGTATGTGCATGGGCGGCACCGAGACGTGCGACGCGGGCATGTGGTCGGGCGTCTGCGTGGGCGAGTCTTTGCCGGGCGTCGAGTCCTGCAACTCCGCCGACGAGGACTGCGATGGCACACCCGACGACGGCATCATGATGGCCGCGTGCAACACCGGCATGCCTGGGGTCTGCTCGCCGGGTACCAGCAGCTGCGCCATGGGTCAGATGGCCTGCGTGCAGAACGTCCAGCCCTCGGCCGAGGTCTGCGGCGACAACATCGATCAGAACTGCAGCGGCATGGCGGATGAGGGCTGCATGGCCTGCCCCTACGTGTATGGGCACGATGGCCGCTCGTGGAACTACGAGGGCGCCGTCGGCGGTGCGAGCCTGTTCGGTCGCCCCGAGCACGCCGCGCGTGGCCGCGCCAAGCGGGTCGAGTTCGCACCGCTGTGGGTCCAACTGGGCACCGCTTCGCCCGGCTCGACGAACGCCAAGGCCAAGCTGCTCGTGGCGCAGGACGAGATCGCCTACGTCGATCGGATTGCGCTCGCCGTCGTCGAGCACCCCGAGGGAACCGAAGTGGTCTCGGCATCGTCGCTCCAGTGGGCAGCGGGCGAGCGTGAGGGCGCCGAGCAGTTCCTCGCGCTACCGATCGCCGCAATGCGAACCCCGAGCCACGCCACCTGGCGCGGCGGCGTCGACATCACGGCCGCCGTCGCCACCCGCGACGAGCGGGCGGTACACTTCGATCGCACCACCGAAAATTTCTACGAATTCGATTTCGGCGCAGTGCAGGCCGGAGCCGCCGTGCGTCTCGTGGTCGACGGCTGGAAGCTCAAAGAAGAGCGCGCTCTGCAGCCCGGGACCAAGCGCCGCCGCCCGTTCGTCCAGGTGCAGCGCGCCGATGGAGCCTGGCACACGGTCATGGCGGTGCCTTCGCCGCGCGGCGATCGCAAGACGGTTTGCATCGACCTGACCGACGTCGCGTGGGATCGATCGAGCTACCGCGTGCGGCTGTGGACCGGCACCCACGAGGGCGGTCGTGCGATGTGGTACGTCGATCGGGCGCGGCTGTGCGTGGTGGGCGTCGGCGAGGTCTTCGAGGCGCGCGTGCACGAGCACGAGGCCACGGTCGCGCGGCTCGGCTTCGACGGGGTTCCGACCTCGATCGACCCCGCCGACCACGCGCATCCGCGCTGGAACACCCCCGACGGCCGCGGCGCCCTGGGGCCCGAGCACCGGACCTTCGGCCGCTTCACCCGGTACGGTGACGTTGCCGAGCTGCTGCGCCGCGCCGATGACTTCGTGGTCGTGATGCGGCGCGGTGACGCCATCGACCTCGAGTTCGACGGTATCTCGCCGCCCGGCCAAGGTCACACTCAGACGCTCTGGCTGCGCACCGAGCTGGTCTACAAGCCTCGCGTGATGCCGGGCTTCGCCACGGCCAATGCCTTCAGCACCAACGTCGAGCCGATGCCGCACCGGGCGATGGGCCACTACGCCGTCGACGCGGCGCCTCGGACCGACGCGGCCTACGTGGCCTACCTGCGGCGCTGGAACACGCGCGAGTACGACACCAGCTCGATGTCTTGGGGCGAGCCGGTGCGACGGATCGGTGCGACGAACCGGCGAGTGATCGCCACTGCGCTCCACCTGCTGCCGCTGGCGGCGTGACGGCCACGGCGTCCGTGGCCGCCGTCCCGATCATCGACGCGTGGATCGCATGACGAGTCCCCAACCCACTGTATCGTCCGGTCGTCACGTCGCGCACTTCGACGGCGCGTGCGAGCCGAGAAATCCCGGAGGCTTCGGCGGCTGGGGTTTCGTGATCTGTGATCCCAGCGGCGTGGAAGTCTCGACCGGCTCAGGCTTGCTGCCCAAGGGGCCGGAGATGACCAACAACGTCGCCGAGTACACCGCGGCGCTCGAATGCCTACGCGCGTGGATCGGACTCGAGCGCCCCGGTGGCATCGTCATTCACGGCGACTCCAAGCTGGTGATCGAGCAGATGTCGCGGCGGTGGCAGGTCAAGCAAGGCGCGTACGTTGCGGTCTATCGCGAGCTGCGAGCGCTGGTCGACGCGGCCAAGCCGGACGTGGCTTGGGAGTGGGTCTCACGAGACCTCAACGCGCGCGCCGACGAGCTGAGCAAGCGCGAGCTGATCCAACACGGCGTCGTGATCGCCAAGCGCTGAACTCAACCCTCGGGCCCGCACGACACGCTCTGCAAGCCCCAGCCGGTCATGTCCGAGTAGGTGTACGGCCCGATGAGCCCGGCGTAGGTATCGACCTGCAGGGTGTCGGGGTTGAAGCGGTACGCGGTATTGTCATAGCGCGCCGTCGACCACACGTTGCCGTCGAGGTCGACGCTGATACCGCGGCGCTCGCTCGCGGCGATCTCGAACGCGGGACCGACTTCCATGGTCTCGACGTCGATGTACGTGAGGCCACCGGTCATCCCGCCGTCGTAGCTCCAGTAGTTCATCCACATGCGGCCATCGGCGTCCTCCTGGATGCCCGACATCACATTGGCGACGTGGTTGTTGGCAAGGTCCCATTGCCCGGTCGACGGCGTGTAGCGGGCAGCGGAGGCGTTTTGCGCGCCAACCCACTGCGCCAACCACACCCGTCCTGCGTGATCGACGGTCATCCCGTACGGCGTGATCGGCGGGACGAACACCTCGTACTCGAACGTCGCACGATCGACGAACCCCAGCTGATCGGCGCCCGGCGTCAGGCTGGTGAACCAGAAGTCGCCCGCCGCGTTCACCGCTCCACCGTACGGTGACAGGCTCGAGCACGCGAAACCGACCACCTGGATCGCCTCTTCGACGACGCCAGTGTCGCCGTCGACGTAGTTGACCGTCACCCACGCATCGGCGGCGGTCGAGCAACCCGCCGTCCACACCTTCTCTTCGCTGTACGTGCAGGCGCGTTCATCGAGGACGCCAGGTGCCCACGCCACCGGCCGCTGGGTGTCGTAGGGAAACGGCGTGTGCCACTGGACACAGTCATCTGCGAGGAACGGCTGCACATCACCGGCACCGGTCGAGGTCTGCAGACCCGGCTGACCGTTGGTGCCGGGATCGCAATCGACGGCGAGAATCTTCGTCAAGCCGCCACCGCGATTCGCCACCGCCACTGCGTTACCGCCGAGATTCACCGAGGTACGCGAGGGCCCGGTCTCGCCCGCAGGTTGCGCTGCCATCGTGCGATAGCGGGCCTCTTCGATCATCGTCTGGGTGTTGATCTTGGCGACCGAGCCGTCATCGGTGTTCGCGATCCAGATGTAGCTGAAGCCCAGCTGCGAGCCGCACTCGCAGCCACCGTCCTGGGCATCGGGGACCTGACCGATATCGAAGTTCGGCCCATCCGCGGCGTCGTCGTTGGTCGCCACCGAACTCGACGTGTCGACCGTCGTCGCCACGGTCGTGAGCGTGCCTTGCTCGTCGCTCGCGCTGCCGGTCGGCTCCGTGGTAGCGCCACCGCTCGAGCCCTCGGCCGTGATCCCGGTTCCACTGGGATCCGACGTCGCGTCTTGGCCACCGTCGGCACGACCACCACCGGTACCGCAACCACAGATCAGAGCGAGCACCCCTGCGAGACGGGCAGAGTTCGTCATTTGAGCAGGGTAGACGATCTCTAGAGAGCGCGAGGCCCCAGCGCGCCAAACTCATTGCCGCCCCAACAGGCCACATCGCCGCGCTTGCGGGCGGCGCAGCTGTGGCGGGCGCCCAGGGCGATCGACACCGCGTCCTCGACCCCGCGCACGGCGACCGGTGCAGTGCGTCCGACTGAGGTCGATGAACCTACACCGGGCCCGCCGGGGGCGAGCTGACCGGCATCATTGCCTCCCCAGCACTGCACGCGCCCGCTGTTCTGCCGCGCACACGCGTGGTTGCCGCCCAGCGCGAGCTCGACGACCTGAGCCAAGCCCGCCATCGCCACAGGCTCGTGGCGCTTGGCCTGACCCCGGGCGCCACCACCCAGCTGCCCCGCCGCATTGTCGCCCCAGCACGCGATCTGTCCCGCGCGACGCTGCGCGCAGCTGAAGTTCGTACCCGAAGCGACCGCGACCGCATCCACCACGCCCTTGACCTCGACCGCGCGCAGCCGACTGCCAGTTTGGCCATCGCCGAGCTGGCCCTCGGTGTTGCGACCCCAACACAGCACCTTGCCGCGAGCGTCGACGACACACACGTGCGCTGCACCCGATGCGAGCGAAACCACGCCCGCGACCTCGGGGATCGTCCGCGGCGAGGCAAAGGCGCGCTGGGTGTCGGTCCCGAGCTGGCCGTTCTCCGCGTTGCCCCAACAGCGCACCGTGCCGTCTTTGATCCGCGCACACGCGTGGTAGTCACCCGCGCTGATCTGCGCGGCGTCGCGCAGCCCGAACACCGGCTGCGGCGCGAGCGAGAACACGCCGGGTCGGCCACCCTTGCCGCCACCGAGCTGACCGTCTTGATCGTTGCCCCAACACACGACCGCGCCACCTTTTCGCCGCGCGCACGAAAAATCCAGCCCAACGGCGACCTCGACGGCATCGCGCAGACCCACCACACGGACGGCGCGGGGGTTGTTCTCGCGGCTGCCATCACCCAGCTGACCGTAGGTGTTCTTGCCCCAACACAGCACCGTGCCCGACTGCCGGACGCCACAGGTGTGCCAGCCGCGGGAGCCGACGTGAACGATCGGATCCACCGGTGCGGCCTGCACCGTCGGCGGTGTGACCACCGTCGGCGGTGTGACCACCGTCGGCGGCCGAGGCGGCGGCGTCGTGGTCGTGGGGCAGGCTGTCAGCAGCCACGCGAGGGTGATCGCGATCCGAGGTGCACGCGCGCAGTTCATGGGGCGGCCGCAGCATAGCCCAAAGCCTGCACGCGTCGCCGGTGTTCTGCGCCGCGCTGAGCTTGGCGACGGCCCGCGTCAGCGATTCGTCGGGATCATCATGCACGTCTCGTTGCGGCACTCGAACGGCTCGTCCTTCGCGCATTCGGTCACCGTACAGACACCGCACGCCATCTCGTCGAGCGACGCCTGAACGTGGGCGGCGTGCGTTCGGTTCACGACCATCGGCCAGCAGCAGCCACCGCCGCGGACCATCGTGCACTCGGCCTTGCTCGCGCAACGCGTCCACGCGGCCGGCAGCCTGCTGACGTCGAACGGTGCCTTGGGCGCCGGACACGTCGGGCTCGCGATCACGGGCTCGGCGACATCGCGGCGATACAGCGCGATCGTGCGGTTCGGCAGCGCTGCTTTGCCGCAGCCGAGGCGGTACTCGTCGAACCCTTCGTTGCCCCCCGCGACGACCGCAGCGTCCGCGCTGCCTCCGCCGAAGGTCGTCCCGTTGGGCGCGGTGGCCTGCATGCACGCATCCCTACCGTCAGTGGTCGTGAAGAACGTCGTCGACGCCCAGCGAGTGCTCACGCCGACTGTGGTCTCGCCATACAGATAGTCGAAGTTCGGCCACGCGAGCACCGGCGTCATGCCGGTGACCATCACGTCCTCCTCGAGCTCGTGATCCGACGTGGCCACGCGGATCCGCAACGCCGTGGTGTCGAGGCAGTGATCGAGGAACGTGGACAGGACATCGTCGGCGCTGGTGTTGACGAACCCCGCGCACTGAGTCCAGCCCGCAGGCGGGGAAGGGTCGACGTATGCACTGTGCGGGCGCAGCGTCGTGCCCGCGACGTTGCAGTCGTGCGTCGAACCATTGCTGCACGTACTGCACGTGCTGCACGGGCCAGTCGCACGCGACGTCTCGACCGCGACCCAGTCGCCGACGGCAGCGGAGTCATTGAGCAGATGAATGCGCCGAGCACCCGCGTACGCGAGGGGCTGCCCGAGGTCGCCGTGGCAGCCCGCCTGCACCAGCGCAAACCCGAGCACCACCATCGACCCGACGCGCGCATGGAGACCCATGCTCGGAGCATACGCGCACGACCGATGTTCGGCCTGCGCCCCGATCGCTCACTTTTCCTGGGAACCATCGGTCGACCGGCGGCACGGTCTTTGGAAGCGAGACCCGCTTTAGGGAAGGGTGAACTCCGCGAAAAACGCCGCCATGCGATCGCTGGCGTTGATGGTGACGGTCGAGACACCGAATGGGCAAAACGAGACCCCAGGCCAGCAGTGCCCGCCGCCTTCGATCGTGCACAGTTCGGTCCGGGCATCGCCGTTGCAGTCATTGCTGGCCTCGCAGTGAACCTCGGCCTCGGCGAAGCTCTGCGCCGGGTCGCCGACACACCCATCGCGTTCTGACCACGCTGCGACGGTGTCGACCGCGCCGGGTCCCATGGCACCGCCCTCGTAGGCGACCAGACTATCGAGCGTGCCGTGGAAGTGCAGCACCGGTACCGGTCGGCTCGGGTTGCACTCCGCGAGCGGGATCCCGATGACCCCAGCCACCGGTGCGATCGCGGCGACACTCTCGGCGGCCTCGCAGGCGAGTCGGTGAGAAAGAAAACCGCCGTTGGACATGCCGGTGGCGTACACGCGCCTGGAGTCGATGCAGGCCCGGCTCTTGGCATCGGCGATCACCGCGACAGCGAAGCCAACGTCATCGACACCGTTGGTCGCCGAGGTCCCGCAGCACGTCCCCGCGTTCCAGGAGTTGTCCAGGCCCTCGGGATAGGCGACCACCAGGCCGTACTCATCCGCGGTCGGATCCATGTTCGAGAAGAACTGCTGCTGCGGTGCGTTCGAACCGAAGCCGTGGAAGTTGAGCACCAGCGGTGCAGGCTCGGTGCCATCGTTGCCGACGGGGACATACAGGTTGTAGGTCCGGATCACGCCGTCGTGTTCGATCTCGAGGCCGTTGTGCTGACCCGCGACCAGCAGATCCGCTGCACAGGTCTGGGGCTCGGTGGTGGTCGTGTCGGCGCTGCTGCTGTCCTCGCCAAGCGTGTCCGCGGCACCGGTTTCGGTTGGTGCGCCGGTGACCGTGCTGGTCGGGCTTGCGCTGCTCTCACCCGACGAACCCGAAGCCACTTCGCCGCTCGACTCGCGACCTGAGCCGCACCCCGGCGCAGAGAAACTCAGGCACACAAGCGCGACGGATAGGCGGCGGATCGCGGTCACGCCTGCATCGTGACACTTGTCGAATCGAGCGACCAGCCTGGTGCATCGAGTATGCTCGCGTCGACGTGCAGGGACCCTCCGAAACCAAGACGATGACGGCCAACGGCGTGCGCTTCGCGTACCTCGAAAGTGGCAGCGGACCGCTGGTCCTGCTGGTCCACGGCTTTCCCGATACGGCGCACACGTGGGACGCCGTGCGGCCGGCCGTGGCCGCGGCGGGCTATCGCGTGGTCGCGCCGTTCCAGCGCGGCTATTCCCCGACCGCGATCCCCGATCGCGAGGCCTTCGACTCCGACACGCTGGGCCGCGATGTGCTGGGCTGGATCGAGGCACTCGGTGAGACCAAAGCGATCGTCGTCGGCCACGACTGGGGAGCATCGGCCGCGTACTCCGCCGTCGGTCTCGCGCCCGAACGCATCCGCCTGCTGGTGACGGTCGGCATCCCCCACCCTGCCGGCATTCGCCCGACCCTCAAGTTGCTGTGGGGAATCCGCCACTTCGTGTCGCTACGCCGCACCGATGCAGCCAAGTGGATCCGCGACGGCGAGTTGCGTCATCTCGACGAGCTCGTCCAGCGGTGGTCGCCCAAGTGGACGGTGCCACCGGGTGAGACGGATGCGGTCAAGGCATCGCTTGGGCCTCCGGGTGCTCTCGAGGCCGCGCTGGGCTACTACCGCGCGATTTCCCTGCGCCCGCCGCCATCGCAGCGCAAGCCGGTGACGGTGCCCTCGGTGGCGTTCGCGGGACTCGATGACACCTTCCCCGCGTCGATCTACGAGCAGGCGCGCGGCCACTACCGCGGCACCTACGACGTCGTCACCATGCCCGGCGGGCACTTCATGCACCGCGAACACCCCGAGCACTTCATCACCGCGCTGCTCGCGGTGCTGGCGAAGCCGCGCTAGTCACGAATCATGTCCGGCACCAGACGACTTGAACGCGGTGTGCCGCGCGGCTTGATGCCGCGAAGCCAGCGGGCGAGTTCCGCGTTCGCCCTTGCTCCCGCGACGCCATCTGGCTAGACTGGCTAGATGGCACGTATCCGCGAGTCCTGGCCGCTCCAGGACGCCAAGAACCGTTTCAGCGAGGTCGTCGACGAGGCGCTGCGCAGTGGCCCGCAGATCATCACGCGCCGCGGCGCCGAAACGGTGGTCGTGGTTTCCGTCGCGGACTGGGCTCGGCTCGCTCGCCCACGTCGGTCTCTGATCGACGTGCTACGGCGTGCGCCTCGCGTCAGCGGCGGTCTCGACGCGGCTCGCTCCAGCGACACCGGGCGAGATGTGGAGCTGTGAACGGTGGCGTACCTGATCGACACATGCGCGCTCTCCGAGTTCACCAAGCCGCATCCGTCACCGAAGGTCGAGGCATGGTTCAGCCAGCTCGTCGAGGGCGCCGAGTTCGTCAGCGTGCTCACGATCGGTGAGATCGAGAAAGGGATCATCAAGCTCCGTCCATCTCGTCGTCGCGCCACGTTCGAGGGTTGGTTCGCGGAGCTTCGCGATCGTTTCACAGACCGAGTCCTCTCCGTCGACGAGCCTGTCGCGATCGAATGGGGGCGGATCTGCGCACGTGCCGAGTTGGCAGGCAAGCCGGTACCGGTGGTCGACGCGATGATCGCTGCCACGGCGATCGTCCACGGCCTCAGCGTGGTCACGCGCAACTCGTCCGACATCGCGCGAACCGGTGCGCCGATCATCGACCCATGGCAATGAGCGAGCGCGGCATGATGCATCATCGCCGATGTGCACACGGCAGCGCTGCGTGTGCGCGCCCTCGTGCTCGCGGCGGCCTCCGAATGGTTTGTCCCGCTCACAGCCGCAGCAACAGCTGGGCGATCACGATCTTCGCAACCGTCGCCACCGGGTAGACCGCGGCGTACCCAGCGCTGGGGACTTCGTTCTTGCTGCGCTCGATCGCGAAGGCCAGGGCCGCTGGCTGGGTGTGGATCCCCGCGACGACTCCCATCACGACGCTGCCGGGTAGATGCAACACGCGCATGCCCACGACCATCGTCACCATCGCGACGGTGCAGGTGACCGCCGCGCCCAGCGCGATGATCGGTACGATACCGCCGCCCGCGATCGCCTGCGCGAAGGCCCAGCCCGAGCGGGTACCGACGCCGGCGAGGAACAGCACGAGGCCGACCTGGCGCAGCGTGAGACTGGCGGCGTGGGGCAACCCCCACACCAGCGGACCGCTGCGGCCGAGGCGGCCGAGCGCGAGGCCGACCACCAGTGGCCCACCGGCGAGTCCGAGGGTGAAGCTGCTTCCGTCGGGCAGCGGGATCGGTACCAGCCCGAGCAGCAGGCCCAGCCCGATCCCGAACGAGAAGCTGATCACGTCGATCTCGGCGAGTGCGCGGTGGGAATCGCCCAGGAGGCGCGACACCGCAGCGAGTTGCTCGCGCGGCGCCACCACACGCACCGCGTCGCCCAGCTCGAGATGGGTTTGCGGCGTGGGCACGAACTCGACGTCGCCGCGGCGCACGCGGGTCGCCTGCGCGCCGAACCGCACGTCGAGCCCCAGCTCGCCGAGCGGACGCTCTGCGATCCGAGGATTCGACACGGTGATACGACGGAAGTCGACGACGCTGCGATCGAATTCGAGGTGCAGTGGGCTGCGCTCGCCCAGGGCGAGGATCGCGGCCTCAATCGCGGGCGGCTCGCCGATGGCGGTCACGACATCGCCGCGGTGCAGCACGACCTCGTCCGTGACCACCGTGGTCTGGCCGTCGCGGCCCAGGCGGCCGAACGCGACGGCCAGCCCCAGACGCTCGCGCAGAAACCGGCTGGACATCTCGGGAATGTCGCGACTGATCAGCACCGTCGCGAGCTCGAGCTTGCCGCCAGCAGCCCCCGGGGCCTCGTCGGCGGTGACCGGATCGTGGGCGGGATCGAAGCGCAGCAGCTTCGGTGCGAGTGCGATGACGGCGAGCAAACCAAGTACACCGCCGGGATAGGCCAACGCATAGCCCAGCGCAGGCCCGGGATCGCCCGCGCGAGCCGTGCCGGCGAGCGCGTCGATCACCGCCGCGAGCGCGGGTGTGTTGGTCAACGCGCCCGCGAACAGATCCGCAGCAGTGGGGCCAGCCACTCCCAACCGCGCGCCCGCGGCAATGAGGACGGCACCGAGTCCAACCGCACCCAGTGCGAGCAGGGCCGTCTGCACGCCGCGCCGCCGCATCGAAGCGAAGAAGCCAGACGCGGTCGACAGGCCGACGACGTACACGAAGGTGACCAGGCCGAACTGCAGGACCACATCGGGCAGTCGAAGCGTTGGATCGAGGCTGCCGGCGGCCAGGCCGACGAAGAGCACCGCCGAAACGCCCAGTCCCACGCCCGCGATCTCGATGCGGCCCAACACGAAGCCGATCCCCGCGACCGCGAACAGCAGCAGCAGCGGATTGGCGGCCAACATCTCGACCATCGCCGGCATTGTGCGCCACTTGGGATGTCGAAAAGACGGAAAGAATTGCGGCGGCCGCCCGTGGAGGCAAAAGCGGACCGGCACGTTGCCGTCGGTGCCCCAGTCGCTCAGGTCGCCTAGCGACCGTGCAGTGCGTCCGGCGGTGCGAAGGCCGGCGCACCCTCGCGCAGACCGTAGCCGACGAACGAGCGCCACAACAGTCGCCCGAGCGCCACGGTTGCATCGCGTCCGAGCCCGGCGTCGCCGATCCGGCCCCACACCGCCGATAGCGGCCGCGCCACCCGCACGAGATGGCGCGCGGGTGTGCTGGGAATCGCCAGCGCGTCGGCCATTGCTCTGGGCAACAGCGATCGTGAGCCGCCGATCATCATCTGTCGCAGCGCCGCACCGAGGACACGCTCGCTGCGAGACCTCGCCTCGCGAACCGGCGCGTCGAGCAGCGCACCCGTCAGCGCGCGCGAGTCGTCGTCCGGTGGCGCTTGCTCGGCTCGGATCGACGCACGGGCACGGCGTGCGTGCGCGAGGTCGACGGGCAGCAGCTCGTCCTCGATCCCTAGTACGTGCCCCACGTAGCGAAACACCTGATAGTAGCGCTCGGCTTCGTCGGGGGCCACGTGCATGCCCAGCCCCTCCAGCCCATCGAGCAGGACGACCGTGAACATGGTGAGCGTACCGACGGTGTCGTGCTGGTTGGCGGGCTCGCCCCAAGCGTAGTCCCAGCGGCCCGAAGCGCGAATCAGGTTGCGGACGCGGCCATGGATGAGTCTGACGCGAAGCGTGGTCTGCCAGCCAACGCCATGGGGTCCGCGCATGCCGTCGCGCGCGTACACCGAGAGCAGAAACCGAGCGGTCTCATGCAGTCGACGGTAGGCGCGACGCTCGAGCTGCCCCGACATGACCAGCGGCTTGTTCCCGCGTGGATCGGCGTAGCCCTGTACCAGCGATGACGATGCCAGCGCGATGATCGCCAGCGGTCCTGCGCGGTGCAGCAGCTCGCCACCCCGAGCGATCGCCTCGTCATCGAGCCACGCAGGACGCAGATCAATGCTCGCAATCAGCCGTGCGAGCGCGGACCCTGGCGGTGGTGCCGTCAGAGACACTCCGGCAACATCCTCGCTCGCCGCCGCGTCGGCGAGCGGATCGCCGCGGCCTTTGGCCGCGATCAACGCTGCATGCTGGCTGGGCTCGAGCCGCGGGGCGTGCGCGTAGAGATCCATACGGGGTCGGTTCTCCTTAGTGTCGTCGCAATCGCTGCGGATTGCTCCTCGCGTGGAACTCGGCACGGAATCCGTGCGCTAACGCTCGACCTCGAAGCGCACTCCCGTCGCGTTGCTCGTGCCGCGCGCACGGCCCGTCCTTGCGTCGACAAGGGGCTTTCGGTAGCTTCGCGCCGAAGCCATGAAACCCGGGGTTCCAGTCGTTGCGACGGCCTGCAGTAGCCCTGCGGACAACTCTCGACCACACAACGATGGCTAAAACCCTCGACATACTCGGCGTCGAGGTCAAGGCTGTGACCGGCGCCGAGGCGATCCGTCTCATCGATACACAATGCGATCGCGGGATTCCGGTCAAACTCGCTTACCTGAACTCTCACACCTCGAATACAGCTGCGCAGGACCCAACCTTTGCGGCCGCGCTCCGCGAGTTCTGGGTGCTAAACGACGGCGTCGGCCTCGACGTCGCGGCAACGCTCCTGCACGGAACCCGGTTCCCTGAGAATCTGAACGGAACCGACTTCACTGTGCGATATCTGCAGGAGACAAGTCGCACCTGGCGGATTTTTCTATTGGGGGCCAAACCAGGGGTCGCGGAGCTCGCTGGACAGCACCTGGCAAGGCTCGCTTCACGCCACTGTATCGCGGGCGTTCAACATGGATACTTCAAGCCCCAAGACGCCGGTGCAATTGCAAATACTGTGAGAGATTCGGGGGCAGATCTCATATTGGTTGCGCTTGGAAATCCCCAGCAAGAAAAGTGGATCGCGCAATATGGTGAGGCCACCGGAGCTCGGCTGATGGTCGGCGTCGGAGCGTTGTTCGATTTCTTGTCCGGCAACGTGTCACGCGCGCCCGAATGGATCAGAGCAACGCGTTCGGAGTGGGTCTATCGCTTGGCGCTCGAACCACGGCGACTGGCGCGCCGCTACTTGCTGGGAAATCCCTACTTCTTGGCCCGAGTTTTGCGAAAGCGACTCGTCGCGACCTCGTAGAGCCCTGTCCGGGCCTGCTAAGTTCTTCGGCATGTCGACGGTGCGGCACGTCCTGGTGGTCGGTGGCGGTACGATGGGTCTGGCCGCGGCGTGGGCTCTCGCCCGCGCTGGCGTCGAGGTCACCGTGCTCGAGCAGTTCTCGCACGTCCACGAGCGCGGCAGCCACAGCGGCCTGACCCGCATCATTCGCCAGGCCTACCACGAGGGCGAACACTACGTGCCCATCGTGCAGCGCGCCGATCGCCTGTGGACCGAGCTCGGCGCGCGCGCCGGCCGAGCCCTGCTCGAACGAACCGGCCTGCTGGAGTTCGGACCTGACGACGACCCCGACTTTCTCCGATCGATCGCGGCATGCGAGCGCCACGAGGTCGCCCACACGCGCCACGATGCCGTCGAACTGCAGCAGCGCTGGCCATTCTTGGTGCCTGAAGGATGGTCGGCGAACTTCACACCCTCCGGTGGATACCTGCGGGTCGACGCGTGTCTCGACGCACTGCGCGACGAGGCCCGCGCTGCCGGGGCGACGTTCCACTATGGCGCGGCGGTCCGCGAGATCGACGTGCGCGCGGCGACCGTGACCCTCGACGATGCGCGGCGACTCCACGCCGACGCGGTGGTCGTGACCGCGGGGGCCTGGCTGCCGTCGCTGTTGCCAGAGCTCGTGCCGGGGCGGCTCGCACGACTGCGGCGCGTGCTGACGTGGTGGTCACCCGAGGCGATCCATGTGCCGGCCCTCGCGCGCCTCCCGGTGTGGGCGGCATTCGATCCGGCCGGCTTCTTCTACGGATTTCCCCACAGCGACGAGGGCATCGCCGGCCTGAAGATCGCGTGTCATACCACCCGCGAGCCCAGCGTCGACGACGACCCGATCGATCCCGATGACGTCGATCGCGATCTGCATGACCGCGACCTTGCCGGGCTCGTCGACTTCGTGGACGCGCGTTTTCCGTCCGCCTGCGGGCCGGTCTCGGCCCATCGCGTCTGCCTGTACACCACCACTCCGAGCTGGGACTTCGTGATCGATCGCCACCCGGACGACGCGCGCGTCGTCATCGCCGGGGGTTTCTCGGGCCATGGCTTCAAGTTCGCCCCCGCCATCGGAGAGCTGGTTGCCGAGCTATGCCTGGACCCCGGCCGCTCGGCGCCCGAGCGGTTCTCGGTCGCCCGCCATCGGGGCTGATCCACCGGCGTCACGCCGGCTGCGCTGGCGCCACCGTTCGCAGTAAAGCCGGCCCGAAGCGTGCCACGTGGAGTTCTCAAGGTCTCGCAACGAACGTCGATGACCGCCAGTGACGCCGAAACGTGACGCCCGATGGGCGCCGGCGGACCAACCCCGAACGAAGGAATTTACGATGCAAGCCGCACTGCAACAGGACTCCAATCGGCGGACCGCCGAGCGTTTCGACGTCGTGCTGCCGGTGGTCGCCGGCTCCGGGCCCGCCAGCCGGCAAGGCTCGAGCTCGAACGTGTCCGAAGGCGGCGCGTGCATCGAACTCGACGGCCCGGCACCGAAGGTCGGCGAGTCGATCGCGGTGCGCTTTGCCGTGCCCGGCACCGATGAAACCGTCGAGGTCCAAGCCGAGGTGCGCTGGGCGCAGTCGGGGCCACGCAGCACGTGCGGCGTGATGTTCCGCCGCGGCCACCACAGACTCGTCGCGCTGCTCGTGGCTGGCGTGCTCGGCGGGGCCGCTGGCACCGCCAACGCGGCGGCAAACACCACCGTCCCGACCTTCGACCCCGACGGCGATGTGGTCATGAACATGGACGCCGGCAGCGAGCGCCCCGATCAGCAGAGAATCACCGAGGCGTTCTCGCGCCAATACGACGCGATCGATGCGTGCGTGGTCGACTCCAAGGGTGACAAGGATCGGACTCTCGAGGGCGAAGCCCACGTCTCGGTCCTGCTCAATCCCAAGGGCGCAACCCCGCTGGGCGTGAACACCGAGCTGCCCGGCGGCAGCAAGAAGGACCGCGAGCTGCGTGAGTGCCTTCGCAGTGCAGTCGCGACCGCCGACTACCCCAGCTACGACGGCCCCCCTGTGGTCGTGGAGTTCGCGTTCGAGCTCGATCCCGGCTTCGAGGAGGTACCCGACGAGGCCTGAGCAATAAAGCGGTGAACCCAACGAGATGCGCCGCGCACGGCGCCGTGCGATGATGGGCCGTGCGCGGATGCCTGCTTCGAAGCCTTGCGATTCTCAGTCTGGTGACGATCGCCTCATGCCGCCCCGATGAGGTGATCGAGCCGGGAACGATCCGCAAGCAGCCAAAGTCGGTGCAGGGGCTGGTGATCGCCACCGCCGAAGAAATCAGGCGGTTCGGTTTCGCCATCGATCTGTCCAAGTTCCTGATGGAGACTCGAGAGCCTGCGGGGATGCGCGAGGTTGCCGACGGCTACGTCGCGATCATCCGCCGCAGCGCCGCACACGAACTCTTCGCGCAGCTGCGTCGCGCACTCGAGGTCCCACCCCTGACCAACGGAGCGGGCATGCGTGAAGGCGTCGTCCAGATGATCGCAGGGTCGATGTTGGTCGGATTCCTGCACGATCGCGACACCCTCGTGTTCCGCACCGACGCGACGACAGTCGGCGGGCCTCTGGAACACGCCCTCGCCCGCGCCCTGGTGTTGGCCTACGTCGACCACAGCATGGGTGGAGTCGCTGCAAGTGTGCTCGATGCGAGTGCGACCACCGAGGTCGCGCTGGGCAAGCAGTGCCTGCTCGAGGGCTTCGCGACCTACGTCGCCGACACCATTCACGCCGCCAATCGCAACCGGGACCAAGCGATCCCCACCGACGCCGCGGCGGCGTTGTTGGGCACCTTCGCCAACGTCCCCTGTGCGCCCGGCGTCGCATTCGTGGCGTCGCTCCACGCGACAGGTGGCTGGCAAGCAGTGCTAGCCACCTTTGGTCAACCTCTGACATCGACCGAACAACTGCTGCATCCGACCAAGCGCGATGCTGATTTTCCCGTCAACGTCGCCTTGCCGCCGTGGCCCCAGGCAGCTGGTGAATCCGAGCTGATGCAGGAGGACGTCGTCGGAGAGCTCGCGATCGAGCGCATCCTGCGTGAGCGTGGCTATGACGACGCGGTGGCCTCACGCGCCGCGACGGGCTGGGATGGCGATCGGCTGGGCATGTGGAGACTGCCCTCGGGCGAGTACGTGCTGGTCTGGCGCACCGTCTGGGATCGCGAAGAAGATGCCGAACAGTTCGCGGGGACGATCGCACCGTTCACGACTTCTGAGCCCCGGGGTTTTCGCATCGTCCGCCGCGGCCGAATGGTCGACGCGGTGTCGGCAATGTCCGACGAGGTCGCGACGCAGTGGTACATCACGTTGCAAGACTCGCTCGACGCGCTGGCGATCGAGCCGGCAGATGCGGTGAGCACCCGGGAGATCGAAACCCAACCACCGCCTCGCGCGCGGTAGTGCATCGACCAGCGTTCAGGGATGGTGGACGTGCCCGAGTACGGCGGCCTCGCTCGCACCGGTCACCTGGGCCAGCGAGCTCGGCAGTCGCGACAGCGTACGTGCGGCGATCAACGCCATCGCCGCCGGCTCGTGGTGCTCGGGGGCGAACACGCCATGCTCGTGCACGACCACCGGGATCGGACTGGCGTACTCGGCAACCAGCTCGCGCAGGCCGGGATGGCGGGCTCCGCCACCGGTGAGGAGGATCTCCTCGATCCCGATGTCGTCGGTCCGAGCCACGTGGGCGATACAGGTCGCGGTCGCGCACAGGCTCGAGCGCAGCAAGCTCGCGCCATCGACCCTTGCGAAACGCATCAGCAAGGCAGCCACGAAGCCGGCACCAAAGTCCTCCCGCCCGGTCGACCGCGGTGACGGCCGCGTGAAGAAGGGGTGGTCGAGAATGAAGTCGACGGCTGGTTGATGCACCTCGCCGTCCTCGGAGAGCTCGCCGTCGCGATCGCAGTCCAACGCCCCGCGCGAGACGTGCCGCGCCAGAGCATCGGTGATCATCATCCCAGGCCCGATGTCCGCCGCACGTACGCCGTCGAGTCGACGGGTGACGCGGGTGTAGTTCGCGATGCCGCCGACGTTCACAACCACCCGCGGGCCGTGCCCCGGCGGCGTGAAGAACCAATGGGCGAACGGAGCGATCGGCGCGCCCTCACCTCCGCGCGCGATGTCGGCCGCACGCATGTCACCGACGACCGGCATCCCGAGCATCACCGCAAGCGCCCCAGTGCTACCGAGTTGCAGTGTGTTCGCGACCACCGGATGCTGCGAGGGCGGCGCATGCCACACGGTCTGGCCGTGCATGCCGCACACCTGGGCCGACTGCCACTCGGGCAGCTCGCGGACGGCGTCGGCGTACAGCCGGGGCAGCTCGAAGTGTAGCTCGGCCGCGCGCCGCAGCGTCAGCTCGCCGGGCTCGCGCAGCTCGGCGCGTAGCGTCGCCGGTAGCGGGACGTAGGTGTGGCCGAGCACTCTGGGCACGTGTCGCTGCTCTACCGAGTCGAGCTCGATCAGCAGGGCGTCGACGCCATCGCACGAGGTTCCGCTCATCAGTCCGATGGCGCGCATCATGTTGGTCTCCTCTCGAACAAACGGAGCTCGAGCTCCTCCATCACACGCTGGCCACCGCGAGCGTCGAGCACGAGGTGCGCCGCCGACAGGGCCCGTGGGTGGGCATCGGCGACCGCACACCCGAGACCCACTTGGGCGAAGATGTCGGCGTCTTCGATGCCATCACCGACAAAGCAGATCTGCTCGGGTGTGATCGCGTACTCCCGACAGATCTGCGGCAGCGCCTCGAGCTTGTTGACGACCCCGAGCCAGCGGGCGTCGAGCTTCAGCAGCGTGATCCGCTCGCGGGCCGAGGCCGTCATGTTGCGGGACAACGGCAGCACCGGCAGCCGTTCGCGCATGCGCACGATCGCCTCGCCGTCGCGCACGCTGTAGCGCTGCACCCAACCGGTCGTCTCGCCCGTCCACCACGTGGTCGCATCGGTGAGTGTTCCATCGATATCGAACGCCAGCAGCGCCACGCGGGAGTAGTCGACCATGCGTTGGCGCCGACACTAGCCCATGCGGCCTCACATGGTCGAATTTCGCGATCCCCTGGCGTGGGCCGCTTGCGCTCGCTCAGCAAGCGCTCGCTGCGACCGGCCTGCCCAGCCGGTCGGCGAGAACCTCGGCGACCCCGCGTCCGACCGCGGTGAACGTGATCTGGTTGGAGGTCACCCACACGGCCAGGCGCAGCCGGCACAGCTGCTCGGCGGTCACCGCTCGGCCGAACACGGGACCGAGCTGCAGACTGGACTCACCGGTGCGCTCACCGACGAGCATCTCGAGCAACATACGCCGCTGGGACGGCTCGAGGGTGTGGACCTCCATCGCAGGCGAGCTGTTGACCCTTGGACCCTGCCTTGCGCCGATAATTCCAGCTCGCCCGCGATTTTTGTCGTGAGGCGTGGGCCCTTAGAGCCCGACGTCCCCCGCTCGACGTCGAGCGAGGCAACGGGGTCCGGGCGGAGAAGGCAGCGACTTGCGAAGCGCCACACGGTTCGCGCCGTGTTGGGGAGGCGCTCGTGGTTGACAGCAGCGGAGTCGCAGCCGTAGCGTCAAAAGATGCAACCAGCTCGGATGGCTCGGTTCGGTTCTTCGATAGGAGCCTTGCTCGTGTCGTTGGCCTGCTCGACCGGCACGGAGGAAACGCCTGAGATCTGCGCGACGGACGTCCGCGACGGAGCATGGTCCGAACAGGTAGAGCCGTGGGACGACCCCGGTGCGCCGGACAATGAGTGTCTAACGGCAGACTTCTTCAGTCCAGGAGACCCGAGCTCCGCGGATTCGAGCGGCGGCTCAACGACGGATGGCTCGACGCCCGACGTTCTCCTGCTCGACTGTGTGGACGACAACCACTGTCAGCTCGCTGGCTTCGACGACGCTCCCGACGACATTGTGGCGCACCACTGTTACACGACCGCCGTGCATGCCGTGCACATGTGGACCGGCGAGCTGTTGCTGTACCACGGTGAGCGGGACGAGCGCGTCTGGCCGATCGCTCGACCGCCGGAGGAGACTCGCTGGCACCCCGTACCACACGAGACGCTCCGGTGGCGCTCCAACGGAACCTCGTGGGCGCCCGAGTACGGTCAGCCGGACTTGTTCTGCACCGGTCACGTTCAGGTCGGCAACGACGTGTTCACGGCCGGCGGCAACGTCAATGGCAGCCCGGCAATGGGCGGGCTGCGTGAGACCTATCGTTTCTCGCCATGGCTCGCGGCGGGGCCGCTGTCGCCGGAACCCGTGTGCGCGTACGGCTGGTCGATGGGCGGGGGAAACGAGAGCTGGGGCAACACCTCGCCGAGGATGGCGTACGACCGATGGTATCCCACGTTGACGGTGCTCGGAGACGGCCGGGTGCTGATCTCCGGGGGCACGACGCAACTACTCGACCATGACCCGGAGACGTTCAAGCCTGCGGCCGAGGCGGTGGGCGAGGCCACCGCGCTCGAGACCGAGACGCCGTACCTCGAAATCTACGACCCGACAACGAGTCCCGCCACCATCACATTGCTGCCCAATGCACCCTTCCCTGCCGGAGAAGGCGTACCGCAGTATCCGTTCATGTTCGTACTGCCCAACGGCGACGTCGCCTACGCCGGGGCGCTTGCCGCGGATAGGGATCCAGGAGTCCAGCAGCAAGACGGAAGAATCCTCGTGGCGGACTACAACCATCCCGACTATGTCGGCACGGCGGACCCGGAGCTGTGGGAGTGGGCGCCGGTGCGGATCACATCCGAGTTTCGCGGCGGATCGGCGGTGATGTTCAGCCCCGGGCGCATCCTCAAGACCGGCGGCTTGGCACCGGACAGTAACGTCCTCGCGATCGCGCTTTCCGAGACCGTCGACCTCTCGGACTGGCCCAACACTGTCCCGACTGCCTTCGTGGGCGAGGAAGATCCGGAACACGCCAGCAACATGCGGCGTTCGCGTCAGTTCCACACCCTCACGCTGCTACCAGACGGAAGTGTGCTCGCCACCGGTGGGAACGACTACAGCAACGGCCAGACTGGAGAGCACTGGAACAACCCCTGCATCGACTCGTCACCGTGCGAGGAAGGATGTCCATCGGTATGCGTCGACGTCTCGAACCAGTTTCCCCAAAACGGCCTCGAGTGTGGTGACGTCGAGCCCGACTTCCAGTGCTCGCTCTTTCGCGACCTGAGCTGCAACTGCGACGCCGCTATGAGCGAAGTGGCCTGCGACCAGCGGGCGCCGCTGTGCGCGTGGGTCGGCGCGGCATGCATCATAGCAGTCGAGTGCAGCGACGTGGGGCCGGGTTTCGAGTCCGCCACATGCGGGGCGAACGGTCGCTGCGAGCTGGCGTGCACCCCAGGCGAGCAGTGTGGGGATATCATGCCGATCGGCGGCGAGTGTCCCTTCGAGTCGCCGAGATTTGCGGGCAACTGCGACCCGCGGAACAACGCGTGCTACGCCCAGTACGCGGCAGAGATCTACGATCCAACCTGCAACACCTGGACGCTTCTGGAGGAGCAGTCCAACCCACGGATGTACCACTCGACGGCATTGCTACTGCCGGACGCGCGAGTCATCTCGATGGGTGGCGGCCATCGCCAGGGACTGGAGGAGCAGACTGAAGCGGAGTACTTCGAGCCGGTCTATGGCGGTCCCAGCGCGGGTCCGGAGTTCCGCTTCGGCATGCCGACGGACTACGAGGCCGCGGGTCCCGACGACGCGCCGCTGCCCTCGAACTACCTCGCGTGGGAGGTTGGCGAGCTCCAGGTAGTGGTGGAAAACGACGTGATTCCAGCCTACGCGACGCTGATGCGCCTTGGCAGCGTGACGCACGGGTTCGACATGGATCAGCGTGCGCTGCGGCTCGCGGTATCCGCGGACAACGACGACAATCAGTACACGATCGAGGCCGACCCCGACGGCTGGCCGATCACGCCGGACACCGTGCCTCCGGGCCACTACATGCTGTTTCTGCTGACGGCCGGAGGCGAGCCGGGCACCGCGCAGTACGTCAAGGTCGGCTCCGCTGAAACCGCCGATGCCGAGTACGTCTGCGAGGCGACCGGCACGTTCGCGGCAAGTGAAGCCTCGTGCAACCTCGAGCCGGTCGCCGGTGTGTGCCCGACGGCCGGGGTGGTGTCGACGCCAGTCGCCGCGCCGACTGTCGACGGAACGACCGGCCCCGTGGCGGGGTTCAACATCCTCGCTCCAGCTGCCCTCATCGACGATCAGACGAACCCGACGGAGGCGGAGCTGATGGCGTTGGGTGGTTACTGCGCCCACGTGTGCGCTGCACACTACGGTGACCAGCTGAGCCAGTCCGGCAACTGTGACGAACCCGGGGCGCTCGCCCCGGCGGCACTGGTGGACGCGGCTGCGATGACACTCGACCTCATCGGCACGCCGCACCGCCACGGAGAGGACTTGTTCGCGGGCCAAGTCGTCGCGTGCGATCTGGGCTCGTCCTGCCACGACGCGTTCGACGAGACACTCCGGCTCTCGGCGCCCTCTCGGGTGACGCCCGCTGGCGATGCTGAGGCGGTCGGTGAGGAGTTCCGGATGACCGTGTCGGGCTCGATGGGCGTTGATTCGCCCGCCACAGCCGACCCCGTGGCGGCGAGCCTGACGGGCACCGTAGGCTTCTCGCATTGCGCGGGAGGCAACGCGACGGATCCATGTCCATTCTACCTCGGTTCGCTTCAGCTCGATCTGACGGAGTCGTTCTCGGTTCCACTGGTGTGCGACGGCAG
>CANLQR010000063.1 GCA_947492135.1 Deltaproteobacteria bacterium | reverse complement strand
ATGAAACCCTCAAGAACTCCGCACTCGCGGGGCGTCAAGCCGCCGCGGTCGCGCAGGGCGTCGAACACGTCATCGAGCCCCCAGTTCGCCGCGCGAGCAGCTGCGATGCCCAAAACACGAGCCACGTGGTCGGCACCGGTCCGACGAAGCATGATGCGCAGCTTTCGGCCTCGGACGTCCGTGCCCGGTCGCAGGACCGACCTCAGCTGCGCTCGTTCAACCGAGCACGTGTTGTTCCCAAGCGCGCCTAGAACTACGTCGTCGAGGAATACGTCACCACTCGAGTGGAGGCCCTTCAGCAGATCCAACCCCGCGGACATCGCCATGCATCTACGGCGAGCGGGCCGAGAACCCGACACGGGTACCAGAAAATGGTGTCCGCCGATGCGCCTGGGGGCATCTCCTGGCTGCCTGGCGGCTCTGCAGCACATCATCGTAGCAGCGGAGCAATCGCGCTCGACGAACGCGCGCTTGCCATTCTCGAGAAGGCGCTGGGCCCCCGAACACCCCGCCCTCAACGCGGTCGTGAACAACGTCGGCCTCCACCACCAACATGCCGGCGAGCTCAACGAGGCGAAGCTGTTGTCAGAGCGGCCAGGGCCCCGAGTTCGACGACACGGCCCGCAAGACGGCAGTGCTCTCGTGGTCCTTGATGGCGCGGAGTGCCGAACGCGCGTGACGGCGAACGGTCTCCGGAGGTCGTCGCGGGCGCGAGTCGGCCGCTCGATCAGGTTCGCGCGGTGGGAGGCGTCCGCGGCGGGCCCGACCACGCGATCGGCCGAGCAACCCAGCAAGGCCTCCGCGGGCCCCGATGCGGCGTTTTCTCCGCCAGCACGCCCACCACGGCTTGACTTGAGTCGGGCGCGCGCGTTATCCGATCCCTCCCTTGACCCCCAGTGGGCAAGGGAAACCCGCAAATCGGGAGCCTCGGCGGCGAGCCCCACTCACGGTGGCACCTACCCGAGACCCGAACCCTCCCCGAAAACGGGGGAAAAGCAGAGTGTCATGAGCGAATACGGAAATCTCGGTGTCGTGGTGCGGATCGCAGGAGGCAAGGGCGCAGTGCGTCAGCTTCGCCGGACCGGCAAGTTCCCCGCGGTGATCTATGGTGCCGGCAAGGACAACGTCGCGATCGCCGTCGATCCGCGCGAGTTCGGTCGCGCCAGCGATCCGGCCAAGGGCTTCAACACGTTCTTCAAGCTGACGGTCACCCGCGATGGCAAGGACATCGGCGTCGAGACGTGCATCATCGCCGATCTGCAACGCGACGCGCTGCGCACCGACGTCGTGCACATCGACTTTCTCCGCGTCGATCCCGAGCGCGAGGTCGTGCGGCCAGTGCCGGTGCGAGTCACGGGTCGTGCGGCCGGCGTTGTGAAGGGTGGTCGCATCCGCAGCCCGTATCGCACGGTGGCAGTGGCGGCGAAGCCGGCAGACATTCCCTTCGAGATCGTCGTGGACGTCACGCCTTTGGACAACGGTGACGCCGTGCGCATGCGCGACGTGATCCTGCCCAACGCTCGCATCGTCGAGCCCGCCGAGGCGCCCCTGGCCATCTGCGAGATCGCCCACGTCAAGGTCGAGGAAGACCCGGATGCGGCGGCCAAGCCCGCGGCGGCAGCAGCCGCAGGGGCCAAGCCTGGCGCGGCAGCGGCGAAGCCTGCGGCAGCAGCGGCCAAGCCCGCAGCCGCGAAGCCGGCCAAGAAGTAGGCCGCGCGTCGGAGGCTCATGGCCGACGCGGCGCCATGGCTACTGGTCGGACTCGGCAACCCCGGGTCCGCCTATGCAGGTCATCGGCACAACGTCGGCTTCATGATCGTGGAGCACTGGGTCGAGCGCCACGGAGGCACGAACGCCGGCGGCTGGCGCGACAAGTTCAACGCCCGCGTGGCGAACGTCGCGACTCCGTGGGGCCGTGTGGTTGCTCTGCTCCCGCAGACCTACATGAACCGATCGGGCAGCAGTGTTGGTCCCGCGGCCGGTTTTTTCCACGTATCGCCCGCGCAGATCGTCGTGGTGCACGATGAAATCGACTTCGAGTTGAGCCGCGTCGCGATCAAGAAAGCCGGCGGCCATGGTGGGCACAACGGGCTGCGTGATCTCATCGTGGGTCTGGGAACCGCCGAGTTCGCGCGGATACGGGTTGGTGTTGGTCGACCGACCCGAGGCGACGTCGCCGACTGGGTGCTATCCGACTTCTCCGCGACCGAGCGCGCCACGGCGCTACCCGGCATCATTGCGCGGTCCGACGACATGATCACGGCGATCTTCCGCGACGGCTTGGCCGCCGCGATGAACACCAACAACGCCAAGCCCTGAGTTCGCTCGCATCGTGTAGGTGAAGCGAAGCCCGTGTAGGCCGCTGCGCCCGAATCGATCGTGGCTCGGAACTACGCGTGCTTTCGGTGTCTCAGCTTGCGAGTTCTCTGGGCCTCGAGGCACAGATAAGCAATACTTCACCATACCGCTTACGCTCATGACACGCAGCAACACGATCCTCTCCGGCATGCTCGTCACAGCTGTGGGCTGCGCCTCCGAGTCTCTGGACACCAACGACGGTTCTGAAGCGACGTCGAACTCGGGCATCTTTACCGTCACCACGCCCGACGACTCGGGGTCCTCGGGGGTGGCAGAAAGCTCGGCCGCCGACAGCGGGACCGGGTCGAGCGATACCATCGCAGAGCCCCCAGACAACTGCGGAGAGGTCGACTTCGAGCTGATCGCCGTGCCCCCCAATGTCGTGCTCGTGCTCGACAAGTCCGGCAGCATGGTGAGCGACAACGACGCCGACGACGACGGCGAGCTCGATGGATTCTGGGATCACGACGCCGATCCCATGACGCCCGTGATCTCGCGGTGGAACAGCCTCTACAACGTCGTCGACTTCGTCGTGACCAACTTCGACAGCCAGATCAATTTTGGCGGGGTGTTGTTCCCCTCGACCGACGCAACGAACCAGTACTCGGCGAGCGCGTGCGTCGTCGAGGAGGTCCCCGAGATCGAGGTCGGGGCCAACAACGGTGCGGCGATTCTCGCGGGCATCCCCGCAGCGCTTGATATCGATCTCCAGGGCGCCACGCCGGCGACGGCGGGCATCCAGACCGCGCTCGACCATCTCGACACCCTCGACCCCACCGTCCCGCGGTTTCTGATCCTGCTCACCGACGGCGCGGCGAACTGCAGCGCAGACTTCCCGGCGCCGCCCGACCTCATCGAGGTCTACGACAGCAATTTACCGGTGCTGGTGGGCTCGGCCTTCACCGAGACCGAGATCCCCACGTTCGTGGTCGGTATCGACATCATCGACGCCGAGATCGGCCTGGGCAACGACGGCGTGCCGCTGGCAAACACGTTTGTCGAGCTCAATGCCGTCGCCGAGGCGGGCGGCCGACCCAAAGCCGGTGCCGAGAAGTTCTTCAACACCGCCAACGAGCTCGAGCTGATGGCCGCGTTGAGCGAGATCGCCGGGCAGGTCGTCAGCTGCATCATCCCGCTCGACCCAGCGCCGCTCAACCCCGACTTCGTCGAGGTCGAGATCGGCGGCATGACCATCGAGCGGGTCGAGGACTGCGCCTCCGAAGACGGTTGGGTGTACGTGAACCCGCAGGGCCCCTACGACGCCCTCGAGTTGTGCGGCTCGGCGTGCCAAGCGTACGTCGACAACGGCTTGGTCGACGCGACCTACGGCTGCCCGCCCGCCGGCTGATCTGCCGGCTGATCCGCCGCCCCCCCAGCGGACCGAAGGTGGGCGGATGTCGCCTCTTGGTCGATTCGAAGGTTCGGAATCGTACGTGAATTTCCTAGGAGCAGCTGTCGTGCCGCAATATCCTCGGATCATGATCCCTTCAAGATTGGCTGCGCTGACGAGTCTCGCCGTGCTTGCGGCGTGTGGTGGCGACAGCAACGCCATTGCCACGACGTTCGACACCAACGCCGAGGGCTCGTCGGGTTTGAGCGCCTCGGCGTCGGGCACCACGGGCGCGGTCGAGACCACGACCGACCCGACCGCCGGCACCGCCAGTGCGAGCGCTAGCACCGGGGACCCGACCGCCGACACCACGGCCGCCGAGACCGGCACGCCGGGCTGCACCGGCAACGAGGACTGCGTTGGAGACCCGGGTGGCGCGGTCTGCAACGCCATGGGCGAGTGCGTCGACTGCACTCCCGAAGACGATCCGTGCGCCGAGGGCAACTACTGCGATCCCGGCTCGAGCGAGTGCGTTCCCGGCTGCATCGCCGACGACGACTGCGGCGGCGATCTCACCTGCGACCTCTCCAACAACACCTGCGTCGGTTGCGTCGTGGACGTCGAGTGTCCGCTCGGCTCGGTGTGCGATGCGGGCACCTGCGTGCCGGGCTGCAACGAGCAGCAGGGCTGCCAGAAAGGTCTGGCGTGCTGTGTCGAGCAATGCATCGACATCCTGACCGACGAGGCCTTCTGCGGTGCCTGCGACACGCCCTGCGAACCGGACAATGCGACTGGCGAGTGCGTCGACGGCACCTGCACGATCCCGGACGGCAACTGCGCGAACGGTTTCGACGATTGCAACGGCGCGGTGAACGACGGCTGCGAGGTCGATGGGCTGTGCGTGTGCGCGCCCAACCAGGCCTATGACTGCTACTCCGGTCCCAACGGCACGCAGGATGTCGGCGTGTGCACCACTGGCACTCAGACCTGCAACGGCGACGGCACTGCGCTTGGACCGTGCATCGGCCAGGTGCTGCCCGGCCTCGAGGTGTGCGGCAGCGGTGCCGACGAGAACTGCGACGGCGATGTCGACGAGGATCCCGATATCGACGGCGATGGTTGGACGGTGTGTGGCGGCGACTGCTGCGACGACGTCGGCGTGGGCTGCCTGTCGCCGCTGCTGGTCAATCCCGGAGCGTTCGAGTTCGGCGGCAACGTGGTCGACGACGACTGCGACGGAAATATCGACAATGTGCTGCCGGACTGCGACGCGGGGCTCGCGAGCAACTCGGCGGTCGCGAACCAGTACGCCCAGGCCATCGACCTGTGCCAGTTCACGACGCTCAACCCGGCGAACCCCGAGGATCGGATCTGGGGCGTCATCAACAGCAGCCTCACCCTCGCCAATGGTGCAGGTGCGCCGGCGGCCAACTCGCGCTCGATTCGTTCGGGCTTTGGCAACGTCATCGTGCCCGAGTTCGGTGACCGTCTCGCGGTGTTTTCGTCAGGCCGTGCCGCCGACAGCAACGACGCAAACCCCGCCCCCGCGGCCTATCAAGACGGCCAGGCGATGGGCACCTCGAGTGCCGTGCCGGCGGATTGGTACGCCGCAAACGGCAACTCGTTGCCCAACGCACCGGGGTGCCCTGCGGCCGTGGGCAACACCGCCTTCAACCCGGTGATGCTGACCGTGGACGTGCGCGTGCCCACCAACGCGCTGTCGTTCTCGGTGATGATGTACTTCTTCTCGTCCGAGTACCCCGAGTACGTCTGCACCCAGTTCAATGATTTCTTCGTGACGCTGGTGGACTCGACCAACAACACCAACCCTGCCGACGGAAACATCGCGATCTACGACGATGGCGCCACCCAGTGGCCGTTGGGGGTCAACATCCTCGCGGCCTCCGATGGGTTGTTCACGCAGTGCAGCAACGGCGCGATCAGTCAGTGCGGGGCCGCCGACAACTACAATGGCTGCGCGGGGACCAATGAGCTCGCCGGCACGGGCATGGATACCCAAGGCGCCACGCTCTTCTCGTGTGGCTATGCTGGGCGCTACGGGGGCGGCACCGGGTGGCTGAACATGACCGGCAACGTGACCCCCGGCGAGGTCATGACGCTGCGATTCGCGGTGTGGGACACCGGAGACGAGCTCTTCGACTCGGTCGTACTGCTCGATGATTTTCAGTGGTCGGTCGAGGCGTCCGAGCCGGGCGTCCAGCCGGGCTAACAGCGCCGGGGTTCGACGAGTGCGCTTCAAAGTGTTCGAGAATTAAGGGCAATCACCATGAAGACGACGTCATCTCTGACCCTGCTTGTGAACGTGCTGTGCCTGGCTGGTGCGAGCTGCACGGAGGCCAGTCCTCCGGGCGGCGCCGACGAAACCGGATCGGGCGGCATCAGCGTGACCGTCGGCAGCGCCACCCAAACCGAGACCGGCACCACCGACGCCACCGACGCCACCACGCAACCCACGGGCAGCTCCGATCCGACCGGCGGCTCCGAGACCCTCGATCCCGACACCTCCGCGGGCACGACCGACGCGACCAACAGCGCGTCGGCCACCGAGTCGAGCTCCGATCCGACCGACGCGTCGGCATCGAGTGACAGCGGCAACACCACCGAGGACGTCATCCCCTGCGATGTCGCCATGGCCGAGCTCCAGCCGGTGCCGCCGAACATCATGCTGGTGCTCGACAAGTCCGGCAGCATGGTCAACAACTCCTGGGACCACGACGCCAACGCCGGGACCGCCGAGATCACGCGCTGGGACAGCCTCTATCAGGTCGTCGATTTCGTGACGACCACGTTCGACGCGCAGATCAACTTCGGCGCGGCGCTGTTCCCCTGGATCGACGCGACGTCGACCTACAACGCAGCCGCGTGTTTCGTGAGCAATTCGCCGGACGTCGACGTTGCGCCACTCAACTCCGCGGCGATTCTCGCCACGATTCCAGGTGCCAATCAGGTCGACCTCTCCGGCGGAACTCCCGCGACGGCCGGCGTCATCGTGGGTCGCGACCATCTGCTCGAGCAGGATCCGACCAATCCCCGGGCAATCATCCTGGTCACCGACGGCGCGGCGAACTGTGCCCTCGAGGCCATGAACAACACCCAGCTGTTCGAGGAGTACGACGAGCAGCTTCCGATCGTCGTGGGCTCGGCCTGGGACGACGACGGTATCCCGGTGTACGTCGTGGGCATCGATGTCGAGGACGTGTTCTCCAATGCTGCCGCCGATGGCTACCCCAACAACACCAACACCTACGACGCCCTCAACGAGGTCGCGGTCGCGGGTGGCCAGCCGCTGCCGGGCAACGAGCAGTTCTACCAGACCACCAACCAGCTCGAGCTACAGGACGCCCTCGAGCAGATCATCGCCAACGCGTTGAGCTGCATCGTGCCGCTGGATCCCGAGCCCGCCTTTCCCGAGTTGCTCGAGGTGTACGTCAGCAACATGATGGTGCCGCCGGTGATGGACTGCGCGAACGAGGATGGCTGGGTCTACAGCAACCCCGGCGGACCTTTCGACTCGATCGAGCTGTGCGGCACGTGGTGCGACGAGCTCAAGGTCGCAGGGTCGGTGACGGCCGAGTACTACTGCGATCCGGGGTGATCGCCGGCCCCGATCCCAGCTGCCCCGATCCCGGACGACCGGATCGCGCGGCCCTCATTGCTTGCCGCCTCGCGTCCAACGGGCCTACCCTGCGAAGATGACGTCGAAGCGGCAAACTTTGCTGGTGCTCGCGGTCTGCAACGCGGTGGCGTGCGGCACCAGTGGCGGGGGCGAGGGCACGGGCAGCGCCGCGGACGACAGCGACACCGGAGGTGGCACGCCCGGCAGCGCGACGACGCCGGATCCTTCGAGCGATCCCTCGGTCGACAGCACGGTCGACGACTCCGGCCCGGGCCCGACGACGAACGATGGCACCGACGGATCGACCGGCGAGCCACCGATGGCGGTGAGCACGGTCGCGGAGTTGCTCGTGCCGTTCGACGTGAACCTCTCCGATCTCGAGGGACCGGCCGGCTGGTCGACGCAGTACGGCAAGTCGCCCGAGATCGTCGCAGTGCCAAAGGGCGGCGCGATCGATGTGCTGGTCCAGGACTACGCCGCGGGCCCCAACGGCAGCGCCTTCGTGCTGCGGCTCGAGGCGTTGGCGGACGACTACGTGATCACCGCGGTGCTCGAGCCGCCGCTGCTCGATCGCGTCATGGGGCTCGCGCGCGACGACGACGACGCGTTGTACGTCGCGAGCGGCATCGACGAGACCGACACGCTGACACTCGACTCACCGACGCCCGGCGAGTATCGGCCCGGGATCGTGCGCGTGGTCAAGCAGACGTGGGACGGCACCGTTGCGTTCGACACCGATCTCGATCCGGCGCGCCAAGCCGTGGGCGATGCAGCCGAATTGCTCATCAACCCGATGGTCGCCGGGACGTCGCGGCTGGCGTGGGGCAACGACACCATCGCTCTGTTGCACGGCATCAACACCGACACCGACTGGGCCATCGAAGCGCGCCACCAAAAGGCGCTCACGACCCACTTGAGCGCCACGAGCGGCGACGTCACGCGCACGTCGTCGATCTGGGTGAGCCACTCGTTCGACCAACGCTTGTTCCACGACGGCACCGGGTTCATCGAGATGCACCTGGGCGACGCGTATCCGCGCGACGTCGTGTTGGCGCGCGTCGAGCCCGACAGCGGCGCGTACTCGTTGCTCGCAATCAAGGGCGACCTCGGGTGGAACAACACGTACACGCGGCTCGGCAACGCGGTGCCGATCGCCGACGATCCGACCTACGGGTATCTCGCGCTATTCGCCACGGAGTCGACGTCGACGACCGAAGGGATGGTCGCGGGCTCGCGCGAGCTCGGTCTGGTGCGTATTCGACGGGACTTCGAGACGGTGGCGCCCGACGGCGCATACCTCGATCCCGCGCTGCCCGATACCTTCGACGTGGTGTCATCGGGAACGCCGCGGCAAAACCGGCTGCGATGGTTGACGAGCTACGAGTCCCAGACCGCGGGTCAGTCGCATGCGGAGCGGCCCAAGCTCGTCGCTTTGGGCGACGGCGGGTTCGTGGTGTTGTGGGAGCGGTGGGACGGCGGAGGCAACACTTTCGCCGGCACCTGGGGCACGGTGATCGACGCGACGGGCGAGGCGACCGTGCCCGCGGCGATGCTGACCGACTCGCATCTCCCGCGCGGCGACGATGCGTTCACGCTCGGCAGCGATGCGGCGTGGATCACCGGCGACAGCACGGCGCGTGCGCTCCATGTGCACGTGGTCGACGCGCAGCTCACCTACCGGCACATCGTCGTCGAGTAGGTACGGGCTCGGACGAGTCGCTCTCGCCGGCCTGCTCAAGGGGTTGAGGCGGTACGGGCCCCATCAGGCCGAAACAATTGAACGATGCGCTCAGGGCGGTAGCTGCCCGTGCCCACCGACGTTCAGTCGACTCTGGGTCGCGCGAGCCAGATGCCGTATCACCATCATCCGAGAAGGCGTCGGACGCTGACCCGACGCATCATCTCGAAGTGCGCGTCGAAGGTCAGCACGGAGACGCCGGCTCTGACGGCGACTGCACCGATCCAGATGTAGTTCGTGGGCACGGGAGTCCCAGCGCGGCGCAGATCGACGACGATGTCGGCGTAGATCGCCGACACTTCGTCATCGACATCGAGAACGTCGACGACGTCCCGGGCGAGAAACTTGGCGAGGTCTCGCTCATTCTCCGCCCGCCGCGACCCCAGGAGGAAACCGACCCGCAGCTCGCCGAGCACCACGGCCGGGACCACGACGGCTCGGCAGCTCGTCACTGCGTCGACGGCTTCGGCATGACCTCGCCGGAAGTGACTGTAGGCGGAGGTGTCGAGGCACAGGCGGCTCAACGCCACAGCTGCTCGTCGATGTGGGCGAACGCGGCGGTGTTGCGCTCGAACTCCTCGAACTGCGCGTCGTCCCACGCTCCCGCGAGGTCGCCGAGTCCGTTGTCGAACGGTGCCGACGCCAGACCGAGCGCGCGCCCCAGGAGTTCCTTCACCGTCTGGTTGAGCGAAGTCCCGCGTCGTCGTGCCTCGCGGTCGAGCGCCTGCGCCAACGGCTTGGGCACGTCGCGTACGGTGAGGTGCTTTGCAGTCACATAGTGCACTCTACGACTGCACAATGATGCAGTCAAGGTTGGTGCGTGCTGGCCACGGTGGCGATGCCGTCGTCTGGAGTGCCGATGTCCGACCGCACCGATCTCGAGGCCGAGCTCCAACGGACGCGCGCCAGTCTTCGGCTCCCCCGACCGCCCACTTCAGAAGCGACCACGCATCCCAAGCGACGGCACGATGTAGCGGAACCCCTGCGGGGTACACGACGCGATCCCCTTGTTGGGATCCGCGGCGGTGACAAGCGCGGCCTTGCTCACAAGCCCCCCGCGAGGATCGGCGCCGCCGACGAGGTCTTGTCCCACAGTGCACTGGAAGATCTCGCGCGAATACGTCGAGTTCGCGATGTCGAGGAACAGATCGAATTGCCATTTCGGGTAGCGCCAGTTTCGCTCGATGCGAAGGTCGAGCTGAAAAAACGCCGGCAAGCGAGCGTGTTGCGATTGTTGCACAGCGCCTCGAGCATGCTCGGTACTGGATTCCGCACCGCCGCCTGCGCCAGTGAGAGCAATGCGCCGGTGTAGCTGTAGCGGCGCTGTAGGAAACATAAAGCACGTCGCGAATCGCGCATTTTTCTCGGGCTCGGGCGACTCGTTCAACGTCTCGATGTGCGCGCGCAGCTTCTCGCTGCCGCGGCGCAGCCGGCTGCGCACGGTCGCCGCGGGACTGTCGAGCGCGGCCGCGAGCGCGGGCCCGCACAGGCCCGCGAGGTAGTACAGCTCGAGCGTCACCTGGTACTCCATCGGGAGCTTCTGCAGCGCCTGCAGCAGGATCTGCTGCTCGCGGTGCTTCGCATACGCGGTGCTCGGGCCGGGCCCGAGATCGGCGAGCGAGAACGTCTCGGGATCGATGTCGGCCTTCTGGCGGCGACGCACGTGCTCGTACAGCACGAATCGCGCGGTCGCGAACAGGTACGCGCGGAAGCTGCCGTCGTCGCGCAGGCGATCACGACCGCGGACACACGCGAGCAGCGTGTCCTGCATGAGATCTTCGATGCCGCGATCGACCTTGTTGCGGAAGAACCGCATCAGCGCGCGCACGTGACGATCGAAGAGGCGATTGCCTGCCACACGGTCGCCGGCGCGCCAGCGCTCGAGCAGCGCCTGATCGTCATCGTCGCTCAACGCGAAATCTCTCGCGGCAATGGTAGGCCGGCCGCGCTACGATCCCGATCGCTACACGCGGATGCAGGTCGACGATCTGCAGAGCCCGTCGGTCAAGGATCGCCGCTTCGGTGCGTTCGGCATCGGCCGCCATCTGTGTCCCGGCCGCCGGCTCGCGTACACGATGGTCGGCACCGCGCTGGCGGTGATCCTGCGCGACTATCGACTCGCGATGATCAAGCGGCCCCGCGGGTGGCTGACGCTGATCACCGCCGGCATGGCGCGGCCGCTGGGGGGGTTCGTGGTGCGGATGACGCCGCGGTAGGGCGCTCGCGCTCGAGCAAGCCGTCAGTCGCGGGTCGGCGCCTTGCCGCTCTTCCACAGCCCGATGCTCATCGCGCCGCGGTTGTTGCCGAACGCGCGCCACGCCCACGGATCGAAGCCGGCAGTGGCCGACCAGGCGAAGCCGTACGTGTCGATGTGCGTGTCCTTGTCGTAGTCCTCGGTCGCGGGGATCGCCAGCGGCCGGCGGTAGCGCGCCGCGGTGTTGCTGAAGCGCGAGACGGTGAGGTGCAGGTGCGACGTGGTCGAGCAGCCGGTGCTGCCGGCCTCGCCGAGCTTCTGTCCGCTGGTGACGACGTCACCGGTCTGCACGGACATCGCCGAGAAGTGCGCGTAGTAGGCGACGAACAGCTCCGCATACGCGCCGCTGCCGACGACGTGCAGCACGTAGATCTCGTTCTGCACGGCGCTGCTCTCCGTGTGCGGACAACCGGCGTCGAAGTACTTCTGCACGTTGCGACCACGCGCGAGCAACACCACGCCGTCGGCGAGCGCGCCAAGCCGCTTGCCCTTCGCCATCGGCCAGTCCATGCCATCGTGGTTGTTGTAGGAGACCTTCTTGCCCTTGTAGTTGACGGCGTCCGAGTTGGCGCCGTTGTTGTCCTTCACGGTGTAGCCGAACGCGAAGTCGACGCCCTGCGAGAAGCTGACGCCGCTCGCAGCGAACGGCGCCTCGAAGATCGGCAGCGACTTCGGCGCGACCGTGATGACGCAGTTGTCCTTGCCGACCGAGTCGTCGTAGGCGGCTTTCAAGATCGCGTAGCCATCCCCTTTCAACAGACCCACGCCGCCACCGCAGCGGTACACGACCTCGTTGCCGCCATTGATCGACCACAACCCGGCGCGCGCGATCTTGCCGCCCGGCGAGCGCGAGAGGATGTCGGCGCACGGATCCTCGTTCGGGCCCATCGCCTCGAACGCCCAGCCGCCCGACGCGTAGCTCATGCTGCAGTAGCGGCCGTAGCCCGCGGGCACGGCGATCGCGGGGGCATCGGCGATCTTCGCCGCGTCGATGTCGACGAGCTTGGGACGGCTCGCGGGCGAGACCGTGGGCGCGAGCAGGGAGGCGAGCAGGAGGGCTGGGAGCATTGCCTGGTGGATACCAGCCGCTGCGAATGTGACGCAACCGCAGCCCTGGACCCCGTCGATCTGTGGCGAGATGCCCGCGGCGGGCTACGCTCTGCCTAGTGTCCCGCACGCTGGCGATCTGCGTCTCGCTCGCGCTCACGACATGCACGCCGTCGGATCCGGCGCCGGCCGCAGCGACAGCGGGTCCCGAACCGGTCGCCGAGGCGCCCGGCGGGCGACCGATCCTCCCAGCAGCTTCGCCGACGTGACTGCGTTCGCCGAGGGGCTGGAGCTCGGTACTAGCGTCGGCGTCGACGCCACAGCACGATCCCCGTGATCATCGCCGCGAGGATGATCGGCTCGAGTGGGATCGGGACCTCGCGCTTGCGCGTCGTGACGATCGGCTCGGGGCGGATCTCGGCCTGATCCGCGGCGCGATCGAACCACACCTCGTCGATGCCGCGACGCGGATACGTCTCGTCGTGGAACACGGTGAGGTGGCGGCGATCGCCGAGCATCTTCGTGAGGTCGACGTGGTTGCTCGGGACGGGCGCGGACCAGATCACCTCCGCCGACCAGGGCTCCGCACCAAGCCGCGCGTCGACGCGCTCGTCGCCGAGGAAGAACACGCGCAGCAGTCGTGATCCCGGCACGAGGTCGCGAAGCTTGCCGCTCGCGGGTCGCTGCTGCCCGGCGGGCTCGCGATACGGATAGAACGGTCGCGTCGTCACGAAGCTCATCAGCACCGCGGCACTGCCCGCCGTCCTCGCGCCATCGGCTCGTTCCGACGTCGTGGCGACCTCGAACGCGGTGATCGTCCACTTGTTGCGCACGTACGGCTCGAGCCACGCCTCGAGCTCCGGCGTCGCCTCGAAGCCGTGCTCGCCGAGCCACTGCGCGAGCGCCTTGCTGTTGTCGGCCTGCAGGATCGACGCGTCGTAGCCGGCGACGCTCGCGATGCCGAGCACGCGGACCTCCGGCGCGCCGTGGCTCGCGTCCTTCGCGTCGAACAACAGGGGGCATCCGCAACCGAGCTCGTAGCTGGTGCCGACATACTCGGTGCGCGTCTCCGGGCGGATCTGGTGCGCGAGGTTGCTGAACACGTCCGTGTCGACCTCCCCGAGCTCCGGAATCGTGGGCGTCGGCACGAGGAAGCCGAACTTCGCCGCCGACGACGCGAATCCGGCGCGACGGATGAAGTGCTCCGTCTTCGTCGCAGCGTCCCAGATGATGATCGCTTCCTCTTCGGCGATGCGGACCTCTTCGCCGTGTGGCGGTGCTGTCGCGCAGGCCTCGACGACGACGGGGCGCACGAGGGCGGCGAGCAGAGCGAGCAGGAGAGTCGGCGCGCGCATGTCGATGATCATCGCAGAAGCTACCAGCGAGCGCGACCGGTCGCGCGCGTCGAGGTTGCCGCTGGGCTGGGCGCTGTGTCCGAAGAAGGCGGAGATCCTGCAGGGTGTGCTCGGTGACGTCCGCGATCCCGCGCGGTGGCCGGTGCAAGCGGTGCAGCCGAGCAACGGCGACCTGGTGTGGTGGGTCGACGATGCCGCGGCAGCGGGGCTCGATCGTGGCGAGCCCCGCACACCGCAGTGACATCTAGTGGATCTCCGACTCAAAACACTAGCTCGTGGCACGCGGCGCTTCGAGCCGCGCCCGTAGCTCCCGACGCACGTTTTCCGTCTCGGCATCGCGCTCGATGCCGACGCCGATCGAGTCACCGAGCTTGGTCGTTAGCAGGAGGCTCAGCAGGCTCTCGATCATCCCGGCGTTGCCGCCGCTCTGCCCGCCCATCACGATGCGCGGGACGATGTCGACGTGCCCGTTCTCGATCGCTTCGGCAAAGCGCTCCATCACCTGCTGCGTCAGCTGGAGCTGCGCACCACCATAGGCCCGCACCTTCTCCTCGACCGCCATCGCTTCCGCGATACCGACCCGAGCGGCGCGTTCCGCCTCGGACTCCGCGAGTGCGCGGATCTTCTTCGCCTCGCCCTCACCGAGGATGCGCGTGCGCTCGGCCTCGGCCGTCGCGAGCGTCTGGATCCGCGCGGCCTCCTGCTGCGCTCGCGCGAGCTCTGCCTTGCCGTGGTTGCTCTGCACCGAGATCGAGATCTCCGACTGCGTCAGCGCCGTCTGGGCCTGCGCACGCGCCTCGGCCTCGCGGAGCTCGCACTCCTTCATCGAGGCCGTCTGCTGGCGGCTGTACGTCTCGACCTGCTCCATCGCGACCTGTCGTGCGCGAAGCTGATCGAGGATGCCCTCGATGTGCGCGTTGCCGGCCGCGCCCGTCGGCGTACCGATCAGCACCTCCTGCAGCTCCAGGTTGTAGTGGGCGAACTTCTCGCGCATCTGCTCACCGGCGAGATCCTGGATCGCGCTGCGATCCTGCAAGAGCTGGATGAGCGTGCGCGTCTGGCCGATGTTCTTGAAGTACGCCGACACCATCGGGTCGAGCGTCTGTTCGACGAGCTTCTTGATGTCGCCGAAGCGCTGGATCACGAGCGACGCCTTGCGATAGTCGATGTGCACGACGACCGAGAGCGGCAGGCTCGGCTCGAACGCGTCCTTCGTGATGAGGCTGACCTCGGCGAGGTTCTCGTCGAAGTTGTGGCTGCCGACCTGCCCGCGTGTCCACTTCAGGATGAAGTTGGTGGTCGGCACCATCAGCACCTTGCCGGCGTAGGTGTTGAACGCGTACTTGCCGGGCATGAGCGGCACGCTCCACACGCCGCGCTCGCCTTGGGCCACGAGCTCGCCGTGCCGATAGTCGACGCCGGTGAGATCGAGACCTGTCTGGCCGGTGTAGCTGACGACGACGCCGACCGAGCCGACGTCGACGACCGTCTTCGGAATCGCCTCGACCGTCGCGAACAACCGATTGATGTAGTACGTGCCCTCGACCATGACCTGCAGCTGCCGACCACGACGGCCGCCACCGCTGAGGAACTTGTCCGGGTCTTGGAAATTGTTGTGGTAGCTCGCGTGCTCGCCGGGGTCCTGCCCGACCGTGGGCGCGATGATCTCACCAGGCGAAAGGCTCGGCCCGTCGTGCACGGTCACGATGCCGACGATGTCGTCGGCGCCTTGGATGACGATCGGGCGAAAACCACCGCGAGAGGAGATGAGCTCCGCCATCTTCTCGAAGGTCACCTTGTCGCCGGCATCGAGCGAGACGTAGTAGAGCCGTTCCTCGGTGAGCACGACGAACTGCGCGAGGTTGATCGCGTAGGTGCCCTCGCGCAGGATCATCCGCTGGGGCCCTTTTTGTCCGCCCTGCTCGAGGAACGCGCGCACGTTCTGGAAGTCGTTCGCGCGCAGGCTCGAGGCCAGCGCCTGCGTCGGCGGCAGATCGAATCCGTCGCGCGCGAAGACGTAGCCGATCTTGCCCTGGGGGATCGTCACGAGCGGCACCTTGTGCACGCGGTACTGCAACGGCGTGAGCAGGTGCCACCCACCGCGCAGTACCGCCGGCTGGAATCCGGCCTCGCCGTGTAGCGCGATGAGGCCGCGCTGCACCGAGCCACGGCCACTGATCAGCTTCTCGACGATGCCGACCTTGTTGTTCGGGATGTAGCGGATCCACCGGAACAAGAGGAGATACGCGACGAGCGTGGCGGCGACGATGCACGCGACCACGAGCGTCACGGAGCTGCCCGCGAGCGATTGCCAGAGGTTCATGAGAGGGCCCTCCTACGGGCCCAATCCCAATCCATGCCTCCGTTGTCGCGCTTGGCGAGGCGCGCATCGTCGGGAGCGCGAGCACGTCGGCGCGCTCGCGCCTCACGCGGGTCGCATTGCCCGATCGCGAGCGTGCGGAGATTCAATTGTCCCGTGCTTTACCATTGCGAACGCGGCGACTAGCCGAGGTCGCCATCGCCTCGACCGAGTACGCGCGCGCGCTCTGGCACGCCACCGCTGCGCGTGCGCAGGCTCCGCGCAGGTTCGAGTCGACGACGACGCAAGCATGCGGCGATGACGATCATCAGCAAGGGCGCCGGTGTGTGTCGGTTCGCGTTGCATCCGCAACCACCAGCGGTGCCTTGCGGCGGCTCCTGCGGCTCTCCGCCAGTGCCCTCGAAATCGGGGCCCGTCGCGGGAAGGCCCGTGGTGGTCTCGTCGCCGATCGTCGCTTCGCCGCCTTCGAGCACGTCGTCTCCACCGCCGGTGCCGGGGAAATCATCTCCACCGCCGGTGCCGGGGAAATCATCTCCACCGTCGGTGCCGGGGAAATCGTCTCCACCGCCCGTGCCGGGGAAATCGTCTCCACCGCCCGTGCCGGGGAACTCATCGCCGCTCGAGGAGCTCGAGGTCGAGCTGCCCCAATCCGTGCCACCCGAATCGCTCGGGTCGCCGGACTCCTCGGACCCACCGGATTCTCCGGTGGTCGTCGAGCCCTCACCGCACAGCGCCTCGAGGTTCTCGACACACACGTCCATGAGTTGATCGTCTCCGAGCCCCGCCCAGAGGTTGCCACCGGCAATGCCGAAGTTGCCGCCCAGGCACTCGCACCAGAGATTGTCTTCGGGGTCGTTCAGGATGTTGCAGCCGCCCTCGCTGTTGAAACACGAGACCCACTCCAGCGGCGGAGGCAGCGGGGGGCAAATGGAGTCGGTGATGTCCGGGCACGCCATGAGCAACTCGAGGGCGGACAGCTCGGACCACGCATCTCCGGCATCGCCGGCGAGCTCGCCACCGACGATGCAGTGGCAGACGTAGTTGCTGCCCTCGTCGTTGTTCAGCTCGCAAGTCCCCAGCTGTGTGCCGCAATCGACGTCGGCGGCCCGCGCCGACGACCCCGCGCCGAGGCCCACGGCGACGATGCCAAATCCCAACCACCTGACAAGACTATTCCGATATCCAACCATGCACCCTAATGGCCCCGAGCCACCCGAACGGATCACGCTCGGGTGCGACTATTTACCGGCGAGCGATCACGGGCACGGCGGAGCTTCCGTGTCGTAGGGCGCGTCGAGATAGATGATCGCCCCCGCGTCGTTGGACGTGAACCCCGGGGTCGCTTCGCCCTCGGCGTATACCGACCACGTCATGTCGGGATCGAACGTCGCCGCCTCGATGTTCGCCGCGATGTCGACCAGGTACTCGCCGGCACCGCCATCGAGGCAGCTCATGCTCGGACCGGGCACGCACTCGACAGGGTCCGGCATTCCGAAGCCACCGGGCTTCGGCGTGGTGCCGCCCGGCGCGGTCTGGAACAGCTTGATCGTCCCGGCCCAGCGAAAGCGGACCACATCGTTGCCACCCGCGGCGATCTGATACGGATTCCACGTCGCGCCGGCGCCGTCGTTGTACACCTCGACCACCTTGCAGCTCTGCGCATACTTGCCCGACGCATCGGGCAGGTCGCAGCACGACATCGGCTCGGTCGGCCTGCGGTACTCGAGCTGGAACTGCATGTTCATGCCGGTGCAACCGTCGTTCCAGCACTCCTGGGTTTCGGGGTTGCGGATCGCATGCTCGTCGGAGAAATGCAGCACGCCCGGCCGGTAGTCGTGCGTGTCGATCAGGTACTCGCCGAGCAGCGGCGGGCCGTTGGCGCACGAATAATTCGGGCCGCCGACGCACTCGGACTTCGGACCACTTTGGATACCACCCTCGAGAGGGAGGTCTTGCAGGACGTCGTGCACCTGCACCACGTTGTGGAATCCAGTCCACCGAAACATCACGAGATCGCCCTGCTTGGCCTGCTGCTGGCGGAACGTGTCGGGCAACCAATCGTAGTGAGCGACGGTGCTGAAGTTGTTGACCTCGAAGACGGTACAATCTTCGCGCGACGCGTACGCCCAGTAACGGCCACCGAATACGTCGTCCTCGGCGAGCGCACTGCACGGTTTAGGCCCGTAGTACTCGTTGTTGGTCTGCGTGGCTTCGTCGCGCGCGACCGTCATCGCGGAGGCGACGATGTCACCGGCAGGGTCGTTCTCGTCGACGAAGAAGTAGATGCCCGGGCGCCAGCCGCACGGGAAGACACCATAGTCGAGGTACACGTCGGCGTTGTCGACCTTGGGCCCCGACAAAAAGCCGCGGGGAAATCCAGGATCGGACAGCGAGGGCGCGGGATGCCAATAGTCGAGCCACGAATCGATCTGCAGCACGTTGTGACTGCTGCCGCTCCAGTGAAAATTGATGGACGCGCCTTCGTCACCGTCGTGTCCGATGTTCGACATGGCCGGCCACGGCATGTCGATCACCGGACCCATCGCGTTCACGACGCCGACGCACGGCGCCTGGGCAACTTCACCTTCGCCATGACCGCCGCCGTCGGTGTCACCGGCGTCGCTGCTCGATCCGTCGGCGCTGCTCGATCCGTCGGCGCTGCTCGACCCGCTCGCGCTGCTCGGCCCATCCGCGCTGCTAGGACCCTCGGCGTCGCTCGGACCGTCGCTCGCAGTCGCCTCGCCACCCGCGTCAGCGCTCTGGTCACCCGAGGGCGCGCAGGCAAGAGCGCTCGAGAGCGCGACGGCCAGGGTGTTCGGATTCACGCGCAGGCTCATCCCGCCACCTCCAGCGCGGGGCAGTCAGCGGATGCCGGAGGGAGCGGCACACGCCAGGTGCTCGCCGCCGGCGATCGCTTCTCCGCGGCCTCGATCCACGCCTCGAGCTCGCGCAGTCGCTCGCTGCCGCGCGCGCCGAACTCGCGATACCCCGCGCGCGCTCGCTCGGCGAAGTCACGCCACGTCGGCGCCGAGGGATCGACGCGGAACGACGCCAATGCGAGCGCGTAGGCGATGGGCGCACGCGTGTTCGGATCCTCGCGGTCGGCCTGCGCCGGCCACACCCGCTCGAGTCGCTGCACCGAGCCGGCCGCATCGCCGTCTTCGCGCATCATGACGCCGAGCGCGAGCGTCACCACAGCCACTTGCGGATCGTCGGGCCCGAGCAGAGCATCGAGATCGGTCCATCCCCGTTCGACGGCCGCGCGCGCTTCCTCGCGGCGTCCCTGACCGTTGAGGCTGAGCGCGAGTGTGTGCCTCGTGAACGCGGTCTCCACGGCCGCCGGCCCGAACACGCGCTCGCGGATCGCGAGCGAGTCGCGGAGGTGGACCTCGGCGGCGCGATAGCAGCCCATGTCGATCAGCGATGCGCCGAGGTTGTGCCTCGCGTGCGCGACGAGTGGATGCTGCGGTCCGAACGACGATTGCATCCCGACGAGGGCCCCACCGAACTCGAGCGCGGCTTCGCGAGCCTTGGCGTCCGCGTGGAGGGCGTGACCGACGTTCATGCGCGCAACTGCAATGTGGGGGTGGTTCGCCGGCAGGGTCTGCTCGATGATCGCCAACCCCTCACGGAACTCGATCATCGCCGCCTCCCTGCGCCCGCGCGCCGACAAGACTGCGCCGAGGTTCGAGCGCCACTGTCCCGCCAGCGGATGAACCGGCCCGGCGATCTCGGTCAGCGTCGCGAGCGCCTCACGGATCTCCGCTTCTGCGGCATCGAGATCATTGGCGCGGCGCAGCGTCTCGCCGAGCATCGCGTGGGCGTTCGCGGTTCGGATGTGCCGCTTGCCGAAACGGCGGTCGAAGTCGTCGACCAGCGACTCGAGCAACTCCACCGCGAACGTGAGCTCGCCCTGCACGACCAGCACCATACCCAGCGCCGCGCGGGCGTCGATCGTGTCTGAGGTGTCGTTCTCTTGCTGCTCCTCGAACAACGCAAGCGCGCGTTCGCAGGACTCGCGCGCTTCGGACAGCGTACCGCGCTGCAGCTGTAGCGCGCACTGGGTGGATAGCAACTTCGGCTCCGCCGCCGGATCGCGCGTGCGCAGGATCAGCCCGCGCGCGATCTCGGCGTAGACCATCGCGCGATCGGGCTCGGCGAGTCGGACGCCCACGACGAACGCCAGCCGCCGGCTCGCCTCGCTCGCCTCCGCCCACTGACCCGCCGACGTCGCCGAGTCGAGTGCGTGCGACCACGCGGTCGCGGCGTCGACGTAGCGGCCCTGGGCGTCCGCGATCGCCCCCTGCTCGAGCGCAATCTCGCCGGCGAGCGGCGGGTAGTCGATCCCGCTGGCAAGGCGCTGTGCCTCGGCGAGCGCCGCTGCTGCGCGATCGAGCTCGCTGCCGACTCTGAGCGTGGTCGCAAGTGCGCGCTGGGAGCGGACCGCTTCGACGGCCGCGGCCTGCATCGGATCCGGCGGCGCGACCACGGCAGCGCCTTCGGCTCGTTCGCAGGCATCGAGCGACGGCAGCTCTTCGACGAGGTCGTCCGCGTACAACACCAGCTGCGCGTCGGCGTTCGCGAGCACGTCGACGGTGGATCGCATCGCGCGTTCGGCACGACGCAGACAACCCATCCGGCGATCGCGGATCCCGTCCGAGCGTTCGGGCTCGCTGGCGCAGGCCTGCGCGTGCAGATCGGTCCACGCGCGCGCGTACTCGTCGAGCTGTGGGCCGATGCGATCCCACGTGACGCGCGCCTCCGGCGTCGCAGTCGTGACGACCGCGGCTTCGACGGCGGCACGCCGCTCGGGTGCGAAGAGGTTCGCGCTCTCGTCGCACGCAGCCGGCGTGTGTTGCAGCCACGCCAGCATCGCCGCCGCGAAGCCGGCACCGAGGGCGATCGCGGCAACGCGACGGTGCACAGACGATGCGGCCTCGAGCGCGGTCAGCAGATCGGTCATCGTCGAGAACCGGCGCCGCGGGTCGGGGTCGAGGCCACGGCGGCACAGCTCGAGGATGCGCAGCGGAACGTGGCTGTCCCGCGGCATCGCAGGAGGGCCCGCTCGCTTCGCGACAGCGAGCTCCCGGAAATCCTTCGCGCTGAACGGTCGCGTGCCGACGAGTGCCTCCCACAGCGTCACGCAGAAGGCGTACTGATCCGATGCCGGCGATGCGCCGCCACCGGCGAGCTGCTCCGGTGCCAGGTACGCAGGAGTGCCACGCACGAACCCATGCGTTCGTTCGTCGTCGCCTGCGGGCATGTCGCGGCGGAAGATCGACAGCCCGAAGTCGAGCACGCGCGGGCGGCCGTCCTTCGCGATCATGATGTTCTGCGGCTTGAAGTCGCCGTGCACGACACCGACCGCGTGCGCACCCGCCAGGCCGCGCCCCGCTGCGATCACCTGCGCCAACGCGGCGCGCCACGGTCGACGCTGGGCGAGCCACTCACCCAGCGTCGGGCCTTCGATGAGCTCCAGCACGAGGAACACGCCCTTGCCGTTGTCGTCCTCGAAGCGTCCGACGTCGAACAACGTGGCGACGTTGGGATCCGCGACGCTCGCCATCGTTCGCGCCTCGCGAATCACCCGCGACATCGCCTCGAGGTCGGTGCTCGGCAGCAGCAACTTGATCGCGACCTTGCGATCGAGCCGCGGATCGAACGCCGAGTACACGCGCCCTTGACCGCCGGCACCGAGATAGTCGAGGACGACGAAGCGATCGAGCAGGACCTGGGTCTTGGTGCGCTCGAACAAGCGCGCCTCGAGCCGCGCCCATGCGCGTTGCCGCTGCACCGGATCGAGCGGCGCGAACCCGGCCTGGCGCACGTCGTCGACGGACGCCGTGAGCGCCTCGTCGCTCAGCGTGGCGACGCGCTGCCTGGAGTCTTCGGCCGATCGTTGGGGTCGCCCCGTCTCCATCGCTCGACCTCTGGAGTGCCCCGCGGGCGCCTACCGGATCACGCAACAGGTTAGCCCTTGGCACGGTCGGCCGTCGGCGGTCAATCTCCGGCGATGGGCCGGACGAGCTGCAACATCGTCGTGTCGGTATCTTGCTGCGTGAGGCCTTGGCTGTGGAGCTGCTCGCGAAGCTGCTCACGCGCACGCCTCAGTCGGCTCTTGATCGTGCCCGCAGGCACCTCGATGACGGCAGCAACCTCGGCCGTGCTAAGGCCGTGCCAATAGGTGAGCTCGATCGCGAGCCGCAGATCGAGCTCGAGGTGCGACATCGCCGCGAGCAGTCGCTCTCGACGCTCGTCACGGCGCGCGTTGCCGCTCGGTGACGTGATCCCAGGCTCGGGCTCGGCACCGCGCGCCGCGAGCTTGTCGTGCGCACGACCGCTGTCGCGAAAGTGATGCAGCAACCGGTGGCGCGCGATGCCGAACAGGTACGCGCGAAAACTCGCAAGCGCATCGATCTGATCGCGCGCGCGCAATAGCTGCAAGAACGTCTCCTGCGTCAGGTCCTCGGCGAAGGCGGGCGCCTTGGTGCGGAAGAACTGCAAGATCGACTCGAAGTGTCGGCGAGCGAGCGCGCTGCCGGCGACTTCGTCACCCCGTCGCCACGCGCCCAACAGCTCGGCGTCGCTCGCCATCCGATCGCGAGCCTATCATCACCCCCGAGATCACTGGCCACATGCGCTGTAGGAAACATAAAGCACGTCGCGAATCGCGCATTTTTCTCGGGCGGCGAATGGCGTTGGGTCGACCTCGCAGACTACGGCGGGTGGCAGGCTCCCGAGAAAGTCGAGCCCGTGGCGCTGCTGCACGAGGCCCGCGCCAAGCTC
>CANLQR010000062.1 GCA_947492135.1 Deltaproteobacteria bacterium | reverse complement strand
ACCGCCAAGACCGACGCAGTCGATCGCGTTGTGGGCTTCGAGCTCGGAGCGGACGACTACGTGACCAAACCGTTCAGCGTCCGCGAGCTGACACTGCGCGTGAAGGCGATCCTGCGTCGCACCGACGCTCCGACCGAAGGTACCAGCGGCCGGCTTCGCTTCGGCCGGCTCCAGATCGACGTCGAGGGCCATCGTGTTTGGGTCGATGACGACGAGATCCCGTTGACCGCGCTGGAATTTCGACTGCTGACAGCGTTGGCCCAACGCCGAGGTCGCGTACAGACCCGCGACGCGCTGCTCTCCCACGTGTGGGAGATGAACGGGGACATCACGACGCGGACTGTCGACACCCACGTTCGACGGCTACGCAAGAAGCTCGGCGACGCAAGCGAATGCATCGAGACCTTGCGTGGCGTGGGCTACCGGTTCCGCACCGATCTTCGGGCTGGGGAGTAGAGTCGGCCGTGAACGGCTCGAGGAGAGGTCCTTGAGAGCGCCGGCGCGACGCTGGCTCGCGGTGTTCGCGGCTGTGCAACTCGTGATCGCCGTCGCCATCGGTTTCACCCTGCAATCCGAGCTCGGCGGGCAAAGCGAACGCGCCTCCACCATCTGGTGGTGGCTCATGCTCACGTGGGCGGGCAGCGTCGGCGTGACCTCGATGGCGTTGATCTGGGCCGAGCGGAGCCTGGCCGATGCCCTGCAATCGCTGGTTGCAACGGTCCACGCTGGTGGCGCCCGCGTACGGTCTGGCTCTGCCGGGGATTCGGTGTTCGATGGCATCGCCGGCTCAGTGCAGCGCATGGCCCAGGAGCTGGACGTCGCGATGCACTCGCTCGCCACCGAGCGCAATCGCTTCGAGGCGGTCCTCGAGACTATGGCACCTGGTGTGCTTGCTCTCGACGCCACGCGGCACATTACGAGCGCCAACCGAAGCGCCCGCTCGTTGTTCGAGATCACCTCGTCGTGCGAACAGGCCGCGCTGGTCGATGTACTTCGCGTGCCTTCACTGCACGCTTTTGTCGACGGAGTCTTCGCAGGTGGCCCCAGTGAACTCGAGATCGAGCTGCCTGCGGCTGGACGCCACATCCGCGCGCGTGCCAGCCGACTCGGCGACGGCGGCATCGTGATCGTCGCCGACGATACAACGGAGATCCGCCGGCTCGAGCGGGTTCGCCAGGACTTCGTCGCCAACGTGTCACACGAACTGCGCACCCCCATCGCGGTGATCAGGGCGAACGCCGAGACGCTGCTCGACGGAGCGCTCGAGTCGCCCAAGACCGCTGAGGTGTTCGTCACTGCGCTGTTCCGCCACGCAGATCGCTTGGGGCGGCTGGTTGCCGAGTTGCTCGACATCTCGGCGCTCGAGGCTGGCAAGCGGGTGTTGGCGGTCGAGCAGTTCGAGCTCGCCGAGGTGATCGAGGATGTCATCGCCGCGCAGGTGCCGGCCGCTACCGAGCGCGGTATGACGCTTCGCTCGGTCGCCCACGCGGATGTGTGGGTGCGCGGTGATTGGAAGGCGACCGAGCAGATCCTCGTCAACTTCATCGACAACGCGATCAAGTACGGCCGCCAAGGTGGCACCGTCGAAGTCGCTGCGTTCGAGCGCGACGGGATGATCAGGATCGAGGTTCGCGACGACGGTTCGGGGATCGAACCTCAGCACCGGGCGCGCATCTTCGAACGCTTCTACCGGATCGACTCGGGTCGATCACGCGACGCCGGCGGCACCGGTTTGGGGCTATCGATCGCAAAACACCTGGCCGACGCCATGGGCGGCGCGATCGGCATGGACGCCCGCAGCCCGCGCGGTTCTGTGTTCTGGTTCACCTTGTCCGCCACCCCGGCACCCGAAACCTGAGCCCGGCTTTTGGAATCCGTTCTTCCCGCGGCCGAGATTTAGGGCTAGGGTCGATTCTCGAGAACGCGTGGAACACACGGCACGATCCTACGAGCAAGAGCTGGCCGCTGTGCGCCAGAGCTTGCTACTCATGGCCGGTCGCGTCGAAGAGATGATCGCCCGCGCCGGACGGGCATTCTCGGAGCGCGACGCCGAGCTCGCGACCAAGACGATCGATCTCGACGCTGCGGTCAATCGTGCAGAGATCGACATCGACGAGATGTGCCTGCGCATCCTCGCCCGCCGTCAACCGATGGCCTCGGACCTGCGCTTCGTCACGCTGGTGATGAAAATGGTCACCGATCTCGAGCGCATCGCCGATCTCGCGGTCAACATCTGTGAGCGCGCGATCGACCTCAGTCGACAAGAGCCGTTCGTGGTGCATGCGGACATCCCAAAGATGGGCGTTCTGGTCGAGTCGATGGTCAGGGATGCGATCGACGCACTGGTCAGTCGCAGCTCGGAGAAGGCCTGGGAGGTGATCCGCCGCGATGATACGGTGGACGAGTTCTACCATCGGATCTTTGGTGAGCTGCTCGACGCAATGCGGGCCGAACCGGCGCGCGTCCACGCGTTGATTCACGTGCAGTCCGTGGCCAAGTGGCTCGAGCGGATGGCCGACCACGCCACCAACCTCGCCGAGCTCGTCATCTTCATGGTCGATGGTCGCGACGTGCGTCACCCGAAAGAGCGCGGTTCGGGCTGATCGGCGGCCGTCGATCCCACCAGACAAACACCACGACGCAGACTGACGCGACCGCGGCGGCCGTCCAGAACATCGCGCGATAGCTGGAGAACTCCAGGATCACGCCAAACAGGGGCCCACCCGCGACCAGTCCGAGGTCGAACAGCGCTGTGAACGTCGCCAAGGCCACGCCACGCTCGGACGGCGGGGCCCGCGTGACCACCAGGGCGGTGAGGATCGGGAACGTGTACCCGTGACCAATGCCCCCGATGACGCCTGCAACGATGATCGCCGAATCCGACTGCGCCTCGGCGAGCACCACGACCGCCACGATCGTGGAGATCACCGCCGGTATCAGTGTCAGGCGGTATCCCAAGCGGTCGGGTAGCTTCCCAAGTCCCATCCGCAAAGCGACCGCAGCGATCGAGTAGGCCATGAAAAACTGGCCGACCGAGCCAAAGCCGCAAGCGATCACGTACGTCTTCAAGAACGCGAAGTAAGATGCGACGGCCAGTGCGAACCCGAACCCCATAAGCCACAGCGGCCGCAACGGCGCCGCCGTGACGGCGCGAAAGAACGATCGCGGTCCGGCAACACTGCCATCCGTGGGTGGGCGTGAATCCGGGATCCACAGGCCGGCGAGCAACCCGACCATGGCAGCGCAGGCGGTCGCGACGAACAGCGCGTCGTAGTCGTAGTGGCGCAACAGCGTGTCACCGAGCCAGCCGGCGAGCGCAAGCGGGATCATTCCCGAGATCCCAAAAATCGCCATGCCCTCGGCGCGGCGCGAGCCCGGCACCACATCGGCCGCGATCGTGAAGAGCACCGAGAACAACATGGCCTCGCATAGGCCATGCACGACGCGAATCACCACCAACCACGTACCGATGGCATCGACGGTGAGGTAGGCGGCGCTCGCGAGCACGTTGAGCACGCTGCCCACGACCACGACCACGCGCCGCCCGCGGCGGTCCATGACCCGGCCCACCGTCGGCCGGGCGACGATCGCGGCCAACGCCATGGTGGCCACCAACAGGCCGACCGCGAGCTCGTCGCCGCCCAGAGCCTGAAGATGGCCTGGCAGGTGGACATACGCATGGAACGCCAGGCTGTGCGCGAAGTTGGCGACGAAACCAAGGGTGAACGCGCGCGTCCACAGACGAGTCGGCTGGATCAGCGGGGGACCGTCCATCAGCGCCGCGAGTGTAGGCCACTCGCGACCCGCGGCGGGGGCCCGTACACTATGCCGCGATGTCGACCGATCCGAGCGCACCGCGTCGCGCCAGCGAGACCGTGCGGGAGGCGCTTCGCCGGACCTTGCGGGCCGCGCCCCAACCCCTGACTGCGCTCGAGCTGTCGGGACTCGTCCGCATCGCCCACCGCCAGGTCGACGAACACCTCGAGCATCTCCGCCGCACACAGCAGCATCACGGTGAGCAACTCGTGGTCGAGCCCCCGCGTTGCCTCGCCTGCGGGTTCGAGTTTCACACACGCGATCGCCTGAGCCGCCCGAGTCGTTGTCCGACCTGTCGATCCGAGCGGATCGAGCCGCCCCGATTTCGCATCATCGATCACGGACTGACGTGAACCTCAGCCCATGATCGCCGCGCTCCTCATCACCCTGGCGTCCGTTGTCGTCGGAGCGACGCTGGCCGTGGTGACCTCGCGTGTTCGCACGCTGCTCGACGGGTTGCGCACGTTCGCGATCACAGCCATCGCCACCCTCGCGGCCGTCGAGCTGCTGCCCGAGTCGGTCGAGCGCCTGGGCCCGACTGCGCTGTTGCTGTTCGTGGGTGCGCTCGCGCTCCCGCCCGTATTCGCCTCCGTGGCGGGCCGGATCCGAGAACGCGACGAGCCCGTGACCGCGCATGCAGTGGGCGCTGAACTGGGCTACTTCGGGTTCGTCGCCCACCAATTCGTCGAAGGCATCGCGCTGGCAACGTATGCCGGTCCGGACCCCCAGGGCCACGACCGCATGGAGCTGGTGATCGCTGTTGCGGCCCATACCGTGCCGATGACGGCGTTGTTCATCGGCACGGTGTTGGTGCAGCGCGGCAAGCGTCCGGCACTACGGCGGGTGTTGGGCCTGCTCGTGGCCTCCACTTCAGGATTTTTCGCGGCGCGGTGGGTGAGTACCGGGCTCGCGGATGCTGTCGCACCGACGCTCGCCGCCCTGGTTGCCGGGTTTCTGTGTCACGTGTTGCTGCACGGTGTGGGGCCCGCAAGGCGAAGACCGACCTCCGTCCGACTGCTCGACGTGCTTGCCGTCGCGGCCGGCATCGCGCTGCCATTATCCGCGGCGCAGTCCGATGCCGACGGAGGCCTCCAGATCGCACTCGCGCACGCCTGGGTCGAGCTGGCGTTCGCGACCGCACCGATGTTGGTGATCGGGCTGATGCTGGGTACTGGGCTCGGCGTCTTGCGCCGCCGGCCTCGGGGTCGGGGGTCGCAACCGCAAACGGCCTCGGAGCAAGCGCTGTACGGGATCTCGATCGGCGCGCCGCTACCCCTGTGTGCATGCGGCGTCGTTCCGGCGGCCGAGGCACTGCGGGGTCGCAAGGCCGGCGCCGGGGCGGTGGTGGCGTTCCTGATCAGCGCGCCGGAGCTCGGGCCCGAGACACTCACGCTGACGGTGGGTTTCATGGGCTGGCCGTTCGCGGCCATGCGGGTCGCAGCGGCGCTGTTGCTCGCGTATGTCGTGGGCATGGGTGTCGCGCGGTTTGCCGCATCCGGACCGGGGCATCCGGTCGCGCATCCCGACGAATCCGCACACCCGCTGGGCCGCGGCCAACCCGTGAGCCACGGACTCCTGACGCGCGCTTGGGGGTGTTTCGACGAGCTGCTGCTGCGCACCGCACCGTGGACGATCGTCGGGCTGCTGGCAGCGGCGTACGTCATGGTCGCGTTCCCGACGGACGCGCTTGCGCCTCTCGCGGATGCCGGTGTGGACATCGTGGTCGTCGCGGTTGTGGCCATGCTGACCTATGTGTGTGCCGCGGCCGCCACGCCGATGGCCGCGGTGCTGATGCTCAAGGGTGTCTCTTCGGGGGCTCTACTTGTCGGATTGTTGCTCGGACCTGCAACCAACGTCGCGACGATCACAATGCTCGGGCGGGCATACGGTCGGCGGACAGCGTGGCTCGGCGTGGCGATGGTCGCGGGCGTCTCGTGCCTGCTCGGCGTCGCCCTCAACCTCGCGGACCTCCCGTTGCCACGAGCCCCGGGTCTCGAAGGCGCCAACAACAGTGGCCTGGTTTCGTGGGGCGCGGTGGCCTTGCTCATCGCGGGCTTGATGAGCCAGCTGTGGCGATGGGGACTCGGTCCGTGGCTGCAGATTCTCGACGCCGGTGGTCATGCCCACGGGCACGGCCACGGGCATGCCCACGACGACTCGCGTCCCCACGACGACTCGCGTGATTGATCCTCGGCGCCGTCAATCCTCGTCGTCGCGGTGAGACGCGGCATCGTGATCTTCGGCAGCGTGTTGGAGCGCGTTTTCGATGAGTTCCAAAACATGCCGATCGGTCAGCATATAGTAAATGTGGCGACCGTCTCGGCGTCGCGTTACGAGTCCTTCCACGCGGAGCAAGCGCAAGCGGTGCGACATCGTGGAGACCCGCTCGCCGGTCGCCTCGGCGAGTTCGCTGACACATGCCTCGCCAGGCACCAACAGGTCCAACGTGCGGAGGCGGGCCTCGTCGCCTAGCGCGCGGAACAATCGGACCGCGCGCTCGACCGCCTCGGGCCTCCGGACCGGCGCTGGTCGCTGGAGATGCTCGTGGGGCCCACACCGATCAGGCGGGTCGCTCGCGGGCGGGTCACTGGGTGGAGCTTCTCCGGTCGTCATTGCGGCGGCTTCCACAAAAGGGCCCGAGGTCCGGCGCCTCGAGGTCCGGCGCCTCGAGGTCCGGCGGCTCGAGGTCCGGCGGCCCGAGGTCCGGCGGCTCGATATCCGCGCCCTTGAACGCGACCCCGGCCCGGTGTATCCACGTATGGTGCCGCGTTCCGCACTCGGTGTGGGCTCCGTCGACAAAATTTCGCCCGTTCTGGTCGAACGCACAGGAGCACCAAGTCCGTGACACGCCATCAAGCGGTGCTGTTCCGGCAGATTTTGCTGGTCTACGACGTGCTTGTCTGCGTCGGCGCCTTCATGGCCGCGTTGTTCATCCGACGGTCGCTCGGCACCGCCGACCTCCCCTGGCTCAGCCGTCTCGTCGAACTCCCTCCCATCATCGTCGCAGACTATTACCAGCTGATATGGCTGCTGCTGCCCATCTGGGCGCTCTCGCTGTACTGGACCAAGACCAGCGACTTTCGCGTGTCGTATGGGCGGATGCTGGTCCGCTACGGCCGTGCGGTCGTGGGCGCCGCTGCGGCCTTCATCGTGGTTGCATTTCTGGAGCACGCGGGGTTCGTCGCGCGCAGCTTCGTGGTCCTGCTCGCGGTCGTTCAGGTCTTCGCACTCTTTTGCGGCCGCGTGCTGCTGCTCAAGTTCGCAGCGGCGGTGCGGCGTACGGACGTCGATGGACACCGGGTGCTCGTCGTGGGCTGTGGCGAGCACGCGCTCGACTTTGTCGCCGCCCTCAAACGGAGTTCGCCGTGGAACAATCGCATCCTCGGTCATGTCACCGTGGCCGGCGAGCGCATCGATCCTGCCGCAGAGCCGATCATCGGCAACGTCGAACAACTGGCCGATATTCTCGACCGCGAGCCGATCGACGAGGTCGTCTTCGCCGTCCCGGGTGCCGATCCCGAGCGTTTCCGGGCTGCGCTTTCGGCCTGTGATGAGCGCGGCGTCGACGTGCTGTTGACGATGCCATCGATGATGCCGCCCAGCGGCGCCAGGGTGGAGCTCACCAACGTCACCGGGTTCGACATGCCCATGCTGGGGATGAGCCGAGTCCCGACCTCGCAGGGGCGGTTGTTGGTCAAGCGCCTGCTCGACATCGTGGGCTCGGCCTGCGGCATTCTGCTCGCGAGCCCGGTCCTCATCGCCGCGGCGATTGCCATCAAGATCAGCGCACCTGGCCCCGTGTTCTTTCGTCAGGTACGGGCCGGTCGCCACGGTCGCAAGTTCACGATGATCAAGTTCCGCTCGATGGTCATCGACGCCGAGGCCCAGCGGGCCAAGCTCGCCCACCTCAACGAGATGGACGGGCCCGTCTTCAAGATCAAGAAGGACCCGCGGATCACCCGCGTCGGCCGCTTGCTCCGGTCGACTAGCATCGACGAGCTACCGCAGCTATTCAACGTACTGTTCGGAGACATGAGCCTGGTCGGCCCGCGCCCACCGCTACCCTCCGAGGTGCTCCAGTACGAGGCCTGGCAGCGCCGACGGTTGTCGGTAAAACCCGGGCTCACCGGCCTGTGGCAGGTGTCGGGCCGCAACCACCTCGACTTCGATCAATGGATGGCACTCGATCTCAAGTACATCGACACGTGGTCGCTGTGGCTCGACCTCAAGATCATCGCGTTGACGATACCGGCGGTGCTACGGGGCAGTGGCGCCAGCTAGTGCACCGCCGTCGAGATGACGTCAAACATGGCGGCGCAGTCATCTCGACGGCGGTGCACTAGTGTCGATTCAGCCGGCGTCGCATCGCTGCTGTACGGCGACGCACTGATCCTCGGCTCTGCCGCACGACAGCACGTACCGAGGATCGCCAAGGTGTCGCGTCGCGAGCTGGCAGATTCGATCACGGAGCTCGCAGGTCGTCTCGGCAAGTCGACACAACCGTTCACGCCGATGGTCTCGTGTCGGGGCCGCGCCACCGGAGTCCGCCCGTTCACGGTTCACCGAGCGTTCCTCATTCTTGGCGGTTGGCGCTGTGGTCAGGCTTGCCGACTCGCCGTCGGCCCCGACCTCGGCGGGGGCATCATCCTGCTGCGACTTGGCGGCCGCCTCGAGGCCGGGCGCCAAAGCCCCTGGTCCGCCCGAGGGCGACGCCGCCGCCCGTGGGCCTCGGTAGGCAACGACGATGCCCTCGGCGGCAAGCGCATGGTCGCGATCGGCCAACGCCCGTTCGATCGCGTCGATGTCGTCGGCAACCGCCGGGCTTGGCCCCGACACAGGCCGGCAGCCGCCGACAACCGCCAAGGCCACCACCAAGGCCAGGGTCGCGCGTCTAGTCGTCGCAACCATTGCAGGCCTCACTCGCACGTTCGCAGTCAGCGTGGGCCCGCTCGCAAGCCTCGAGATAGCGGGCCTCGTCGGGATGCTCATTCGCCAAGCCGCAGATGGAGTCGGCCAGCGAGCAGATCGTCGTCTTGATCGAACACACCCGCTCGCAGTGGGTCCCCTCGTCCGCCTCCGCCGTGGTCGCCGCCGCTGTCGCGCCGGTGTCGCCGTGGAGTTCCGCGTTTCGCTCGGCCAGCTCGCTCTCGAGTGACTCGAGGGTCCGCGGCTCGTGCTCGGTGGCCCCTGCACCGGCGTCGGGCGTCGCCGTCGCGGGCGCATTTTTCTTGCACCCAGCTGCGAGCACCAGCCCGAGCAGAGGCCAAAGTCGGGTCTTTCGCACGACGAAAAGCATGTGACCGTAGCATCCGACGCCCGCTGTCCCAGGGCAAATCCCTCGCCGCGAGCGTGCGGGCTACGGTCCAAACGCACCCCCGGCCCGAAGGCTGACACCGTCGGTTCGCATTTTGTCATGCTTGGTGAAAGCGCCGCGGGGGACCGCGTCGTTCCGGGGACGACATGACGACAACGCTACGTGCTTGGATCTGTGGAAGCTTGGCCCTCTCCTTGGGTTGCGGTTCGGCGAGCGCCATCGGGCCCAACGGCGGCAACGGAGCGCTGGTGCTGCAAGGTGGTGCCGACGATGCGCCCCACGTGTTCACCGCGCGCACCCACCCACCGCGCGTCCGACCAGCGCCAGTGGCCCCGAACATCGCGGCGATGCCGCGAATGATCGAGCGCTCGACCAGCTGTTTCTCGCCGACGGGGGACGACATTGCACCCGCCTCGGTGCCGACCAAGAAGGCGCGCGGCCCTCGAAGCAAGGGAAAATCGGGGGGCGTCGCGACCAAGAAGAGCGGGTTCGTGCCCTTCAACCCCGGACCCGGTTCGTCACCGCCAAAGTCAGCGTCCAAGCCTGCGCCCCGCAAGGCGGCCAAGCCCAGCGCCGCGCCGCCGACGACACCGGCGGCCGAGCCCGCCATGGGCGCAGCCGATGGCGAGCGCGACGACAAGCTCGCGGAAGCCACGACCACAGCCCGCGGCTTCTCGAGCGAGCCGTCGGGTGCTGGGGCCTCTCCATCAGGCCCCGTCAACGCCGAAGAGTCCAACGCCGTCGCCCGCGATGAGTCTCGGAGCTCGCGTAAGGATCGCCGGCGAAGCAAGCGCGAAGCCGACGTCGCCCTCGCGCCGGCGAGCTCGGCCGCCCCCGCTGCCGTGGCGGTGGCCCAGGAAAACCCCGACGACCAGTTCGACGACTGGGGTCGTTCGACGTACCTGTCCAACGACGACAGCATGAGCCTGTCATCGGCGCAGCGGGTGATCTACGCCATCGATCGCTTCTTCCCGCTGCCGATCGAGCACATTCGCCCGCACGAGCTACTCAACTACTTCTCGTTCACGACCGCACCGGTCGCCGAGACCGACGATTTTTCGGTGACCGCAGAGCTTGCGGCCGATCCGGACAAGCCCGGGATCTACAATCTCGGCCTCGCAGTCGCGGCGCGGCCGCTCGACCGCGAGTCCCGTCGCAACACCGCGCTCACCTTCGTCATCGACCGCTCGGGATCGATGTCAGACGAAGGCCGCATGGAGTACCTCAAGCAGGGCCTGCGCCGCAGCCTCGACGAGCTCAAGACCGGCGACATGGTCCACTTGGTGCTGTTCGACGACCAGGTCTGTACTCCCCTCGAGAACTTCGTGGTCGGCCGCGACCCCCGGCGCATGCTCGAGTCCGTGATCGACAACATTTCGCCGCGGGGATCGACCGACGTCCATCTCGGTCTGCAAAGCGGCTACGCGATCGCCGATCGAACGTTCCAGCCCAACGCCAGCAACCGGGTGATCCTGGTCACCGACGCGCTCGCCAACACCGGGGTGACCGACGAAGAGTCGATCGCGCTGATCGGCCGACACTATGACTCGCGACGCATCCGACTGTCGGGCATCGGCGTGGGCAGCGACTTCAACGACTCGCTGCTCGACAAGCTCACCGAGCGCGGCCACGGTGCGTACGTGTTTCTTGGCTCACCTGCTGAGGTTGATGCCGTCTTCGGCGGTCGCTTTGTGTCGCTCATCGAGACCGTCGCCGACGATGTTCACTTCCAGCTGCAGCTGCCGCCTTCGCTGCGCATGAACGTGTTCTACGGCGAGGAATCGTCGAGCGTGAAGGAAGACGTTCAGGCCATCCACTACTTTGCGAACACCTCGCAGCTGTTCCTGGCCGATCTGATGGCCCGTGGCGGGACCTTGCGTCCGCAGGACTCCATCATGCTCACCGCCGAATACGAGGACCCCGAGACCGGCGACGCGATGGTCGAGGAGTTCGCCTTCGAGCTCGCAGAGCTCACGGCGGGACGCAACCTCGCCAAGGGCCGGATGCTCATCCACTTCGTCGACGGGCTCGCGGCGATGGCCAGCCGACCACTGCCGAGTTCCTGGTCAGCCACCCGCGAGAGCTGGACCGATCCCGATGCGTTCGCGATGTGTCAGGACGGACGAGACGATCTGCGCAAGATGTCCGCGGGCATAGGCGATGACCCCGAGGTCACGCGCGTCACCTCCCTGTGGGACCGCTACTGCACGCGCTTTGCCCGACCCAGCGGGGCAGTACGGCGGGCCTCACCGGAAAACGGCTGGCCGGCCGCGAGCAACCGCTAACGCGGCGTCTTCGCGCGGAGCGCCGCGAGCTCGGCCTGGAGTGCGATGATCTCGCGGTCCTTCGCCTCCAGCTGGGCTTCGATGTCCTCGGCCTCGAAGCGACGGGGGATGTGCTGCTGGCAGTTCACGTCCCACGCTGTGATGGTCACCACGATTGCGCGCTCGGGCCGGCCGACGTAGCCGGGCACGACCAGTGAGGCGACGAGTGCATCGTCGCCCTCGACGGCTCGGGCCTCGCCCCAGATCTTGATCCGCGACTGATCGACGTAGTCGATCAGAAACAGGTGAACTCTGGGGTTCTCCTCGAGGTTGCCCAGGGTGATGTACTGGCGATTGCCACGGAAGTCGGCGAAACCCAGCGTCGAAGGATCGAGCACCCGCAGAAATCCCGGTGGGCCTCCGCGGTGCTGGATGTAGGGCTGTCCCTGGGCGTTCGCAGTGGCGAGAAAGAAACTGCGTTGCCGGGCGATGAAGTCCGCGAGGTCTTCGGTGACCTTGGTATCCCAGCCGCCGCCCTGCTCCAGCCTTGCATAGGCCGCGCGCGAGCCCTTACGGGCTTGGATCGCTTTGACCGTCGGTGTGAAGGCGATGTCGCTAGGGGTTGCGGGGAGTTGGATCATGTCGTTGTTTCCTACAGCCCCAGCTCCGTCAAGCCGGGGTGTTCTGCGGGTCGCGGACCCAGCGGCCAGTGGAACCGGCGATCGCTCGGCGCAATCCGAACGTCGTTGATGCTCGCTTCGCGGCGGCGCATGAGGCCGTGCTCATCAAACTCCCACTGCTCGTTGCCGTGGGCCCGGTACCACTGGTCGCTGTCGTCACGCCACTCGTAGACGAAGCGCACGGCGATGTGATCGCCGGTGAACGCCCACAGCTCCTTGACCAGCCGATAGTCGAGCTCGCGCTGCCACTTGCGAGCGAGGAACTCCTCGATCGCAGCCCGACCTGTGAAGAACTCGGCTCGATTGCGCCAGCGACTGTCTTGGGTGTACGCGAGCGCAACCCGGCTGGGATCTCGACTGTTCCACCCGTCCTCCGCCAGGCGGACCTTGTGCGTGGCGGTGGCTTCGGTGAACGGGGGCAGTGGCGGACGGTTCATTGCGTGGGTCCTTTGCTCGAGTGACGCGCCGCTTTTAGGTCGCGCGACGCGGCACCACGACGGGGAAGTCGACCTCGGTCTGAGCGACCTCGTTGACGTAGTTGGTCAGGGTGTTCAGCGCGACGTGGAGGACGATCTCGAGGAGTTGCGCCTCACTGTAGCCCGCGGCCTTTACTGCAGCGAGATCGCCGTCGTTGACGTGGCCTCGTTCGTGAACCACGCGCGCGGCAAATCGCACCGCGGCAGCCGCCTTCGGATCGGTAGAGCCGCCCTCGCGGCTGGCCGCGATGTCGGCGTCGTCGAGCTTCGCGAGGTTCTTGCCCAGGTAGCTGTGGGCGGACAGGCAGTAGGTGCATCCGTTGAGCTCGGCGACCGCGATTGCGATCCGCTCCCGTGTGCGGGCCTCGAGCGCCCCTTTGGCCAGGGCCCCGTTGAGGCCGAGATAGCCTGCGAGGGCGGACGGGCTGTTCGCGAGCAGGCGAAACAGGTTGGGGACGGTTCCGAACTGCTGGTTCACGGCCTCGAGTAGCGGCGCAGAGGCAACCGGGGCGGCGTCGATGGTGGCGGGGATGGCGATGCGGGACATCTGGTCTTTTCCGTTTCTGACGGGTGTGTTGCCGTCGCCACGGAGCATAGATTGCCTCTCCCAGCACGATAATAGTCGTTTTTGTCACCTCACTATCCCGTATATCGCAATAATCAAGCATGGACCGACTCGACGCCATGGTTGCCTTCGTCGCCGTCGCGGACCTCCAGGGGTTCGGGGCCGCGGCCCGCCGACTGCGGCTGTCCCCGTCGGCAGTGACCCGCTTGATCGCGAGTCTCGAGGAGCGGCTCGAGATCCGCCTGTTGCAGCGGACCACACGGTCGGTGACGTTGACCGACGCTGGTTCACGATACCTCGCACGCGCCCGACGCATCCTCGCCGACGTCGAGCAAGCCGAGGGCGCTGCCCGCAGTGAACACCGCGAGCCTACCGGTCGGCTCGTGGTCGCAGCACCGCTGATGTTCGGTCGACTCCACGTAGCGCCGCTGCTGTGCACGTACCTCCTGCGCTACCCAGGAGTCGTCGGCGAGCTGACGTTGTCGGATGCCGTGGCGAGCCTCGTCGAAGAGAGCATCGATGTCGCGGTGAGGATCGGACCTCTGGCCGACTCGAGCCTGCTCGCGCGCAAGGTCGGAGAGACTCGCAGGGTCGTGGTCGCAGCGCCGCGCTATCTCGAACGGCGGGGAACGCCGCGCACACCGAGTGAGCTCCATGGCCATGACCTGATCCAGTTCACGCGGATCACCCCGACCACAGACTGGCGATTCTTCGAGCGCGGAAAGTCCGTATCGGTGGCGTTTTCGCCGACCTTCGTGACCAACAGCGCCGACGCAGCGGTGGGACACGCAGAGCTCGGCGGCGGCCTGACGATGACGCTGCTCTATCAGGTCGCCCAGGCCGTTCGCGCCGGCACGCTCGCGGTGGTGCTGCCCGACCACGAGCCTCCACCGCTGCCGATCCAGCTCGTACACGGCCCAGGCCGTCTCACCGCCGCAACGCTGACGGCGTTCATCGACCTCGTACGCGAGGTCTGCGACTGGCGCTTCTTGTGAGTTCGACCGCCAGCGCGGGTGACGACGACGGGGGTGGCTGCGGCTACACCCAAAGCCAAGGCCCCGGCAGCGCGCTGGCGTGGTTTGGGCTGGCACTGGTCGGGTCGCGACGCCGCCATCACCGGCAACCGGCCTGATCGACGCCGCGCGGAAACAATCCGCGCCGCGCGCGGGTCACAAGGCCCGGTCGTAGGCATCTGCGCACGACCGGGACTTCTCGTGACCAACGCCCTGACAATCCGCGACCTCACCAAGACGTATGGCAACGGCGTGCGCGCCCTCCAGGGCATCGATCTCGAGGTCCCGCCCGGCATGTTCGGCTTGCTCGGGCCCAATGGCGCCGGCAAGTCGACGCTGATGCGGACCATCGCGACGCTGCAAGACCCCGACCGCGGCAGCATCTCGCTGGGCGAGATCGACGTGCTGCGCGACAAGGATGCGACCCGGCGTGTGCTCGGGTATCTACCGCAAGATTTCGGCGTCTATCCGCATCTCGATCCGCTGAGCCTGCTCGATCACTTTGCGGTGCTCAAGGGCATTGTCGATCGCGGCGAACGCAAAGCAATGGTCGAAGCGCTGTTGCAGCGCGTGAACCTGTGGAACGTCCGCAAGAAGCGACTCGGTGGCTTCTCGGGCGGGATGAAACAGCGCTTTGGTATCGCCCAGGCCCTGCTGGGCGCCCCGCGGTTGGTGATCGTCGACGAGCCGACTGCGGGTCTCGATCCCGAGGAACGCAGCCGCTTTCTCAACCTCCTCGCCGAGATCGGTGAGCAGGTCGTCGTGGTGCTCTCGACGCACATCGTCGATGACGTCGCCGACCTGTGCGCGCAGATGGCCATCATCGCGGGTGGTCGGGTGCTCCATCGCGCCGAGCCGCGCGAGGCGATCACGGTGATGCGCGGGAAGACCTGGCGAAAGGTCATCGACAAGCAGGAACTCGCGGCTCACCGCGATCGACACACCGTCATCTCGACTCGACTCGTCGCCGGCCGCACGGTGATCCACGTGTTCGACGAGAACGACCCCGGCCATGGCTTTGCCGCGGTCGATCCCGACCTCGAGGACGTCTACTTCACCACGCTGCGCCGCGCCGCCTGAAGCAAGGACGCCACCATGTCATGGGAATTTTTTCGCTTCGAGCTGCGCTCGCGGCTGCGCCAACCTACCGTGTGGTTGCTCACCGCGGTGTTCGCCCTGATCGCGTTCGGCGCCACGACCAGTGACGCGATCGTGGTCGGTGGCGGTGCCGGCAGCACCGCGATCGACGCGCCGATCGTGATCGCGCAGTTGCTCACCATCCTCAGCGTGATCGGCATCATCGTCGTCACGGCGTTCGTCGCGACCTCGGTGATCCGAGACTTCGAGCAGCGCACCTACTCGGCATTCTTCACCAGTCCGATTCGCAAGCACGCGCTGCTGCTCGGCCGTTTCTTCGGCTCGCTCGCGATGGCGTGGATGGTGTTCGTCGGCGCCGCGTTGGGCATGATGATCGGCACGACGATGCCGTGGCTCGACCCCGAGCGCCTGGTCGGCAGCGGGCTGGGCGCCTACGCGTGGACGCTCGGCGTGCTGGTGTTCCCCAACCTGTTCGTCATGGGGGCCGTGTTCTTTGCAGTCGGTACTCTGACTCGCCGGGTGCTGTTCGCGTACGTCGCCGTCGCGGGTTTCTTCGTGATCTACGTGATCTCGCAGAACCTGATCTCGGGGCTCGAGAGCGACACCCTCGCGGCGATGGCCGATCCGTTTGGCCTGAGCGCGCTCGCGGTCGACACCCGCTACTGGACGGTGGCCCAGCGCAACGTTCAGCTGCCATCGACCGGGGCGCTACTGATCGCCAATCGCCTCCTGTGGGTTGGTCTCGGTGTGCTGGCCTTGCTGTGGACCCAGCTGCGCTTTCGCATGGTGGTGCCCAACGAGTCGGGCCGCGCTCGTGCGGCCGGTGACGCGGACCTCGGCGCCCTCACGCCCGAGGTCGCCCTGCCCTTGGTGCACATCGCATCGGGCTGGCGCGTGGCCGTGACCCAGTGTCGCCACCAGGTGCGGGTCGAGCTATCCGGGGTCCTGCGCAGCACCGCGTTCATCGTGATCGCGTTGTTCGCTGCGCTCAACGCATTCGGTGGCCTCTACGCGAGTATCGACGAGATGTACGGGACACCGGTCTATCCGGTCACGAGCCTGATGGTGCGGATCCTCAATGGCAGCACCGGGCTCTTTGTTCTCATCGTCGTGGTGTTCTACGCGGGAGAGCTGACCTGGAAGGAGCGCAAGGTCGGGCTGGCCGAGGTCTACGACGCGCTGCCGATGCCATCGTGGGTGCCCTTGGTCGCCAAGCTCGTGGCGCTTTGGGGGGCGATCGCGGGCGTCTTGGGTGTGTCGGTGCTCACCGCAGTCGGCGTGCAGCTCTCGCGTGGTTGGACCCACCTCGACCCGATGCTCTACTTCCAGGGCATCTACGTCCTCACGTTCAGCGAGTGGATGTTGATCGCCGCGCTCGCCATGGTGCTTCAGGCCCTGGCGAACCACAAGTACCTCGGCTTTCTGCTCATGGCCGGCTACTTCATCCTCAACGAGGTGATGCCGCTGCTCGATCTGGAGCGCGGCCTCTATCGCTTCGGGTCAGCCCCCGATGCGCCTTACTCGGACATGAACGGCTACGGCCACTTTCCCACCGCCCTGGTCTGGTATCGGGTGTATTGGGCGCTGGGCGCGATCGCGATGCTCATCGTGGCATCGCTGCTGTGGCCGCGTGGCACCGATCAACGCCTGCGCCTGCGGCTCGTCCGCGCTCGGGCTGCCCTCCGAGGTCGCACCCGCGTCGCGCTGCTCGCCGTGGCCGCGGCGTTCTGCGCGGTGGGTGGCTACATCTTCTACAACACCGCTGTGCTCAACGACTTCGTGCCGAGCGACGAAGGCCAGCGACTCCAGGTGTTGTACGAGCAGCGCTACGCGCAGTACGCCGACCTCGCGCAACCGCGGCTGATGGGCGTCGATCTCGAGGTCGAACTCTACCCCGAGCAGCGCAGGGCCGATGTCAGCGGCACGATGACGCTCGAGAACCGCACCGCCGCACCGATCGATTCGCTACACATCACGGTGAATCCCACGCTGCTGGTCCGCACCCTCGAGCTGCCCGGAGCGACGACTCTCCAACAGGATGATGAGGTCGGCTATCGCATCCTCTCGCTCGCCCCGGCCCTCGCACCGGGCGCACAGCTGCAACTCGTGTTCGACGTGGGGTTCTCGGAGCCGGGATTCGTCGAGAAGGACTCGAGCACCGCGATCGTCTTCAACGGCTCGTTCCTGCACGGTGAGAACTTCGTCCCGCGCATCGGCTACGACCGCAATGGCGAGCTTTCCGAGCCCAACGAGCGCCGCAAGCGGGGGCTCTCCGAGCGGGTGCGGATGGCCGACCTCGACGACCCCAACGCGCGCGCCAACACGTATGTCTCGCATGAAGCCGACTGGATCGACTTCGCTGCGACCGTTGGAACCAGCAGCGACCAGGTCGCGCTGGCGCCGGGCTACTTGCAGCGCGAGTGGACCCAAGGCGACCGCCGCTACTTCCGCTACGTCATGGACGCGCCGATTCTGGATTTCTACGCCTTCTTGTCGGGGCGCTGGAACGTCGAGCGCGACCGCTGGCGGGACGTTGCGATCGAGGTCTATCACCACCCCGAGCACGACATGAATGTGGGACGGATGATCGAAGCGACCAAGCAGTCGCTGGAGTACTTCACCGCGAACTTCAGCCCGTACCAGCACCGCCAGGTGCGGATCGTCGAGTTCCCGCGCTACGCCAGCTTTGCGCAGTCGTTCCCCAACACCATCCCCTACTCGGAGTCGATCGGCTTCATCGCCGATCTGCGCGACCCCGACGACATCGACTACGTGTTCTACGTGACCGCGCATGAGGTCGCCCACCAGTGGTGGGCCCATCAGGTCATCGGGGCCGATCTCCAGGGCAGCACGGTGCTCTCGGAGACGCTCGCGCAGTACTCGGCATTGATGGTGATGGAGAAGGCCTATGGCCGCGAGCACATGCGCAAGTTCTTGGCCTATGAGCTCGATCGCTACCTCGCGGGTCGCGGCCGCGAGGTCCACCGCGAGCTTCCGTTGATCCGGGTGGAGAACCAACCGTATGTCCACTACAACAAGGGCAGTCTGGTGATGTACGCGTTGCGCGAGTACATCGGCGAGGCCACCCTCAATGGGGTACTGGCCGAGTACATCGCCGCGGTCGGCTTCCAGGGGCCGCCTTACACCACCACTCGCGATCTGGTCGAGCGTATCCGCGCCGTTACTCCTGCCGATCGCGCGTACCTGATCGAGGATCTGTTCGAGACCATCACGCTGTACGACAACCGTACGCACGGCGCGCGGGCGACCGAACGCGCCGACGGACAGTGGGACGTGGAGCTCGACGTCGAGACCCACAAGCTGCGTGCGGGCGAAGACGGTGTGGAGACCGAGGTTCCGCTGGCCGATCTGATCGAGGTCGGTGTGTTCGTGGAGCGCGAGATCGACGGCCGCACCCGTGAGGTCCCCGCGGTCCTCGAACAGCGTCGCTTCGACAGCGAGCGCAGCACGGTCACAGTGGTGAGTCCCGAGCGGCCGGTCCGTGCGGGGATCGATCCACGCGCGCTGCTGGTGGATCGAAACCCCCAGGACAATCTTCGCAACGTATCTTTCGGAGATTGACTAAAGCGGTCGGCCGGCCCAGGTCAACCCGCGGATCAGCGTTTCACGCGCTCGAGGGCGATCTCGACCTGGCGCGAGCGCAGCGGCTGGACCTCCATGACGCGGGTCACGTAGCCCCCCGCCTCCACCCGGACCCGTACGAACGACTCCGACCGCGGCAGTTCGACGGGATTCGCCTCGATCCGAACGTCATCCACGAAAACGGTCGCGTCTTTGGGCGAGGTCGACACCATCAGCAAGATGCGATCACGGCCGGTGTCGAGCGTGGACTCGGCTGCGCTGGGCGGCACCGAAGGCGACGCGTCCTGGTGCGCGACGTACCAGCGCCACGCCCCGAGGCCAGCCGCGATCGCAAGCACCGCGAGCACGACCGAGCTCACCCATGGTTTCGAGAGCCGCACGGGCGCCACAGCGACGCGCACCGGGGGACGATCGAGCAGCGTCCCGAGATCGAGTCGCTCGACCGGCGTGGGAGCGAAACGCGAAACCCCTCGAGGTGGCAACGCCTCCAGCTCGGGCACCGGCGTCTGGGGTGGCTTGGCGGCGGCCGCGGGGCGCGGGCGAGGTTTGGCACCCGGCAGGCAGGCACGCAAGGCGTCGCGCATCGACGCGGCATCAGGCCAGCGGTCGTTGCGATCGCGCGCGAGTGCCCGCGCAATCACGGCGTCGAGTGCCCCGGGCAGAGACCGGACCCGCGTGGTCGCTGGCTTGAAACGACCTTCGAGCATCCGAGCGACCACCGCTTGCGCGTTGGCTGCCGCGTAAGGTGCCTCGCCCACGAGCATCGCGTAGAGCAGCGAACCAACCGCATGGAGGTCAGCGCGTGCGTCGACCTCCTCGCCCAGCGCCTGCTCGGGGGCCATGCCCAGCGGCGTACCCAGCACGAACGAGGTCTTGGTGCCGAGCTCGTCGCCCTGGGTGATCTTTGCGATCCCAAAGTCGAGCACCTTGACGACGCGTCGTCCCTTCGCGTCGCGGACCAACATGACGTTCGCGGCCTTGATGTCGCGGTGGACGATCCCGCGCAGATGCACTGCGTCGAGCGCGTCGAGCACGCTGTCGATGATGGCGACCGCATCGACCAGGCTCATGGTCCCGCGCTGGGCGAGTTCCGCCTCCAGCGAGACGCCGGACAACAACTCCATCACGATGAACGGCGAACCGTTGTGCAGGCTCAGATCGGTGACCGCGACGATGTTCGGGTGTCCCAGCGTGCTGACGGTTCGGGCCTCGCGGATCATGCGATTGGCCATGTCGGGACGATCGACCAAGCCCGCGGACAGCAGCTTGACCGCGACCTTGCGGGCGAGCATCAGGTGGGTGGCTTCGTAGACCACGCCCATGCCGCCGCGACCGATCTCTCGTTCGATCCGGTACTTGCCCTCGAGTACGGTGCCAGGGGTGACCGGGACTGGGCTCGATCGCCTGCCACCGCCCGGGGTGAGCTCGGCCTCTTCCCTGGGTGGCGAAGGCATCCACTTCACACGATATCCCAGCCCGAGGGCCAACGTGAAGCCGTCGGCTACGCGCGACAGCGGGCGGTGACCTCACCTTTGCGATTTTGCGTCGCGCGTCTCGGGCGACCACCGCTCGCAACCGCGCAGGCGCTCCCACGTCGCCAGTTCGGCACCGCCCTGGGCAGCAAGGCGACCTGCGAGTGCTTTGGTCTCGAGGGCGCGCACCAACCGTTCAATGGGGGCGGCCTGGGCGCTGAGATCGCCGCGCCGCGCCTGCACGACTCCAGCCGCTTCGCGTGCCGCGAGATACGCGGCGTATCGTTCCGAGTGCTGGAGAAACTCGCCGATCTCGGCTCGCCGAGCGCGGAACAGCTCGGCAAAGTCCGGGTGCCACGGATCGTCGAGGACTGGCCAACGCGCGAGCAGCTCGGCAGCGGCGGCACGGTACGTGGTCTCCTCAGCCGCGTGGGTTTGCGCGAGCTCGGCGTCCTCGTCCGCGATCTCGCGCTCGAGCGCCGCGAGGCGAGCGGCCGCGTCACCGTGGGCCTGCGTGAGTCCGAGCTGGGCGCCCAACGCTCGAATCACCGCGTCCTCCTCGGGCGTGGCGATCTCGACACTCGGTCCGGACGGCGGAGCATGGGCGCGTAGCCACCGCTCCGAGGTCGTGGTCGGGACATCGGCGCCATCGGACACCATGCGCACCTGGGTATGGGCGTCGAGCAGACCGATCGCGCCGTCACCATCCAGATCCAAGCTAGCGGGGTCCAACCGGGCACCGTCGCGATCCCGTCCGCGCAGCGCGTTGAGAAAATGCAAGGCGTAGCCCTGCTGGGCACCGCGATCGGGATTTGGATCGCAGCCCGAGGCCTCGAGATCCCAGGTCGACGCAAACAGGCCGCAGCGTTCGACCTCGCTGGGGCCCTTGGTCTCCTCACCCGCGGCAAACGCCAGCTCGGCGAACCCCCCGGAGAAACAGGTCGTGATGACCACGCGCACCGGTCGCCTCGCGCCGTCGAGGGTCGCCGCGAACTCCCTGGCGGTGATGCTCGACGACGCCCACAACGACACGATGTTGTCGCTCGCGGTCTCGCCGAGGTCCCCGTGGCCGGCGATGAACACCAGCAGGGGCCCTCCGGGTTGCGCAGTGGCCTGCGCGAGTGAGCCGAGCACACGTTCGGCGGTCGCTTCGGCGTCCACGGTGATGTTCGGCGCGCGATAGGTCGCGTCGCGTCCGCCCCGCGGCGCGAACAGATCGGACAACGCCGTACCCACGGGATCACGCTCGGCCCCCGGCCGCTGCACTTGCACAACCGGCGCGCCGGCACCGGCACCGAACAGCACGACGCCGCTGTCACCGAACACCTCGGCAGCGAGCCCGATGTCCTGCTCGATCTGAACCTGAGTCGACTCTGGCCACGCCCCGCCGCCGATGGCCAACCACCGGGCAGTGCCGAGCGTGCGGGCCAACCTGGCGGCATCTACAACAGCTGGCGGCTCGCGAGACGCCGGCGCCTCGGTCACCGGCGGAGTCTCGATCGATGTCCGGGCCAGTGCGGGGTCCGGGGCGCCCACACGAACCAGCGCGACGACGCCGGTACCCACAGCGCCGAGCACGAGTGCAGTGAGAACCCCGCGTCGCGTCGACATGCCTGTTGGTCCGTTCCCGAAGCGACGCCCGTCACGAGCGCAGCGTCGACTCTAGCACGACGCGACGAGCAAGCCTTCGCGTTCGCCGTGCTCGCCGAGTCGTAGGCTCGCGCTCGAGGTCCGCCGTTACTCGACCACGCTCACGCGGCCCGACGAGCCGTGACCAAACCGCTCGGGCTCGTACATCTCCTCGGCTTTGACCGGCGGCAGCAGAAACTCACCGATCGTCGTGGCCCGCGCGGTGTAGCTGTAGGTGTACACGCCGGCCGGGAGCTGATCCGCAAACAGCAGCATTCGATCGTCGCGCAGGTCGGTGTGGCTGAACGTGTACCACCAGCCCCACCACCAGCCGTCGCCGCCATAGGATCCGGGAGAGCCGCCGCCACTGCGACCGCTCTCCGACAGCGCACCCACCGACGTCACGAACTTCGCGTTCTGGCCCTCGAAACCCGCGGGTAGCGGATCGTCGACGACCACGTAGTTCGCACGATCGCTGACCACCAGGCTGATCGTCACCTTGACGTTGGTCGCAGCCTTGACGATCCAGTCGCCATCGTCGGTTTGCTTGACCGCGGCGGGGTCGACCTTGCCGTCGGGCCCCGGTAGCGCCTCGTACTGGCGATAGACCGTGAAGCCTTGGTCGGTCGCTTTGAGCTTCAAGTCCTTGGGTGCATAACGCAGCCCGATTCGATAGTAGAGCTTGCCCAACCCGGTCTTCGCCAGCGTCAGCTCGCGCGACGGGGCTCCCTGCAGCGTCTGCATCGAGATCTTCTGGTCGACCTTGGCCATGCTCCGGCCCTTGAACGCGTGCTCGCCGGCGAACAACTCGTCGAGCCACACCTGCGCGGTGTAGTCGGGCTCGTCTTTCTCGACGACCTCGAAGTAGCGGCTTGCCGCCACCAGTGCCCAGGCGTTGGCGTGGGTCGAGAGCCACCGTCCGCCACGCTTGGGATCGCGGTCGTCCATGATCCCGGCGATGATCTTCGACAGCATCGTGTCGCCAGGATCGA
>CANLQR010000061.1 GCA_947492135.1 Deltaproteobacteria bacterium | reverse complement strand
TCATCTGTCACCTCGAGCGCCAGTGGGGTGTGTGGTTTCCAGTGGGCGGGACCGGGTCGCTGGTCAACGGCCTCGTGCGCTTGATCGAGGGCCATGGCAATCGCGTGATTTGCAACACCGAGGTGTCGCGTATCGAGGTCGACGGCGGTCGCGCGACGGGTGTGACGCTGGCGGACGGCTCGAGGATCGCGGCGGATGTCGTGATCTCCAACGCCGACTCAGCGTGGACCTACCGGCATCTCATTGCCCCCGAAGCCCGACGCCACTGGACCGACGAACGCGTGGATCGTGCGCGGTACTCGATGAGCTTGTTCGTGTGGTACTTCGGCACGAAGCGGCGCTACGAAGACGTCGCGCATCACACCATCATGCTCGGGCCCCGCTACCGGCCGCTGCTCGAGGACATCTTTCGCAACAAGAAGCTCGCCGAGGACTTCAGCCTGTATCTCCACCGACCGACCGCGACCGATCCGTCCCTGGCGCCCGAGGGGCACGACGGCTTCTACGTGCTGTCGCCGGTGCCGCATCTCGACGCCGACGTGGACTGGACCATCGAGGCCGAGCGCTATCGACTCAAGCTCCAGGCGTTCTTGTCGGCGACCATCCTTCCCGGGCTCGAGCGCGAGGTGGTGAGCTCACGGATGCTCACGCCGCTGGGCTTCCGCGATGATCTGCTGTCGCTCAAAGGCGCGGCATTCGGTATGGAGCCGATCTTGCTGCAAAGCGCCTATTTCAGGCCTCACAACCAGAGTGAGGACATCGCTGGTCTGTATCTCGTCGGAGCGGGGACTCACCCGGGCGCTGGCGTGCCCGGGGTGCTGTCTTCCGCCAAGGTGCTCGACAGCTTGCTTCCGGCGGTGGCCTCCCGACCCGAGCTTCGTCCAGAGCAGCCGGTGACCGATCAGGCCGACCATGCAGCCTGAGGTCGCACTCGCGCGCCTGGATCCACCGGATCCGGCCGATGCTGACGCCGCGGAATGTCGGCGAATCCTGGCGCTTGGTTCGCGGAGTTTTTCGGCGGCGTCCCGGCTGCTTCCGTCGCGCGTGCGGCCGTCGATCGCGGCGATCTATGCCTTTTGTCGGATCGCGGATGATGCGATCGATGACGGGCCTGACCCTGCGGCCGCGCTCGAGGAGCTTCGACGGCTGCTGGATCGCGTCTACGAAGGGGTCCCCGGCGACAGCGCGGTGGAGCGATCGCTGACGCGAGTGGTGCACGCCCACGGCGTGGCTCGGCCGGTCCTGGAGGCTTTGCTCGCCGGGTTCGCGTCCGATGCTCGGGGCGATCGTCACGAGACGGTCGAGGATCTGCTGTCGTACGCCGTGCAGGTGGCGTCCACGGTCGGGGTCGCTGTGACGCTCGTGATGGGGGTCCGCGATCGTCACGTGCTGTCACGGGCAAGCGATCTCGGCGCGGCCATGCAGTTGACCAACATCGCGCGCGACGTTGGCGAGGATGCGCGCCGCGGCCGGGTGTACCTGCCAGCGCAGTGGTTCGCGGAGGTCGGTCTCGATCGCGATGCGTGGTTGGCGGCGCCGAAGTTCGAGCCGCGAATCGCCGGGTTGGTGGAGCGAATCCTGGCGCTGGCCGATCGCTACTATCGCCGTGCAGACGTCGGAATCACGGCGCTTCCGGCGGATTGCCGGGCTTCGATCCGGGCTGCGAGTCTCATCTACGAGGACATCGGTCGGGTCATCCGCAAGCGCGGCTGTGATTCCGTCGGTGGGCGCGCGCGAACCTCCGCGTGGCGCAAGTTCGTGTTGCTGCTCCGTGCCCGTCTGGTCTCCCCATCACCGTCGGCGCGCGGGGAGACCGACGCCATGCAGGCGCCTGCGATTCCGCTCGCGAGCCTGCTGGTGAACGCCTGCGTCGTTGGGCAATGATCCCGTCGTACCGTTGGCCGCTGTTCTCGCGATGGTTCTCGGGGCGCGTCCAGGCGCAGCTGCGATCGGGTTTCTCGCGCGTGCGGGTACGCGGCCTCGACCAGGCACGGGTCGCCACCCGCGACCGATCGACCCTGTGGGTGGCCAATCACACCTCGTGGTGGGATCCGATGGTGGCGATCGCGTTGGGCGAATGGCTGGAGCTCGAGACCTACGCGATGATGGCGCAGGAGCACCTCGAGCGGCTGGCGTTCTTTGGGTTGGTCGGGGCGTTCGGCGTCCGCCGTGGCCATCGCCGCGACGGTGCCGAGGTCACGCGCTACGCCGCGTCGTTGCTCGCGCGTCGTGGACGGGCCGTGTGGATCTTTCCGCAAGGAGATGTGCGGCCGGCGAGCGAGGCGCTGCGGTTCGCCGGCGGGGCCGCGTCGATCCATCGTCGCGCGCCGGGCACGAGCGTGATCCCGGTGGGGCTTCGGTACGTCCTGGGCGACGACCCGCGTCCGGAGCTCTGGATCTCCATCGGGCCGCCGTGTGACGGGCCCGAGACCGGCGCAGCCGGGACCGCCGTGCTCGAGGCCGCGGTCGCCTCGTGCTTGCGGGCGATCGACGAGGTTCCTGGCGAGTTCACCCTTCGCTGGGCTCCCCGTGCGACGGGTGGGTTCGGCACCCGCATGTTGTCGGGCTTCGCTCGCTGGGTGGTGCGCCTATTCGGCGGCCGTCTGCAGGCGGCCGTCGGCACCGATTCGCAGCGTGCGATTGGCCCAGCGCACGCGGCGGCCGAAACCGACCCGCGCGAACACGGCGAGCAACACGAGATCGGCGAGCCACGCGTCGAGCAGCAGGCGCGGTCCGATTCGTAGCCGCGCCTGGCGGGCCGCCATCACCGTCACCCCGGCACGCGAGGCGATCGTGGTGGCCACGATGATGCCTGCTGCCCAGGGCGAGCTCGCCCAGGTCGCGAGCCCCGCGAGCAGCAGCAACGGGGCGGCCGCAAGCAGCAACGGATACGCGAGCAGTCGCCCGGGACGCTGGGCGCGTACGACCCACAGCCAACGCACGTAGCGCTGGAACACCGTGGTGAATCGGCGGTCTTTGGCGCGTGAGTGCACGGGTCTGGGGGTACACGCGATGGCAAACCCCGCAGCCTCGCAGCGCCGGCCGAGTTCGAAGTCCTCACCGAGATGCTCGCGCAGTGGGCCGAAACCACCGATGGCTGCGAGCGCGTCGCGGTGGATGGCAAAGGTCTTGCCGACGATCAGGTGAGGATCCAGGCGCGCAAGCAGGCCGAACGCGTGCCACGATCCGCCGAGAATGGCGCGCGAGACCCGGTCGGCGGGCGAGCGTGCCCATGGCTCGATCGGTGGCGACCACACCACGCCGACGCGCCGTCCATCGGGCGTGCACCCCATCAGCGGCCGCAGCAGCGCGTCGAGATCGACGCTCGCCAGATCGACGTCGGCGTCGACCACGACGATCGCGTCGGCGTCGTGGTCGTGCGTCGCGATGCCGAGTTGGTCGGCTTTGTAGTTGGGGCCGCGGGCGCCAGTGATCGTGGCTTCGGCGTCCACACCTGCGCGACGCAGGGTCTCGACGCAGCGGCCCAGCACTGGCCACGCGGGATCGCTGACGTCGGCAGCGCAGCCGCGCCAGCGCAGCGAGATGCCGGCGGGACAGATCGGCTGGGTCGCCATCGCCATCGCGGCCGCTTGGTCGTCGCCCGTGAATGGGCGTACCAGCAGGACGCGTCGCACCCGGGTCGTGTCGCCGCCGTGGGTGGGGGCGCGCCGCAGCGCGAGGAGCCCGGCCGCGAACGCGTACGAGGCCGCCCACGCGAGCAAGGTCGCAGTCACCACCATTGGGCTCCGCGCGTGCGGAACGGCAGCATCAGCTGCGTGGTCGTCCGAGCGAAGCGCTCCAGATCGACCACCTCGTGGATGCCGATGGCTGGCGCGCCGGCCAGATCGGTCTCGATGATCGATCGTGCGTAAAACGGGGTGTCGACGAGTGTCCGCTGCAGGCGGGCGTGTCCGCCCGGCGCGACGCGAGTGTGGCGAGACAAACCCCAGCGAGATCGACCCAGGCCAGTCATCGCGGAGGGCTCGATCGGCTCCACCGCGCCCCCGCCGTAGCGCAGGCCGAGCCGGCGGTCGACGCCGTCCGAGGCGGTGACGTCATACAACAGTGAGGTGCCGCCAGCGTCGGTCGAGCGCGACCACGTCCACCGCGAGAAGGCCTGCTCGAGCGGCTCGATGCCGCGGTTGCTGTCGTGGTAGCCCGTGCCGACGAATCTCAGCTTGGGTTGCTCGAGATCCACGTGGATCGTCGCCTGCGGAGCGACCGGCCACCAGACGTGACGCCCGGCGTCATCGAGCGCGAACTGGTCGGGCATCCACATCGGGGACTCCAGCCGGATCTGCCCACGCAGTGGACGGCCCCAGGGCGAGGTGCGTTCATCGACGGTGACTCGCAACCCGTGCTCGCTGCGGTCGATCTGGTTGCGTCCCAGCACGAGACGGTCTGCCGAGCGCTCGACCTCGGTACCGCGATATTCCGAGAATGCCCACGATGAGCCGCGTTCGCCGTGGACCACCACATTGAAGCCGCAGTGTGCAGTGGGATCCGCCGCGATGTGACGACGCCGCGCGCGAAAGTAGGTCGGTGAGAACACCGAGCCGACGAACGCGATCACCGTGACGGCGAGGCGCCCACTGTCGTCGAAACCGTCGAGATACCACCACAGATAGCCGCCGGGGCTGACGGTCGCGTCAAACCGAGGTCCGCGTGGATGCTCCGCGCGACCGAGAGTCCACCCAGGGTGACCATCGGTAGGCCCGCGCCGGGGTGAATCGCTCCGCCAACCAACCACAGGTTCGCCACGCGCGTCGCCGATCGATACCTGCGAAACGGTGCCAGGGCGCCGTGGGTCGCCGTGCCGTAGATCGCTCCCTGGGTGCCGGGGAAGCGGGCCCCGAACGTCTGCGGCGTGGCCCAGACCTCGGGGCTGCTGGCGTTGAGCGTCAGTCCGCACGAACTCAAGCACTGCTCCATTTGGGCTCGGCATGTCGACTCGTCATCCTGGGCGTGTGCGTGGGCGCCAGCGGGCGCGTTGATCAGACAGAACAGCCGCTCGGATCCTTGGGGGATCCCCGCGATGCGGTCGGGCGCGCACAGATAGACCGTCGGGTTGGCAGGGACTCGCTTGCGGTCGAACAATGCGGCGAATTCGTCGGCATAGTCGGCGCTGAAACACACCGTGTGGTAGGCGAGCTCGAGGCCGCGGGGTCGGGCCATCATCGACCACGTCATCGCCGACAGCGAGGCCGGTGCTCGCGACGTTCGCACGGCATGGCGGACGGTGTCCCCGAGCCGTCCCGAGGTCAGCTGCTGAGGATCGCCGTTGAACACGACCTGCCGACAGCGCAGCTGCGTGCCGTCGCCCAGGTGCACGGCGCAGACCCGGCCGCGTTCGGTCGCGAGGCGCTCGACCCAGGCTGCGGTCAGCAGCGTCCCGCCCTTGGCCACGAAGGCCGCAGCGATGGCCCGCGCCAGCGCGATCATTCCCCCACGCACGGCCCAAACCCCGCGCTGCTCCACGCGAGAGATCAAGTTGAGAGTCGCGGGCGCGGAAAACGGAGAGGAACCGTAGTACGTGGCGTAGCGGGCGAACAGTTGACGCAGTCGCGGGTCTGCGAAGAACTCTCCAAGCGCTCGCCACATCGTGCGGGCGAAATCGACGCGAGCGAGGCCCGCCATCCGACGCGGGCCAGCACGCCACAGCAGCCGCGCGAGCCCGCCATTGTCGTGACGCAGAAATGGTTCTTCGAGGCGGTCCAGTAGCTTGGCGCTGTAGCTCGCGTAGCGGCGGTAGCCCTGGGCCTCTCGTGCGCCTGCGAACGCCGCGATCGCCTCGGTCGTTGCCGCCTCGTCGGCAAACAGATCGAGCACGGATCCATCCGGCCATGCGTGTCGCGCCAGCAGGTCGAGTGGGAGCAGCTCGACATGGTCATCCAGCCGCAGTCCCGCCGCGGCGAACAGCTCCTCGAACACCGGTCGCATCGTCAGGACCGTGGGCCCGCAGTCGATCTCTCGACCCTCCACGCGGGCAACTGCGACCTTGCCGCCGACCTCGGTGTGGGCCTCGACCAGCGCGACGCGATGACCCGAGCCCACGAGGGCCAGCGCGCTGGCGAGACCACCGAGGCCGGCGCCCGCCACCACCACGTCGAACGGCTCCCTCATGACGCCCATGGTGACCGATCCGGCGGGTATGTCCAGTGTTTGTATTAGGCTTGACATACGTTAGGCGTCGCGTACACCTAGCCTGCGATGACGCGAACGGATCCATTGGAAACAGCGTTGGAGCGCGGGTTTGCCCAGATCATCGGGCCTCGGACGCCGCCGCGGCTGGTCGCGGCGATGCACCACGCGCTGTTCCCCGGTGGGGCCAGGTTCCGGCCGCGTTTGTTGCTCGCGGTCGCGGGCGCAGCCGGGGCCCCAAGCGCCGACGCCGAGGCGGCCGCGGTGGCCGTGGAGCTGGTGCACTGCGCGTCCTTGGTGCACGACGACCTCCCGTGCTTCGACAACGCCTCGATCCGTCGCGGACGGATGTCGGTGCACGCCAAGTTCGGCGAGTCTCTCGCGGTGCTGGTGGGAGACGGGCTGATCGTGGCTGCATTCGACGTGTTGGCGCGAGCGACCGTCGCTTGTCCAACGCTGGCGTCCGCCATCGGGCTGCTCGCCGCGGCGGTGGGCGCCAACGGTGGGCTCGTCGCGGGACAAGCCTGGGAAGACGAGCCCTCGGCGGACGTGTATCGCTACCATCAAGCCAAGACCGGTGCGCTGTTCGAGGCTGCGACGAGCATCGGAGCTGTCGTCGCGGGGGCCGAGGTCACTGAGTGGAGAGCCGTGGGCACGGCACTCGGAGAGGCCTACCAGCTCGCGGACGATCTCGGCGATCTGGTGGGCACCCCGACCGATCTCGGTAAGCCCGTGGGGCAGGACCTCATTCACGCGCGGCCGAACGCCGCGATCGAACTCGGACTCGAACGAGCCTTCGCACGGCTCGAGAGTGCCGTGACGCGCGCGGCCGATCTCGTGCCCGCGTGCCCGGGGGACGAAGGATTCCGCGACTGGTTGCTCTCGTCGTGCGCGCGGGTGTTCCCCACGCGAGCCCAGGTCCGCCAGGATCCTCTGCGTGACCGCGCGCCGCTGTCTGCGTGAGGCCCACGCGCATGAACTCGCAACGTATCCCGGCGATGAGGCTTCGTGCGGTCATCGAGGCGCCGCTGCGCCCCGAGCGGGCGTACGTGCTCTATTGGATGCGCGCGAGTCGGCGAATCGACCACAACTTCGCCCTGGATCGCGCGGTGGAGCTCGCGCAGTCGTTGGGCAAGCCGCTGGTGATCCTCGAGGCCCTGCGCTGTGGCTATCGCTGGGCGTCCGCGCGCCACCACGCGTTCATTCTCGCCGGCATGCACGACAACCGCATCGCGTGCGCGCGGCTCGGCGTGGCCTATCACGCCTATGTGGAGCCCTCGCCGGGTCACGGCAGTGGCCTGTTGAGGGCGCTGGGTCTGCAGGCGTGTGCGGTTGTCACCGACGATCATCCAAGCTTCCACTACCCGCGCATGCTCGAGGCCGCTGCAGCGCAGCTCGACGTCCACTTCGAGGCGATCGACTCGATCGGTTTGTTGCCGATGGCAGCCGCGACGAGCGCATTCCCCACTGCGTATGCGTTCCGCGCATTCCTGCAGCGCGAGCTTCCGGCGCATCTGGGTGCCATGCCCCAGACCTCGCCGCTGCTGCGGGCGGGGCTCCCCAAGGCCACGTTGCCGGAGACGATCACCACGCGTTGGCCAGCCGCGGACGATGCCCTGCTGCGCGGCGATCCAGGACCGCTCGCGGCGCTGCCGATCGATCACGCCGTTGGTACCTGTGCGCTTCGCGGGGGCCCCCGCGCCGGGCTCGCCTTGCTGCGAGAGTTCATCGACACCGGCGCGGATACCTACGCCGAGCGTCGCAACAATCCCGATGACGATGGCGGCAGTCACCTCTCGCCGTATCTGCACTTTGGCCACGTCTCAGCCCATGCGGTGTTGCGTGGGCTGGCCGACAAGCTCGACTGGAACCCCGGTGATCTCGGGCGCCCGCGACGAGGCGCGCGTGAGGGCTACTGGGGGATGCCAGCGGCGGTGGAGTCGTTTCTCGACGAGTTGGTCGTGTGGCGCGAGCTCGGGCACAACTTCGCGAAGTGTCGCGATGACTTGGAGCACTATGAGTCACTTCCGAGCTGGGCACGGGCGACGCTCGGAGCCCACGCCGCGGATCCACGGCCGTACGTGTACACCCACGCCCAACTCGAGTCGGCCTCGACCCACGACGAGATCTGGAACGCAGCGCAGCGTCAGCTCGTCCGCGAAGGCCGCATGCACAACTATCTGCGGATGCTCTGGGGCAAGCGCGTGCTCGAGTGGACGCTCGAGCCCCAAGTCGCAGCCCAAACTCTGATCGAGCTCAACAATCGCTGGGCACTCGATGGACGCGATCCGAATTCCTACAGCGGGATCTTCTGGGTGTTCGGTCGCTACGATCGACCGTGGGGACCGCAGCGTCCGATCTTCGGCAGCGTTCGCTACATGAGCAGCGACGCGACGCGGCGCAAGCTCCGGCTCGGAAACTACCTCGGGCGCTACGGCGAACATCCCACGCTGTTTGCGTCCTGAAGCGTCGAGCACCAAAGTGCCATGCGTGCCGAGTACCTGCTGTTCGATCTGTTCATCGCCTGCCCGCTGGTAGCGCTGGCGTTGCTGCGGCCACAGTGGTCCCCCGGCTTCTGGCGTCCCGCGCTGTGGGCGACGTTGCTCGGCGCGGTCCCGTTTGTCGCGTGGGATGCCGCGGTGGTGGGGCGCCATTGGTGGTTCCACCCCGAGCGGGTGCTCGGCATCGAGGTGCTGGGTCTGCCCCTCGAAGAGCTTGGGTTCTTCGTGGTCGTGCCGCTGGCCTGTCTGGTCACCTGGGAGCTGGTCATCGGGGGCGGCAAAGCGCGTCCGCGGGGACGCGGGCGGGCGCTGTCGATCGCAGCGGTGTTCGTCATGGTGGCCGTGGTCAGCGGGTTTCTCGGTCGCGAGTACACGGCGCTCGCCTGTCTGGGCCTGGCTGGTGCCGCACTGCTGGACGACGCCCTCGGCACCCAGCTGACCGCCATGCGCGCTGCGTGGCTCCACGCTGCGGCCATCGTCGCTCTCACGACGTTGTTCAACGGCTACCTCACCGGCCGACCGATCGTGCTCTACGACAGCAACTTCGCGCTGGGTCTGCGCGTCGGCACGGTGCCGGTGGAGGACTATGCGTTCGGGCTCGCGCTGGCGTGGGTGACCACCGTGCTCTACCAACGCCGCCGCGGGCGGGTCCATGCCCCGTCGTGGTTGGCCCGGGCGATTCGCCGGCGATTTGGTGGCTACGTTCACTCGGTCGCCGCGGTCGATGGCACGGTCCCCGATCTCATCGAACGCGTCAGCAAGGTCGCCGTCATCGGCGGCGGACTCGCTGGGCTGGGCGCCGCCGAGTTGTTGTCACGGCGCGGCTTCAAAGTGGTGTTGTTCGAGCGTGATCACAAGCTCGGGGGCAAGCTCGCGGGTTGGCGTGAAGGTCTCGCAGACGGGTTCGATGCCCACGTCGAGCATGGCTTTCACGCGTTCTTTCGCCACTACTACAATCTCAAGGCCTGGCTCGAGGAGGTCGGTGTGGGATCGCATCTACGGCCGATCGACGACTACGCCATCTTGGCCCGTGGCGGCGAGATCCTCGGCTTCGCGGCCTCGAGCAACACACCCCTGCTCAATCTGATGGGACTCGCGGAGCAGGGTTTCTTTCGCTGGCGCGACGTGTTGAGGCCCAAGACCGGGAGGAGCCTCGAGATGTTGCTGCGCTACGACGCCCGCGTCGAAGATCCTGCGCTCGATGCACTCAGCTTCGCCCAATGGTCCGAGGCGGCCGATCTGCCGCCGCGGCTACGGCTGGCGTTCACGACGTTTGCGCGGGCGTTCTTCGCCGACGAGCAGAAGATCTCGATGGCCGAACTGGTCAAGAGTTTTCACTTCTATTACCTCAGTCACGACCATGGCCTGGTCTATGACTATCTCGACGGCTCCTACGACGAGGCCTTGATCGACCCGATCACGCGCCGGCTACAGCAACAAGGGGTGGAGCTGCGTCTGGGCAAAGGCGTCGCCACGATCGGGGCCGGGCTGGTCATCGAGGGCACCAGGTTCGACCATGTTGTCCTCGCGGCCGACGTCGCCGCTAGCGCGCGGATCCTCGCCGCCTCGCCGACGCTCGCCGGCGTGCCGTCGATCGCCGCTGCGCAGCCGAGCATGCGTGCTGGTGAGCGCTACGCGGTCTTGCGACTGTGGGTCGACCGGCCACTGGGTGACGACCTGCCGCCGTTCGTGATCACCGAGCGCGAGGAGTTGCTCGACGCGGTGACGTTCGTGCATCGAATCGACCCGCACGCGCGGGCGTGGGCTGCCGAGCATGGCGGCGCGGTCCTCGAGTTGCACTGCTATGCGGTTCCCGAGCGGATCTCCGACACCGAGGTCGAGAGCATCCTGTGCCGGGAGACCGAGGCCTTCTTGCCGCTGCTCGCAGAGGCCGTGATTCGCCACCGCCACCTCCAGTTGCGAGGCGATTTCACCGCGCTGCACGTCGGGATGCTGCACGCCCGGCCGGGTGTCGATAGCGGTGTTCCCGGCCTGTACTTCGCGGGGGACTGGGTGAAGCTGCCGTGCCCAGCCATGTTGATGGAGGCCGCTCACACCTCGGCACGGCTTGCGGCGAACGCCATCTGTGCACGGGAGGGGGTCGCGGGGTTTGCCGTCACGTCCGTGCCATTGCGCGGCGTCTTGGTCGGACGCTAACCGACCGGCCAAGGCGCGTCTTAGTCAGTCGACCCAACCGACCAGCAGCGTGGACATGCGAACTTGCGGTGGCGTGTGGCTGGCGTCGTCGTATTCGCACGAGGTGAACAGCGGACAGCCTTCGCACGAGGGTGCGTTGGGGCGACAGGTGTTCTCGTACGGAGAGACCGCATACTCGATCGAAAGCAGACCTCCTGCGCTCGCCGACCCACCGATGTCCTCGATCCACGGCAGCACGTCGGCGCCAGGGCACCAACCCGCGCGATTCTGACTCCAGTTGCCGATCTGACCGGCGACCGGGGTGTCGTTGCAGTCCTCTCGCCACAGGGTGCGCTGAATTGCGTCCTGGCCGCCGAGCAGGAACCCATGGTTTTCTTGGCAGAACTCGGCGCAGTTCTCGGCGTTGCCGTGTCCGTGGCCGGTGATGAGGGACACCAGGGTCACGCCGGTGACACCTTGCGGGATCTCGACCGAGACCGGCGGGACCACGTCGAGCACCGGTTGCTCGGGATCGCCGACCTCGAAGACGCGGCGTGTGTAGATCGGAACGACCGCGACCGGCCGCGGCGAAGCGACGCCACCGGTCATGTCGAACCGCGCGTCGACCAGCCAACCGGCGCCTTCGGAATTCCCTGGGCCGACCCAGGTGTCGACGACCAGGCGCAGCGTTCGCGTCCCGGTCAGCAGCGGCCGGAGATGAGACACGTCGATCGACCACGAACCCGCGACGCGATAGGGCGTCACGAAGCGGGCGATCTCGATCACGCGCTCGTCGTCGGCACCGGGATTGTCGACCACGGCGATCGAGGCGTAGCGATCCCAGAAGTCGCAGCCGCCCTCGGGACAGCTGACGGCGACCTCGAGCGCGATCGCGGCATAGCCCTCGTCCGCGGCCGGAAACTCGACCTCGACGTCGGCTTCGCGCTGGTTGTCGTCGGCGGAGACGTAGTAGGCGTGTTGGGCCGCGAACGCGCTGATCGACACGTCGGCGCCGGCTTGGGGTGCAGGCCAGGTCCCGCCGCCATCGGTGCCGTCGTCGTCGTCGGAGGTCGGCGTTGCGGTGCCGTCGGCCGTCGCGTCATCGTCGTCGTTTCCGGGAGTGCTCGCGGTCGTGGGGTTCGACGAGGTCGGGGTGCCGTCGGTGGGTTCCGAGGTGCCATCGGCCGCGGTGGACGCATCCTCGCCGGGGGAGCAAGCCAGGCCGAGTAGGGCCAACAAGATAGAGATTCGTCGCATGGCGGTCATGGGTTGGGATCGCTTGCGGTCGCTTTTAGGGGATCGTGCAATAGCCATGGGAGAACTCCGGGGGCAGGCCGTTCTCATAGGGAGACGGAGTTGTGCCCCAAGGGTGATCCGCGAAGAACCTCATCACCGAGGTCTGGATATCAGTCGGGACGCTGTGGCCTGCGCCGTGATCACACAGCAGCGCAAAGCGACCGCTCATTTGCAGAAGCTCGGCGTAATGCTCGCTGGGTTCCTGGAAGGACACGGCGCCTTGGAAGACGTCGTCCGGCCCGCCGTGTACGGACATCGCCGCAAACAGGTTGTCCGGGTCGGTGTCGGGAGCCAACACGGGTCCGAACTCGCCGCCCGAGTAGGAGACGACGCTGGCGAGGTACGCCGCGCGCCGCGTACTCATCGTCACCGTGTGAATGCCGCCTGCAGAGAAGCCGGCGCTGTGAATGCGGTGGGCGTCGATGCCGACTTGGTCCTGCGCACACGCGATGATCTCGTCGGCGAGCAGGTTGTCATGGTCGATGTTTCCTCCGACCGGGGTCCACGGGTAGGTGCCCGACGCCTCATCGGCGTAGGGCACGGCCACGATGCCGCCGGCCGCTCGGATCCCGGCGATGCCGCCCATGCCGAGCCCATAGACCGCCTCGGTCGGGTTTCCACCCGTTCCGTGCCAGTAGAAGACCACGGGCCCGTCGAGATCGACCACGCTCTCATCCATGTAGAGCCGCACCTGGCGTGGCGTGATTCCCTCCGGCGCGAACACCAGCTCGTGGGCGAGCTGATTCTCCAGCGTCACGAAGAAGTCAGGGCACACGCCGGTGATGGTCGGCAGATTGGGCTCGTTCAGCGGCGGTGGTGAGGTGTCGTCGCCCTCGCCTCCGTCGTCATCCACGCTGCCGTTGTCCGAGCCGGGATTCGACGCGGAGCTGTCACCAGGCGTGGCGTTGCTCGTGCCGTCGCTGGCATCCGCAGCCGAAGTTTGTGGGCTCGCGGTCTCGTCCGCATCCGCATCGTCGACGGCCGTTGCATCGCCAGTCTGCGCAGTCTCGCCGCCCGTGGTTTCCACAGCACCCTGGTCGTTGCAGGCGAGCACCAGGCCCAACAACAGCCACGGACGATCACGAACAGGATTTCGACGCGGCAAGGTGGACGTCATGAGCCGGCCGAGTGTACGGCAACTCGCGATACGAGCGCAGGGGTAGGCGCGCCGTGCAACTGGCGAAGCAAGGTGCTGGGCAACTCGCGCAGCGGCCGCCGGCGTGACCAGCAAACTCGAGAGAATCCCGCTCGCAGGGCAGTGGCGCGGCGCTTGTACACGAGTCGGCGCCAATGCTCCGTCCAGGCTTGTCCGCGCTCGCGGTGCTGTGTCTCGCGTGCTCGGCGCTGGATCCAGGTGCGCAAGGTCGTGAGGTCGACCCCGCCGGCCGACCGCGCGACCAAACGCTATTTCAGGTGTGTGAGGACTCGCCGCCCCCATCAGGGATCGCCACCGACCAATGGCGCCACTGGGCCTCGACGCTGATCACGTGGGCGGGTCCATGGCACAGCGGACAAGACGTCATCACGGTTGCCGGCGCCGATGCGGTGTTGCGGGCGAAGCTCGCGTACGGTGTGCTCAGCAAGGATCTCGAGGACGAGTGGGTCGAGGTCTGGATCGATCGCTGCGGGCAGCTCGAGTGGCTCGATGCGGCGCGCACCGATGCTGATGGCCGCGTTGCGCTGACGGTCGAGGCCGATCGTGTTCCCTTGGTTGGCCGCCATCGCGTGCATTTTCGGGTCGCGGGCGACGGCACCGGGAACTGGGCCACCCTGCATGTGCTCCCGCCGGCAACCAAGCTGGCGGTATTCGACATCGACGGAACCCTGACCACGAGCGACTGGGAGCTGGTGGAAGACCTGGCCAGCGACGTTTTCAATCCGATCCGTCACGGGGCGTCGCCCCAAGCCCGGGCGGCCGCCGCGGACACCACCAGGGCGCGCGACGAGCAGGGCTACGTCGTGGTGTACCTCACCGGGCGACCCTATTCGTTGACGGGGCGGACCCGCGACTGGCTGCGCGATCAAGCGATGGCACCCGGTGCTCTGGTCACCGCCCAGCGCTCTGCCGACGCCTTACCGTTCGAGTCCGGCGTCGGCGCCTACAAGGCCGACTACTTGGCTGACCTCGAGCTGCTCGGCTTCACGATCGAGCTCGCCTATGGCAACGCAGCCACCGACGTGTTCGCTTACGACGAGGCTGGCATCGATGTCGCGTCGACCTTCATTCTCGGCCGCCACGGTGGCGAGAACGGCACGGTCGCACTCGGTGACAGCTTCGAGTCGCACCTCGCAACTGCGAGCAAGGACGCGATCGAACAGCCGTTCGAACGCGACGAGTGACGGCCTGTGCACGGTCAACCGCGTTTGGTCGCGCGTAGTTCGAACTTGTCGAGCAGGCGCAGCAAGTAGACGCGATCGATCTCGGCGCTGCGGGCAGCCTGGGTGATGTTGCCGGCGTGACGAAGCATCAGAGCTTCGACGTAGGCCCGCTCGAATCGATCGATCAACAGCCCCTTGGCGGTCTTGAAGGGCACGGCGGGATCGGCGACGACCGGTGGGTCCGGGACCTCGGCCAGCGCGGTTGCGGCGTCGTCGGCGGTGGAACCCTCCGGTCGCGGCGGTGGGTCGTCATGTTCGAGGTCGACCTCACCGAGTGCTGCGGCCCTCTCGAGCGCGTTGCGTAGCTCGCGGACGTTGCCCGGCCACTGCCGAAGGCTGAGCTCGGCCATGGTCTGTGCGTCGATCGCAAGCGGCAGGCCGCTGGCGCCCATCTCGGCGAGGAAGGACTCGACGTACAGCGCGATGTCCTCCGGGCGATCGCGCAGCGGCGGCAGCTCGAGCGTCACCACGGCGATGCGAAAGAACAGGTCGGCCCTGAAACTCCCGCGGTTGACCTCGCGTCGCAGGTCGCGATTGGTCGCCGCGACCAACCGGACATCGATCGCGCGAACCCGGCTGCTCCCCAGCGGCTGGACACTGCGACGTTCGATCACGCCGAGTAGACGGGTCTGCAGGTCGAGCGGAAGCTCGCCGAGTTCATCGAGAAACAGCGTCCCGCCAGCGGCGGCCTCGAACGCTCCGACCCGCGAACGATCCGCGCCGGTGAACGCCCCGCGTTCGTGGCCGTACAACTCGCTCTCGATCAGCGTCGGCGGCAAAGCGGCGCAGTCGACCACCACGAACGGCCCTGAGGCTCGGCGACTGTGCTCGTGGATCGCACGGGCGGTGACCTCCTTGCCGGTGCCGGACTCGCCCGTGAGCAGCACGGTGGTGTCGGTCGGTGCGACCTTGCCGACCAGCGCGAAGATTCGCCGCATCTTTGCGCTGCGGCCGATCAACGGCCCCATCCGGGTCGCGGGCGACAACGCGAGGTCGACGGTGTCCGCCAGCGGTGTGGTCTTGATCGTCGTCTCGCCGATGCGCAAGCTCGCGCCACCCTCGACGATCACATCGAAGATCCGCAGGCCGTCCATGATCGTGCCGTTGCTCGAGTCGAGGTCGCGAATGCGATAGCCCCCGGGTACCAGGGCGATCTCGATGTGATGGCGGGAGACGGTCGGATCCGAAAGCACGAGGTCGCAGGCCTCGTGCGTGCCGATGACCACCCGGTCGCCGTCGAAATCGCCGCGCGATTTCTTGTCCGGTCCGCGCACGACCTCGACCCGCAGGCGACGTCGACGCAGGACCGTGGTGCCAGCGCTGGATTGAATCTGGGTGGTATGGTCCAAGTGGGCTCACCAATGCGTGATGTTCAGAGTCTCGCCGGGATCGAGAGCGACTCGGAGCGACTTGCGGCGGCCGGTCTCGGGATTGTACAGCTCGATGGTGTGCTTGCCGCTGCGCAGGGTCTCGTCCACCGGAGTGCTACCCACGGGCTTTGCGTCGATCGAAACCTCGGCGTAGGGCACGAGATTGATCAGCAGGCGCCCGCGCGCGCGCGCGCGATCCGGCGGGTTGGAGACCTTGGCGGCGACCGCTGGCGCGACTTCGAGTGCGGTTTGCGGCGTCTCGACCACGGGCGGCACCGAGGGGGCCGAGCGCGCTGGTGGCTGCCCGCCGTTGGGCGTCGCCTCGGCTTCGGGCGCGAGGTCGGTTGGCCGTGCTGGCGAAGGTCCCGTGCTCGTGGCGCTGGGCGACGGCAGCGATCGATCGGGCTGCGCCGCGGGCCAAGCCAGCGCAGCGACGGCCACCGTGGCGACCGCGAGGCCACCGATCCACCACGCGCGGCGCCTGGATCCGTGCGAGCCGTCTGCAGGTGCGGCTGCGCTCGCGACCTGCCGCGTGCGCTCCTGACCGGCGACCCCGAGCGCGCGGTCCAGTGAGATCGTGCGACGCAGCGGTGTCCGGCACGCCGCCTCGACCATCGCGGCGATCGTTGCGGCGCCGCTGCCGATCCCGACCTCAGCGCGATGCTGCTGCAGGCGGTGGAGCATCACCTCTGCGGAAGCCAGTCGATCGCGCACGGCCGGTTCAGTCGCCGCCTCGACGATCGCCGCGAGATCGGGATGGATCGCGGTCAGGTCATGGTCGCCCGCCAGCATGCGGCGTAGGACCAGGCCCAAGGCGTAGAGGTCGGCGCGTCCGTCGACGGGCCGTGCTGCCGCCTGTTCGGGCGCGAGATACAACGCGGTGCCCTTGATGAAGCCGGGCAACGTGTCGCTACCCAGGGCTGCGGCGCGAGCGATGCCGAAGTCGGTGAGCTTGACCGCGCCGTCCCGACCCAGCAGCACGTTGGCTGGCGTGACGTCGCGGTGGACCAGTCCCAGCGGGGTGCCGTCGTCGGCCCGCAGTGTGTGCACGTAGTGCAGGGCGGCGGCGATCTGCTCGGTGACATGCAGCACTGCCGCGAGCGGCAGCGGTACGCCGCCGCTGGTGTCGTCGAGCAGGCGTTGTAACGTGCAGCCGTCGACGAGCTCCAACACGATGTAGGGCAAGCCGTCGTCGTCGCCCAGGTCGAGCGCCTGGACCACGTTGGCGTGGTGGAATCGCTGGGCCAGCAGCGCCTCGCGTCGAAAGGCCTCGCGGACCTCGGTGTTGTCGCGTAGCTCCGCGCGCACGCGCTTGATCACCACGGCCTTGCGGAACTCCCCAGCTCCGACAACGTGCGCGCGTACCACCTCGGCCACGCCACCGGTGCCGATGATCTCTCCCAGCTCGTATCGGCCGAGCCGCCTGACGGCGCTCACGGTCACCATGATAGTCTATCGGCTACCCGATGCTGCTTCGCGTCCTGTCTGTGGTCCTGACGTGGGGCCTCGCGTGGGGCCTCGCCAGCGCGGCGCCGGGCAATCGCAGTGGCGAGGTTCGGGTGCTGCTCTGGGGCACCACCCCCGAGATCGAGGCCGAGCTCTCGGCCGGGCCTGGGGGGCCGCTGAAGTTGGATGGCCGGTTCGAGTCAATCGACCGCGCCGAGTTCAGCGCCGCGCTCGAGCGGGCCCGAGCGCAAGCGCAAGCGCAGGCGCGTGAAGGGCTCGCCGCGGTCGAGGTCGGCCTCGCCGCGGCCCGCGACCACTACCTCGCGCAAGACTGGGACGCGATGGTCGCCGGCCTGGAGCAGCTCGAGGCGGAGCACCTGACGCTGCTCGCGGATCCCCGGCATTGCGACGCGCTGTGGGAGACAGAATTTCGCCTCGGCCTCGCCCGAGCCGGCGACAAGCCGACGCCGGAGGCTCGGCGTCGCTACCTGTTTGCGTTGGCGCTCGCGCCCGAGCGTCGGCCAGCGCGCGAGGTCTACGGGCCCGCGGTGGTCGCTGGGTTTCTCGAGGCGGTGGATGCTCAGAATGGACATGTCGCCGCCCCGGTCAGCCTCGACGTGCAACCGCCGCACGCGGTGGTTCATGTCGACTGTCGGCCCGTGCACACCAGCCACGTCGATCTGCGTCCTGGACTCCACGTCATCCACGCCCGAGCGATGGGCTACCACAGCACCGCGGTGCTGTTCGAGGTGCCCGAGGCGACTCGCGTCGCGATCTCGCTCGTCGAGGATGTCGACGGTGACGCGGTCGTTCGTTTGGGTCGGAGCCTGGCAGCAGGACCGCTCGTGCTCGCGATGCCGTCGCATCGCCGCGCGCTGGTCGAGGCTGCGGCGGCGCGCGACATTGCCGTGGTCGTGGTGGTCGAGCCCGCGGGCGACGCCGTGATGGCTCGCGCGCTGGTGGGTGAGGGCAGGGGCCCTGCGGTACGGCGCGCGAGCATCGATGCGGCGATCGACGCGGCGCTCGCGTCGGTCGCCGATGACGGGACCTTGCGAGGACCCGTGGCCGCCTCGCCACCCCGGTCGAGCTCCGAACCCACACCGCCGGCGCGCAAGCCGATCGTGCGCGCGTGGTGGCTGTGGACCGGCATCGCCGTGGTGGTCGCGACCGGGCTCGGACTCGGACTCGGGCTCGGACTGAGCAAGCCCGAGAGCGATCGGTTGATCATCTACGGGCCAAAGTGAATCGCGAGCCTCACGATCACTCGTCGCACACCAGTGACGTCGTGAAGTGCAGTCCGCCCGGCGCCACCACGTCGAGGGTTTCCCCCGCGTAGTCCCACGCGAGCAACCGACCGCGCCCGAAGCTCAGTCGTACGAGCCCCGAGGTCGGGCACTTGCCCGGACAACGATCGACCTCCTGGGCCGAAAGCACGATCGTGCCGACCTCCGCGTCGAGGTCTGCGTCCGCATCATCGTCGTCGACGAGCCGATCGAGGCGGGCCTCGAGCTGCATCCCCTGGACACACCGGTTGTCGAGCACGGCCCATGACGCGGTCGATCGCGTGGCAAAGGCGCCCACGCGGGTCTCGATCACGAAGTCCTCGCCGGTCGACCACGTCATCGGCAGGCTCGCGTCCACGGGATCGCGCAGGGTGACGCTGCCGCTGAGTCTCGGGCGGAAAACCCCTGCGCCGATCTCGAGGTCGAAGTCGTCCAGCGTCCACACCACGGCGGTCGGGCACATCCCGGTGTCGCACGCCGCCAGCTCGATCGCGACACGGGCGTGCATCTCACCGTCGATGCGAAGCAGCCCGATGCGACAGCCCTCGATCGTGGTGTCGAGCGTGCTCGCGACCGGATCGGTGACCAGCTGCGGATCGCAGCCCAGCAGCGCCAGGTTCGCCAGCCGCGAGGCCAGCAACTCGAGGGCCCGAGCGCGCGCGGCGTCCTCGGTCATGCCGGCGAGCTCTGGCTCGCCGGAGAATCGCTCGGCGAGGAGCACGAGGTTGGTCTTCGCCGAGACCGCCTCGGTGCTGCGGGTCGCCACGGCCAGCTCGAGATCGCCGTCAGTCCGGGACAGATCGCAGCCCGCCAGGAGGCCGAGGCCGAGCAACGCGGTGACGAAGGCTGAGCGCATGGCGGCTGGCCTGTGCCGTTTGCACGACCCGTTCCATCGGGGGACGCCAGCGAATCTCCTTCTGCGTTCTGCCGCGGTCGGCATCGCCGCCGCCCAGACAAGCGTCCTGTAGACAGCTGTCCATGGTGTAGCCGGCGCGGTCAGTCGCATAGCGGCACCTGTTCGGCGGGGCAGCTGGCGTCGCAGCGCATCGTCAGCGGCAGGAGGTCTCCATCGATCTCCGCGAGATCGTTGGCGCCACAGATGGGCGGTACCGGCGGCACCCCGGTTACCGGATCGGGCTGGTCCCAACAAGACTCGCGCCCGACCACATGGATGTACTCGGCGCCGGCGAGCTCGGCGTCGACCAGGGGCTGATTGACCTCGCTCAACAGCTGACCGATCTCGTCGATGCTGGTGGGTGCGACGTCGACGAACACGCAGCGTCGACCGAGCGTGCACATCTCGGCCTCGGAACTGCTGCCGTAGACCTCGATCGAGATCACGCGGACCGCCATGAGGTCCAGCGCGGTGCAACTGCCCCCACGCAAATCGAGGCTCACCTCGAGTGGCTGCGCCTCGCAGGCGAGGCACGTGAGCATCGCGATCCACCGACGGGCCACCGGTTCTCAGTCTAGACCAAAGCCGAGCCAGCCGCCCCCTGGACTGTCGTCCATGGTGGTGTGTGGCCAAGCAAGGCTGTCCACTCGCCAAGTCCGCGAGATCGTACGAGCAGACGAGGAGGGAGCGAGGCATGCACAGCGCTGCAGTCGCATGATTCGTGTCGACATCCCGAACCTCCTGACGCGCTCGACGCTGCTCGCACTCACCGCTTGCGGCTCCACAGCGGGCGCTTCCGAAGCCGCAACGCCCGAGTCCTCCGGGCTCGACGCATCGGCCGACCTCGATGGCGGTGGCTCGTCGACCGAGCCTGCGGACACGACGGGAGCGGTTCCCGCGACGGTCACCTACTACGAGCAGCTCAAGCCGATCTTCGACGCTCGCTGTGTGGCCTGCCACCAAGAGGGAGGCATCGGGCCGTTCTCGCTGACCAACTACGAGGACGCGGCGATTTGGGCGGGTGCCGCCGCCGCTGCCGTACACGGCGGGACGATGCCGCCGTGGCCGCCGGAGGCCGCGTGCAACGACTATGTCGGAGAGCGTGACCTGAGCGAAGACCAGATCGCGCTGCTCGACACGTGGATCGCCGAGCAGACCCCGATGGGCGATCCGGCGCTCGAGGGGGCGCCGCTGCAAGATGCCGATCCGGGGCTGACCCGGGTCGACCTGGCGATCGACATGCCAGAGGCGTACACGCCGGTGAACGCGCCCGACGACTACCGGTGTTTCGTCATGGATTGGCCGGCCGAATACACCACGACCCAGTACGTGACGGGCTTCCGGGCCGTGCCCGGCAACGACGCGATCGTGCACCACGTGATCGCGTACCTGGTCACGCCCGATCAGGTCGATGCGTATGCTGATCTCGACGCCGCCGATCCGGGCGTCGGCTACACCTGCTTTGGTGGTACCGGTGGCCCGTCGCGCTCGTGGCTCGGCGGTTGGGCGCCGGGTGGGGCCGGCAGCGACTTGCCGCCGGGCCTCGGCCTCGAGGTCCCCGCCGGCTCGCAAGTCGTGCTGCAGGTCCACTACAACACCACGTCATCCGACCCCGCGCCCGACGTCACGGGTGTCGAGTTCAAGCTCGAAGATCAGGTCGACAAGATCGCGCGCGTCCTGCCGTTTGCCAACCCGCAGTGGATCACAGGAAACGGTATGCTGATCGAGGCCGGCGACGACGACGTGATGCACGAGTTCCAGCGCGACCTGTCCATGCTGCTCGGTCCGCAGCAGGTCTGGGCCGGCGGGTTGCACATGCACACCAAGGGCACCAGCGCGAAGCTGTCGATCGAGCGCGCCAGCGGCGACTCCGAGTGCGTGTTGCAGATCGACGCTTGGGATTTCCATTGGCAAGGATCGTACGGGCTGCTCGATCCGATGCTGTTGTCGACAGGCGATGAACTCCGGCTCGAGTGCCACTTCGACAACAGCGCTGCGAAGCAACCCGTGGTCGATGGCGTACCCGCAGAGCCCAAGGACGTGTACTGGGGCGAGGGCACCGACGACGAGATGTGCCTTGGCATCGTGCTCATCGCGCCTGCATAATGGCGACCAGGGTCATGGACACCGCGCAGTACGATCGGACGGCGATCCTGGTCCTTGTCGCCGGGCTGCTCGCATGCGGCCAGCCGGGCGTCGACGCCGAGGCCACCGACGCCGAGGCCACCGACGACGGGGCGGAGTCGAGCAGCAGCTCCGAGGCCGGGGTGCGTCCCTCGATCCCTGTGGACCTCGTGTGGCCCGAGCTCTGGGTCGAAGACGCCCAGGCCGACATGTTCGCTGGGCACGCGCCGTCGTCGGTCACGTGTGAGTTCGGCTTTGCCAACGAGTTCGGCTTGTTCGAAATCGACACCGGGCTGTGCAACTACGCCGTCTTCTCTCAGTCGCTGGCCGCCGAGGTCTTCGCCGGCGACCGCATCGCGCTGGTCTTTACCCACGACGATCTACTCGCACCCACGCCGGCCGCCGCGCACATCGCCGTGGCGATCGACGAGCAGGTGATCTGGGAGATCGAGGTGCCCATTCCCGGGCCCTACGCCATCATCGAGGGCGAGTGGATCGCCGACCGCTCGATCGCTGCCGGTAGCAAGCTGGTGCTCCACCTGCACAACCACGGCTACAACAGCTGGCGCGTCATCTCGATCAAGTCAGGGCCGCCGTGACCGCGCCTCTCGAGGCGTGCGGGTCGCCCAGCACCGCGGTGAACCCCGAGAGTCGCGTCACCGAGGGCGATGGCTGCGTTGTGCATTTCGCACCTCGTCGAGGCCGCCTCACGGTTGCTCACCGCTTTCGATCGGCCTGATCCGGCGTCGTGATGGCTGACTGTTGCGCGTGCGGTGTCGGAGCGTGGTGTTGGGCGGATTGCCCAGGACGCCAAGGCGATTTGTAACGCGCGGCGCTCGAGTCCGCGAGGTGATCCGACGCAGAGTCTTCATGCTAGCTTCGCGACGCGCTCGCGTGTTGGCGAGCCGCGAGGTGGCCGACGATGTCTCGACTTGATCACAACACCGGCGTGTTTCATCGCGCCGAGGGTCGCTGGACCGAGGCGCGCGATCCGGCTCTGCCCCCGCCGCCGACCGCTGGGCTGCGAACGATCGCGCGGCTGCGCGGAGCGTTCCGCGAGAACCTGCCGACGTTGCGGCTCGCCGTGCTCAAGCCCCGCGAGACCGTGGTGCAGGAGGTCGCCCCGCGCGAAGCCGTCGCCCCCACGGCAGTGCCCGCTGCGCGGCGCCGCCGTCGACTGCGGCTGGTCGCCGCCTCGTACCCGCGGGTGATGGCGGACGGCGTGCCGACACAGATCGGGCCCGAGACCACGAACGAGCTTGCCAGCGGCGATATCGAGCTCGCGCACGGCGAGGACGACTCGATCGTGGCGTTCGAGCTCGAGGTCGTGCCGCCGAGCGAGGCCACACCAAGCCTGGGCGAAAGCTGCGTGTCGAGTGTGCCGGTCGTGGTCGACGTGACCCACGTGACACCCGCGCCCGTAGAGGCGACCTTCAGCAGCGGCTCGCACCCCACGATGCATGCTGTGGGGGTCCCGTCCGCGAGTGCGTCGCGACCGTGCGCATGGGCGTGCGCGCTCGCGGCGACGCTCGGCGCGCTCTTCGTTGCGGTGGGCGCCGGCGGCTATGCCTATGGAAGC
>CANLQR010000060.1 GCA_947492135.1 Deltaproteobacteria bacterium | reverse complement strand
CGGGCGAAAAATTCGTCGGGTGGCGGATCGAGCCGGCGCTCGATCGAGCGGACCGACGCGCGGGCGCGAACGAGCTGCAGCACCTGCTCCAGGCGCGCCGCACGAAGCGCCAGCGCTCGCGCGACCGCAAACGCGGTGGAGGCCTGGATCGCCGCGATCTCGGCCATCCCGAGGTCGCGGGCGACGCCGTTGTTCGCGAGCATGCCGAGCATTTCGTCCGCGGGGATGCCGTGCACGAGGTTGTCCGCGAGCCATACCCGCCAGTCACCGGCCAGTGCGGTCGTGGTCGCGAGCGGTTCTGCGGTCGAGTCGGTCACAGCTCGGGCACATCATCCAAAGCGCCACCGTCCGGGGGTGGCGGCATCGGAGGGATCGCAGTCGTGCTGCTCGAACTCGCATCGGTCGTGGTCGCTGAGTCCGTGCCATCGCTGCCGGAGTCGGCCGAGGAACTCGACCCGCCGTCGGTCGACTCGGAGGTGTCGGTGACCGTTGGATTCGGCATCGGCGGCAACGTATCGCTCGCGCTGGTGGTCGCGGAGGTGCTCGCACTGGTGACGTCGCCGGTGGCAGTGTCGTTGGTCGTCGGGGCCGGCATGGGCGCGGTCGTGTTGTTGCCGGTGACGGTGGCTGAAGTGGTATCGGAGCCGCCGTCGTTGGCGTCGTCGTCGGCACCGCACCCGGACGCGACCACGCCAAGGGCGAGCGCTGATCGAGCGAATACGGGGCTATTGGGCGGCTTAGACGGTCGGTGACGCAAGCGCATGCCACATTGCCGCACAGCCGCCTGCCACGGTCAAGCGCGCACGTTGACCCGAGGCTCCACACCTCAGTGTTGCTCGTCGAGCCAGCTCGCGAGCGACATCCGAATGCCACTTGGAAACGACGTGAACTCGCCGAGCGTCGTCGGCAAAAAGAACCGCATGTCGTAGCAGCCACAGGCGCGAATTTGACCGCTGGTGGAGCCCACGCAGCGCGCAGCTCGCGACGCCATCAGTTCTCGCTCGAACCGCGGAGCGTCGGTGATAGTGTGGAACGATGTTCAAGGGTCGGCTTCCACTCCTTTGCAGCCTGCTGCTGTCGGTCGCAGCGTGCCCCGTCAACACACCACGCCCAGCGGACAGTTCCTCGCTCGGCGACACCTTCGACCCCACCAACCCGACCACGACCGACGCGACCACCACCAGCGGCGAGTCCTCGAGCACCGATGCGACCACCGGCGTCGACCCGAGCATGACGACCACGGTGGATCCGAGCGCCGATTCTTCGTCCGAGAGTTCCTCGACCGGACCTGCAGGGGTATGCGGGGACAACTCGATCGATCCCGGCGAGGAGTGCGACAACGGCGGCGCAGACATGTACTGCGACGACGACTGCACGGTCGCAGAATGCGGCGACGGGGTCATGAACTTCCCCGCGGGCGAGTACTGCGATCCCGGCCCCGCCGGCGAGTCGGAGACCTGCAACGCCGACTGCTCGCTGGCCGAGTGCGGCGACAATGTGGTCAACCCGACTGCGGGTGAGCAATGTGACGAGGGTGAGGCGACCGCGACGTGCAACGCCGACTGCACCTCGGCGGGCTGCGGTGACGGCATCGTCAACGACGCGGGCGGGGAGGAGTGCGATGACGGCGGAGAGTCGGCCACCTGCAACGCCAACTGCACGGATTCGTCTTGCGGTGATGAAGTCATCAACATCACCGCCGGCGAGACCTGTGACGACGGCGACGAGACCCTGACGTGCGATGACGATTGCACCGAGGTGGTCTGCGGCGACCTGAATTCCAACTTCGTCGCCGGCGAACTGTGCGACGACGGCAACGACGACCCTGCGGACGGCTGCGACAATTGCTTCGCCGACTGCGGTAACGACTGCTGGGGTGATGCAGGCTGCCTCACAGACGGCGGCCGCTGCATCCGTTTCACCTGCACCGACGGTGCGAGCTCGGAGACCGCGTGCGATACCTGCTTCGGCTGGCAGCCGATCACCTACGACAACTGGCTGCAGGATGGCTACTGCCCCGACGTCTCGGCGACCTACCGCGCCGTTCAAGGCTACGGCACCATGTGCGGCGATGCACCGGTGTGCTGCTCCGATCCCAACGGCTGCGCGGGTGGTGACAACGCCTGGCACTTCTCGAACGGCGCCAACAACTACTACGTGGGTCCATGTCTGGGCTGCATGGAAGCCGACAACTGCACCTTCTGGAACAACATCGACGACGGAAACTACACCCGCATCACGGCGTGCATCCGCGGATAGCGACCGGTCGGGGCGCGACGGAAACTCGATCTCTGTCGCGTCTTGCCCGGGCCCAGGCCAAGCCCGCCTACAACCGCATGTGGGCTTCGAGATGCACGTGATCGCCGTGATCGCCTGGGTCATTGGCGGGCGTCAGCGGCGTACGAAACCGTGGCGAACTCGCGAACACTGCGACGATCTCCGCGAGCTTGGGCTGGGTCGCCCAATCGCTCTCGACCGCGAGCACGCGGCCGTCCTCGAGCTCCACGCCAAACACGTCGATCGCGAGGCCGAGCGCGTGTCGACTGAGGATCTTCGTGTCGCGACCACGCTTGCGCACCGTCCGGTACTCATGAAGCGTGCGAAATCGAAGCGCGCGGACACCCAGGGCGCCGAGCTCGGGCGCGACCTCGGCGATCGCCGCAGCGAGCTGGCAGTCCATCGGATAGCTGCCCTTGCCCCGCAGCGGCGTGAGCCCAAGCTCGCCCACCGTGAGCGCCGGCAAGACCACCGGCGTCGCGATCTTCTTGGTCGCGGGCCCCGGGGCGTACACCACCCCGGCTTCGTCGAGCCGCGCGAGGCACTCGCTGCCCGCCGCGCGCATGGGCGCCGACGGTGGCCAGGTCCAACCGGCGGGCATGTTCGGTCGCTTCGGCGCAGCAGCAGCCGCGAAGATCGCCAGCAACAAGGTCGCGACCGCACCCATCGGCGAGCTACGCTAGCAGGTCACTCGCGGGTCAGATACGGGTAGCCCTGGAGCAACCCCAGCGACCACGACTCGCCCAGCGTGGTCTCGTTGTCGAGATGCCGCTTGCGGATCTCGTGGACCATGCTCTCCACGTCGAAACCGACCGACGCGAGGGTGTCCTCGTTGGTCGCGCCGACCTTGAGGTCGAGGAAGACCTCGCCGAACGGGATGCGCTCGACGCCCGGCGAAGGCGGCGGATCGCCGATCCCTCGGATGACGATCTCGTGGGTCCGCGAGAACAGGTTGTGATCGTTGGCGAGGCTGTCCTGGTAGGCCCCGGTCATGAAGAAGGCGAGAAAGTAGCGCTCGTCCTTGCTCGACCGCTCGTGCAGCGGCAAAAACCGCAGGTTCTCGTCGGGGTGGGCAAAGATGTTCACGCAGCCGTCGCTGTCGCAGGTGATATCGACGATCTGCGTCTGCAGGGTCGGCCGCTCGCCGTGGCGTGACAGTGGTGCAGCCGGAAAAACATGGTCGATGCTCCAGGTATCGGGCAGCGACTGGAAGATGGAGAAGTTCGCGAGATACTTGTGCTGCGCGGCGGCGAGGTAGTCCGTGATCTCCTCGGACGGCCGCGTGAGCTGCTCGACGATCTTCTGGGTCTTCACGCGGACCCGCTGGAACAGGCCCTCGGCGCTGGCGCGGTCCTCGATCGAGATGTAGCCGGTGGAGAACAGCTCGAGCGCCTCGTCGCGGAAGTCGAGGGCGTCGTGGAAGTACTCCTCGTAGTTCTTGGCGTTGATGTGCTCGAGGGTCTCGCGCAGCGCCTCGATCAGCCGGTGCTCGTCGTCGTGAGCGTCGTTGATGGGCAGCAACTCGCCCTGGACCTCGCGAAGGTCGGTGATGCACACCGCGTGGTTGGCGACCAGCGCGCGCCCGCTCTCCGTGATGATCGTCGGCGGCTGTGCATCGCACTCTTCGATCACCCCTGCGATCTCGTACACGACCTGCGACGCGTACTCCTCGATGGTGTAGTTCGCCGACGACGGATACGACGTGCGACTGCCGTCGTAGTCGACACCCAGGCCGCCGCCGAGGTCGAGGTATCGCATCTGCGGCGCGTACTGCTGCAGGGCCGAGTACAAGCGGGCGCCCTCGCGCACGGCTTGCTTGATCCGCTTGATCCGGGTGATCTGCGAGCCGATGTGAAAGTGCAGCAGCACGAGGTGATGGACCAGCGAGGCCTCCTCGAGCTGGCGCACCACAGCGAGGATCTCGTTGGTGGTGAGCCCGAACTTCGAGGTCTCACCCCCCGACCCCTGCCAGCGACCGCTGCCCTTGGTGTACAGCTTGGCGCGGACGCCGAGATCGGGGCGCTTGTGCCACGGGTGCTCGCGACCGACCTCGATGAAGCGGATGACTTCGCGGATGGACTCGATGATCACGATGACGTGATGCCCGAGTTCGGCCGCGTGATAGGCCATGCGCATGAACTCGCGGTCCTTGAAACCGTTGATCAGCAGAGGCGAATTTTCGTGGGGCTCGCGAGCCATCGCGAGCAACAGCTCGGGCTTGCTGCCGGCCTCGAGCCCGTAGCTGAACTCGCGGGGCGCGTTGACGACCGCATCGATGACCACGCGCTTCTGATTGACCTTGACCGGAAACACGCCGCAGTAGTCGCCGACAAACGCGTTCTCTTTGATCGCCGCACCGAAGGCGCGCTTGAGGCGCTCCATCTGCCCGTGGATCATGGTCGGAAACCGGGCGACAAACGGTGTCCGGATGCCGCGCTTCTCCAAGAAGATCGCCATCTCGTGCAGATCGATCGGAGGCAGGCTCGGCGCGCGGAATACCAGGTGGCCCGAGTCGTTGACGCCAACGATCTCCGCGCCCCAGCGGTCGACGCCGTAGCGCTTGAGCGAGTTCTCCATCGCGTAGGCGTTGGTTGAGGGCGTGTCCATGTCGCCTGGCGTCGTACCCCTCGGGGGTGCGCCACGCAAGGGGCGACGCGAGTCGGCGGTTTTTGGCCCGCACCTGGGCCGACGTGGGGAGGTGCGCCGAGCCGGGGGTGTGGGCGGATGCTGCGTGCGACGACACGCCTGGTCGATCGCAGGCGCGGCGGAGGTCACGCTTGGGTGTCGCCTCGTGGGCGCGACGCCGACGGCACGCGACTTGCTGCATGGCGACTGCATGAACGGCTGGCCAAGCGCACTGTGGTTGCTGCTGCTGTCGACCCCGGACGAGCCTGAGACGCAGGCGACCGAGCTCCCGGCGGTGGCCGGGCCCAGCGCCGAACCTCAGGAGCCCGACCCCGACGTAAAGCCCGACGCAAAGCCCGACGCCAAACCCGACGCTCCCCGAGCGACCGCCCGGTCAGCGCGGGACCGCATTGCTGCGGTCGATCCCAAACGGGCCACCGCGCTGCGGCTGCTGCGACGCGGCAAGCTGCACGAGATCGCGCTGTTCGACGCCGAGGGTCGCCTGAGCCACGATGCTCTGGCGGAACTACGAGCGCTGATGACCGACCCCAACAGCGGGATCGATCATCCCACCCACTGGCGCCTCGCGACGCTGCTGGTCGCGGTCGCGAATCACTTTCCCGGCGCGACGATCGAGGTGGTCTCGGGCTACCGCCACGTCAGCCGCCACACCGATCGGAGCAACCACACCCGCGGCCGCGCGGTCGACATGCGCGTCGAAGGTGTCGGCAACCGCCGGTTGTTTGAACTCCTGCGTCAATCGTTTGCCGAGGTCGGTGTGGGCTACTACCCCAACGGAACCTTTGTGCACCTCGACGTCCGCGATCAGGCCACGATCTGGGTCGACTACTCCGGGGCCAACCAGACCCCGTGCTACAGCCGCACCGCCCACGCGGATCTGAAGACCGGCGTCGCCGAGCGCACCAGCTACGCCGAAGCGATCAGCAAGGGCTGTCGTCGCGCGTGAGCGGCTTCGACCGCGTCGATACCGCGCATTTTCGTGCGACTTGAGCCCGCTGCGGCGGCCGGGACCTCGTTCGGGCCGAGTTTTCGCCGAATCATCGCCCGCCCGGTCGCAATGCCCTACGATCCGAGACGACGACCAACCTCGGTCGCGGCCCATCCATGCGCTCGCCTGCCCTGATCGCTGCCTTGTTGGTCGTTGGCCTCGTCCCCACCGCGTGGGCCGGGGGCGGAGGCACAGGCTCAGGCACAGGCACAGGCACAGGCACAGACACGAGTACGGGCACCGGCACCGGCACCGGCACCACCGACGCCTCCACCACCGACGCCTCCACCACCGACGCCTCCACCACCGACGCCTCCACTACGGACGTCACGACCACCGACGCCTCCACCACCGAAGGCGGCACCACCGAGGGCGACACCGGCAGCACCGGGACCTCGGGCGCGGGCACCGACACGAGCGCCGACACCGGCACCGACGACGGTGGGTGTCGTGCGTGTCCGACCGGCGACGAGTCGATCGCCTTCGATGAGCCCAGCAGCCAGGCCACCGTGATCGCGCCGTTCACCGTGTCCGTCGAGGTGGTCCCGCGGTGTCCGTGCCTCGACTGCAGCTGCGCCGCCGAAGACTTCGACTACGCGCAACTGTTCGTCGATTCGGTCGCGTGGGGTGGACCCTGCGACGCATCGCCGTGCATGTGGAGCGTCAGCGCGGAGGTCGGCAGCCACAGCCTCTATGCGCGGGCGATCTATCCCAGCGGCGAGGCGTCCACCACCATCGGCGTGGTGATCCTGGGGGTCGACGGCGGCACGGGCGGACTCGACTCCTCCCCGACGACGATGACGACCACCGCGCCGCCCTCCGATCCCGAGACCAGCTCGGGTGCGACCGCGGGGTTGCTCGAGGGCGACTCGGGCTGCGGCTGCACGACGCAGCCCGTACAACACGGCTGGGCGCCCCTGCTGGCCGTGGTCTGGATGCGTCGGCGCGCCCGGTCGCGGGCCTAAAGCCGCCGGCCGCTGGACGACCGACACCCGGGCGACGCCGAGCTTTGTTATGCTCCCGGCCCCGGTGCGCAACGCCGGGCTTTTCCGTCATGGCGTCGTACCAGTACATCTACACGATGAAAGACCTCGGCAAGGCCTATCCAGGCGGCAAAGAGGTCCTCAAGGGCATCTACCTGCAGTTCTTTCCGGGCGCGAAGATCGGCGTGCTGGGCGGCAACGGCTCTGGCAAGAGCACGCTGATGCGCATCATGGCCGGCGTCGACAAGGAGTTCCGCGGCGAAGCCTGGGCGGCCGAGGGCGTGAGCATCGGGTTCCTGCAACAAGAGCCGCAGCTCGATCCCGCCAAGGACGTCAAGGGCAACATCATGGAAGCCGTGTCCGGGATGGTCGCTACGCTCGCGCGCTTCGAGGAGGTGAGCATGAAGCTCGGCGAGTCGATGTCGGACGACGCGATGAACAAGCTGCTCACCGAGCAAGGCAAGCTGCAGGACATGATCGATGCCGGCAACGGCTGGGATCTCGATCGGACCCTGGAGATCGCGATGGACGCCCTGCGGACGCCGCCGGGCGACGCCAACGTCACCACGCTATCGGGCGGTGAGCGCCGCCGCGTCGCGCTGTGTCGGCTGCTGCTGGCCCGCCCCGACATGCTCCTGCTCGACGAGCCCACCAACCACCTCGACGCCGAGAGCGTGTCCTGGCTCGAGCGCCACCTGCACGACTACGCCGGCACGATCGTCGCCATCACCCACGACCGCTACTTCCTCGACAACGTGGCCGAGTGGATCCTCGAGCTCGATCGCGCCAAGGGCATCCCCTGGAAGGGCAACTACTCGTCGTGGCTCGACCAGAAGCGCAAGCGCCTCGAGCAGGAGGAAAAGACCGCGCAGTCCCGCCAGCGCACGCTGGCTCGAGAGCTCGAGTGGATCAGCATGAGTCCACGCGCGCGCCAGGCCAAGAGCAAGGCCCGCATCGCCGCCTACGACGACCTGCTCAAGGAAGAGTCCGAGCGCAAGGTCGACACCACCGACATCAAGATCCCGTTCTCGCGACGGCTCGGCAACAAGGTCGTCGAGTTCAAGGGCGTCAAGAAGGCGTTCGGCGACAACCTGCTGTACGAGAACCTCTCCTTCACGCTGCCGCCTGGCGGCATTGTCGGCGTGATCGGGCCCAACGGTGCCGGCAAGACCACGGTGTTTCGCATGCTCGTCGGCCAGGAAAAGCCCGACGCCGGCACGATCACCATCGGGGACACCGTCGACGTGGCGTACGTCGACCAGAGCCGCGACTCGCTCGATCCGACCAAGACGATCTACGAGGAAATCTCCGAGGGCGCCGACACATTCACCATGGGCGGCGTCGACACCAACGCGCGCGCCTACGTCGGCAAGTTCAACTTCACCGGCGCCGACCAGCAAAAACGGGTCGGCGAGCTATCCGGCGGCGAGCGCAATCGCGTGCACCTGGCCAAGCTCATCAAGCGCGGTGGCAATCTGCTGCTGCTCGACGAGCCCACCAACGACCTCGACATCGACACCCTGCGACACCTCGAAGAGGCGCTGCTGGCGTTCCCAGGCTGCGCGGTCATCATCAGCCACGACCGTTGGTTTCTCGACCGCGTCGCGACCCACATCCTGGCGTTCGAGGGCGACAGCCAGGTCACTTGGTTCGAGGGCAACTTTGCGGACTACGAGGCCGACCGCAAGGCTCGGTTCGGCGAGGACGCGCTGGTGCCCAAGCGGCTCAAGTACCGCAAGCTGACGCACTAATCGCGCCGGCTACTCGACCGTCACCGGCACGGTCACGACGTTGTTGGTGTAGTCACGCTCCACCAGCAACGCTGTGGCCGCGCCGTCCTGGACCGGATTGATCTCCGCGCGGAGCGTGTAGTCTCCGGGTGGCACTTCAGTGATGTCGATCCACTGGCAAGGAAGCTCGGCCTCGTAGATGTCGGCAAAGCCGCGGCTGATGCCCTGGTTGCCGCAGTCGAACTTGCCGAACGCGTTGGGCCACGCCCAGCTGTACGAGTCGAGCAGGCAAAACGCCTGTTTGTGCCCGCGGGCGATCACGGTCTCGCCGTCGAGCAACTCGTAGTTCGCGAAGTTGTCGAAGTGATAGTGGTCGTGGCATCCACTGTAGTGGAAGACATCGGGGTTGTTGGCGGCGACACCGAGCACCAGGTCGGTCGAGCCGGTGTTGCGGGCCGACAGCGAGAACCTCAAGATCGTACGGATCCCGACGTCGTCGACGCAGCCTTCGAGTAGCTCGCAGGTATTCTCGCCGACCATGATGTCGTTGGTCATCGGGTCGATCCAGCTGGGATCGATGACCAGATCGGGTGCGTTGCAGCCCAGCGGACCGTTGTTGGGGGCCTTGGGATCCGCGGGAGGGTCGTCGACGTCGAGCGCGGCGACTGCCGGGCTGCAGCGAAAGACCCCCGCCTGCACCGCTCCTGTGGCGCAACACAACAGCGCGTCGGGGCACGCGGCAGCGCCCGCCGCCGGATCGCATTGGCCGCCCTCCCCGCTGCCGCACACCGCCGCGGTGTCGTGGCCGCGCACGCGCACGGTATCGATCGCGGCCTCGAGAATGCCGACGCCGGGATCGGTCGCGGTCACGCGCAGGCGCGATCCGTCGAGCAATGGGACCCCGCAGGCCGCGTACTCTCGTGCCGTCCACAGGTTGTGCGCGAGCACGGCGGTCGGTTGATCGAGGCGCTCGAGCAGATGCACGGCATAGCCGCCCGGCTCGGCGACGTCCGGTGTGAGCAGCTCGACGGTGAGCTCCGAAGCGTCGCTGGGGTCCGAGCGGTAGAACGATCGCCGCAGCTCGACCGTGGCCGCCGCGGCCCCGGCCCCCGCCCCCGAGAAATCGAACGGCGGCGAGGTCAGCGTCGTGCTACCGCCGGCAACATCCTCGTCGGCCAGCACGCCCGCCGGATTCTGTCCGGTGAAGTAGCACGACTGCCCACCATCGCAGCGGGCCGGCTGGGCCCGCTGGTCGCCGTCGAACGTCCCGATCGGATCGCTACGGACCCATGCGCCGCTGACGGCCTCGCCGCCGACAGCCCACCCGAGATCCTCGTCGAACCGATCGAGAAACACCACGTGAGCGCCGGCCTCGCCCTCGACGGTGAACGCCCACGGCGCGCTGGACTCCGAGCTGCGACTGGGCTCTTCGACCTCGAACGCCTGGACCCGCCAGGTGTACGTGCGATCGAAGTCGAAGTTCAGCGGCCCCACGCATGGGCCGTCGTAGCCATCCTGATTGTCCAGCAGACCTCCGGTGAGATCGATGTCGTCGACGAACACCCGGTAGCGCACCGCGTCGCCGTCGGGATCGACCACCGGCTCCCAGCACAGCTCGAGCGCGACGGGCTCGTCGAGTGAGCCGTCGAGCGGGCTGAGCAAGATCGGCGTCGGCGGCAGGCCGTCGGCGCCGGTGTCCGAGCCCGACGTGGACGTGGACGTGGACGTGGACGCGTCGGTCGCGTTGGTCGCCGAGCTGCTCGAGGTCGTGGTGCTCGTGGCGGTCGCGCTGGTGCTGTCGGCACCGGTCGTCGAGGTGACCTCGTTGATCGGCGCTGCCGCGTTGCTGCACGCGAGCGTCGCGGCGAGCATGGCGCCAGCGGAGCAACGGAACATTCTTCGGATCATAGCCGGTGTTGCGTGCGAGCATGCAAGCCCAGGCACGGCAAGCCGCAGAGAGCTGCCATGCTAGGCTCCACGGATGGTGCGTCGTTGGCTCCCCTGGATGCTGGGTCTCCTTGCGTGTGACCGGTCGGGCACAGACTCGGATACCGCAGCGAATCAGCTGAGCGCGAGCGGGTCGGGCAGCGAGTCCGGCGACGCGCCCGACCCGGCCTGCGTGTACACACCGACGGTCCTCGCGAGCACGGCTGCGATCGGTGTCACTGGCGCCTCCGCGAGCGAAGTGCTCGCCCAAGCCGAGGGCACGTTCACCGGGCAGATCGCGTGGACGAGCGAGGTCCCGCTCGGGTACTCCGGCTCCACCGATCCCGTCGCGCTCACGCTCACGGTGACCTATGCCGGCGGCGAGATCCGCAGCATCGACGCCGCGCCCGGCGAGTGCCCGAATCTCGGCGGTTGTCAGTGCGAACCTCGTCTCGAGATCGACGTCACCTGGCAATTGACGTCCGCCGACGGCGTGCTCGACGAGACCTGGGTCGCACCGCTGTTGCACGAACCGCAGAGCTGGCACATGGCCAAGCCGATCGGCATCCGCTCGCGATTCGACGCCGACCAGACGCACGGCTCGCTGTCGTCCGCGTCGTTCACCGGCGAAGGTGAGCTGCAGTGGCTCGAAGCGAGCGTCACGTTCCGCAACGGTGCAGCCGAGGGCAGCGTCGACGCATTCGTCCTGTGGAACGAGTGGGCCGGTGCCGGCGCCGCGGCGACGTTCGCCGCGCTCGAAGACGGCGCGCGCGACCTCGCGTGCCACGAGCTGACCGGTGACGGCGCGTGCGCGCTCGCGGGCTGCGTAGCGCTCGTCGGCGCACAGCAGATCCTCGACTGTCAGTGCGCCGACTTCGACGACACGTTCTGCTTCGCGAGCGCCCCCGATCCCGACGCGCCCATGACCTGGTACACGCATCCGGCCGGCGATACGTGGTCGCAGTACGACCAGGTCGTCGCGCTGCCGAGCTTCGGCGACGCCACGCCGGAGCCGTGGCGCGCCTGCGTCGACGCGCCGGAGGTCCCGGGCTGCGAGTGCGCCACCGATGCGCCGGCCTGCGACCACGGGTAAGTGCGATCGCCGCCTGCTAACTTATTCATTGAGATCAAGTACTTCGAGATATCGACTGAGTCGCGTGGACCAGGGTCATGACCATGGTCATAATCATCCAGATGTCCGAAGTCTCGAAGAGCACGCTCAAGGGAAAGATGCTCGAGTACTTCCGTCGGGTTGAAGAGACCGGCGAGGAGCTCATCGTGACCGACAACGGACGCCCGGTGCTGAAGGTCGTGCCGATTCGTGTACGCGTTTCGACCGCGTCGGTGTTTTCCGACGTTCGTGGCCGTGTCGTGTATCTCGAAGACGTGCTCACACCGACCACCAGCGAGTGGCCGGAGACGTGATCGTTCTCGATACTCACGTCCTGCTCTGGTGGGCGCTCGACCCCGACCGGCTGTCGGCAACGGCAACGGCCAAACTCGCCGAGGTGGAACGGCGCGGTGGATTCGCGAGCTCGATCTCGATCTGGGAGCTTGGGGTCAAGGTCCAGCGGGGCAAGCTCGATCTCGGGATCTCGGTCGAAGATTTTGCCCGCCGCGTCGAACGAAGTGCAATCGTCGAGCTGTTGCCGGTCAACACGGCGACGTGGTTGCGCAGCGTTGATCTCGCATGGTCCCACCGCGATCCCGCCGACCGAGTGATCGTCGCGACCGCGCTCTTGCGCGGCGTCCCCGTGCTCACCGCCGACGACACCATCCGTCAGTTCAGCGGCGTCGCCTCTGTTTGGTAGCCGATCGTCGTTCCACGGTGGGCCCGACCGACTACCGCACCTCGAGCACCAGCCCGCGCACCTCCGAGCGAAAGTCCACCGCCCGCAGCGCCGCGGCGAACCCCGACTCGCGTGCGGGCTCGCCGTCGATGGTCTCGACCCGCAGCGTGCGACCCCGGCGCTCACGCGCGACCCGAGCCAGCGCGGCGGCGGCGATCTCGAAGGTCTGCGGCTCGTCGGCCGCGACGAACGTCGTCCATCGCCGACCTCCGCGCTCGATGAAGATCACCGGTGAACCATCGACCAGCACGACGCTGGCGCCGGCGACCCTGCGGGCGCCCACGCGGTCGGGACTGCGATGCGGCCACGGCAACGCCGCGCCATAGGGCTGGGCAGGATCCGCCGCCGCGAGCACCGTGGCGAGCGTGCGCTCGGGTGGCCGCGCAGCACGCAGCCGATCGACCGCCCCCGGCGCGGCAAACTGCATCCCGGCCGTGCCCTCGACGAAGTAGCCGCGACGGACCTTGCCCGCCTCCTCGAGCTCGCGAAGCACCCGAGCCAGCGGCGCGAAGCCACCGTCGATCGCTTCGGTCGCGAGCACGTCGCGGCTCACGATCCCGTGACGTGCAATCAGCATGGTCGCGCGGGCCCACGCGCGCTCGGTCGGTGGGCGCGGTGGCCCAAGCAGATCCGACACCAGCGACCAGCGTCCGCCGGCACTGCGCTGACCCGGGCGCGCCCGCGGCCCCGCCGACTGCGCTCGCAGCGGCAAGAACGTGTCGTTGGTGACCAAGCCCGCCCACGCCAGATCCCACAGCGCGGCCTCGAGTTCGCCAAGCCGAACGTCACCGGCAGCGCGCTGCAACTCGACGACGAACGACGCGCCGCGGGTACGCAGATGCTCGAGGATCGCCCGCCGAGTCCCATCGAGTCCGTCGGGCACAGCCGCAGGCTCGAGCAACAGGCCCACGCGATCACGGCGATACAACGCCACCCGCCCGTCATGGGGCCCGATAGCTCCCTGGCCGACCCAACACAGCTCGCCCATCGCCCCGAGCTCGTCGAGCATGCGCGGCGCAAACCCGTTCACGCGGGCCGGCAAGACGTGGCTCTCGAGCTCGCTGTACACCACGGGCAGCCCCTCGAGCATGGCGATGACCTCGCCCAGCCGCCCTGGTGCCCGCGAGCTGTCGCCGATGCCATGCCACTGCGCGAGAAACTTCGCGTACGTCGGAGCATCGACCGCGGCGATCTCGTGGCGCAGCCGCGCCAAGGACCGCCGCTTGATCCGCCGCAGCACCTCGGCGTCGCACCACCGGTCGGTGTCGTCGCCGGGTCGCAACCGGCCGAACACCACCGACCCCGCGCGCACCATCGCCTCGAGCACGGCGGTCACGGTGCCGGTCGGCACCGCCCAGCGCGCGGCGAGCACGGCGGCGACGAACGGACCGTGCGTGCGCGCCCACCGTGCGACGAGCTGCGCCAGCGCCTCGGCGACGTTCGCCAGCAACGCCACCGGTACGCCCGCAGGCGGCACGCAGCCCAGCCCATCGCGGTACGTCGCGGCGTCTTCGATCGCCACCACGCACGCGCGCGTGCCCACCCGCATGCGCACGACCTGACGGGTGTTCTCGAGTGCGACGATCCACGGCTCGGGATCACCCTCACTGCGCGCCGCAAGCTCCGCTGGTTCGAGGTCGCCGAGTCGGCGCAGCGTGTCATGGAGCTCGTCCGGCCCGCGCGCGCGGTAGCCCTCGGCCGAGCGCTGGAGCTCGAGCTCGAGCTCGTCGGTCTCGGCGGGGTCGAGTAGCTGGGCCAGATCTTCCTGGCCGACCAGCTCGCGCAGCAACGCGCGATCGAGGGTCAGCGCGGCGGCCCGCCGCTCGGCCAGCGGCATGTCGCCGTCGTACATGTACGCGGCCACGTAGGCGAACATCAGCGACCGGGCAAACGGCGACGCGGACGCCGTCTCGACGTGGTCGACACGGATCGTGCGAGCGTGGATCCCTCGCAGGATCTCGACCAGTGCCGGCACATCGAACAGGTCCTGCATGCAGGTCCGATAGGTCTCGAGCACGATCGGAAACGCCGGGTAGTCGCGGGCAACCGCGAGCAGCTGCTGCGACTTGAGTCGCTGGGCCCACAGCGGCGTGCGGACCCCGGCGCGGCGCCGCGGCAACAGCAGCGCCCGTCCGGCATTCTCGCGAAACACCCCCGCGAACATCGGCGAGTGCGCGAGCTGCTCGACGATGCGGTCGCCAATGGTATCGGCGTCGGGCACCAGCAGCTCGAGATCGGGGAGTTCCTCGGTGTCCACCAGGCGCAACACGATGCCGTCGTCGTTCCACATCGCCTGGACATCGAACTCGTAGCGCGCCGCGAGCTCGGCCTGGATCGCCATTCCCCACGGCGCGTGGACGCGGGCACCGAAGGGCGACAGCAGGCACACCCGCCAATCGCCGACCTCGTCGCGAAATCGCTCGATCGTGATCGCGCGGTCGGTCGGCAGCACGCCGGTGGCCGCGCGTTGCTCCTCGACATACGCGAGCAGGTTCTGCGCACCCCAGGCGTCGAGGCGGTAGGTGTTGCCGAGCCACATCAAGGCCTCGTCGTGATCGAGTGCGCCGAGCTCTCGCGTGAAGGCTCCGAGTGCGCGGCCGAGCTCGAGCGGCCGACCCGGACCGTCACCCTTCCAGAACGGCAACCGACCGCTCTCGCCGGGTGCGGGCACCACGAACACGCGATCACGGGTGATCCGCTCGATGCGCCAGGAACTCGCCCCCAGCGTGATCACCTGGCCGGGCGCAGACTCGTGAACCATCTCTTCGTCGAGCTCACCGACCCGCGGTCCACCCTCGCCCAGCTGCACCGGATAGAGCCCACGATCGGGGATGGTGCCGGCATTCTGGATCGCGACCTTGAGCGCACCTGCACGCGGCGACAGCTGGTCGGTGGCGCGGTCCCACACCAGCCGCGGGCGCAGGTCGGCAAACGCCTGCGACGGGTAGCGCCCCGACAGCATGTCGAGCACGCCGCGCAGCGCCTCGGCCGGCAACTTGGTGTAGTTGGCCGAGCGCCGGATGACCGCTTCGACGCGGGTGACGGTGGTGTCACCCAGGCCGACCATCGCGACGATGTGCTGGGCGAGAACATCGAGCGGATTGCTCATCACCGTCAACGCTTCGATCTCGCCCTTGGCCATGCGCTCGACCACCACGGTGGCCTCGAGGAGATCGCCGCGGTGTTTGGGGAACAGCCGGCCATGGCTGCGCTCGCCGACGCCGTGGCCGGCACGGCCGACGCGCTGCAGGCCGCGCGAGACGGCACCCGGCGATTCGACCAGCACCACCAGATCGACGGCGCCCATGTCGATGCCGAGCTCGAGCGAGCTGGTGGCCACGATCCCGCGGATCTCACCGCGCTTGAGGGCCTCTTCGATCTCGGTGCGCTGGGTGTGCGCGAGCGAACCGTGGTGGGCCAGCACCAAAGCCTCGCCGGCGATCTCGTTGAGCCGCTGCGCGAGTCGCTCGCACAGCCCGCGCGCGTTGACGAAGACGATCGTCGTACGAGCCTCGCGGATCAACGCGACCAGTCGGGGATAGACCGCAGGCCAGATGCTGTTGTCGATGGGCTCGCCGAGTCCCGGCGGCGCCGGTGGCGACGCCAACGTCGAGCCCGCACCCAGGCGCGGCGGTTGGTTGGCCGCAGCGGCGGCCGCCGAGCCCGGGCGACTCATGTCGGGCACCGGCACGACGATCTGCACGTCGATATCCGGTAGCGCCCCGCAATCCACGATGTCGACCGGACGGTCACCGCCGAGAAACCTCGCGACATCCGCGAGCGGGTGCGCCGTCGCCGACAGCCCGATCCGCACCGGGTCGACCGCGCAGTCGGCCGCGAGCCGCTCGAGCGACAGCATCAGATGCGCGCCGCGCTTGGACGAGGCCATGGCGTGGATCTCGTCGACGATGATCGTGTCGACCGTCGTCAGGGTCGAGCGGACCGCCGACGCCAGCATGAGGAACAGCGACTCGGGCGTGGTGACGAGGATCGAGGGCGGATCGCGCGCGAGTGCAGCGCGTTCCGACGGCTTGGTGTCGCCGGTGCGCACGCCGACGCGCGGCATCACGATCGACGCGCCGAGTTCGGCGGCAGCATGGGCGACGCCGACCAAAGGTGCTCGGAGGTTGCGCTCGACGTCGTAGACCAGCGCCTTGAGCGGTGACACATAGAGCACCCGAACACCGGGATGCACCGGGGGGTGATGCGCGAGCCGGTCGATGCACCACAAGAACGCCGCGAGGGTCTTGCCGCTGCCCGTCGGTGCCACCAGCAAGGCGTGGCGACGCGACGCGATCGTGGCCCAGCCCCGGGTCTGCACCGGGGTCGGCTGCGCGAACGCGCGACGAAACCACGTGACCGTGGCGGGGCCGAATCCCTGCATGGCGACGAGAGTGTCGCCACCCGCGGTGCGGTGTTCAAGCCGCGCCGCGTCAACTACGACGCTCGTGACCCGAGCTGGACCGCGAACCCGACGCCACCAACTCGGCCCACCGCACCCGAAGCCAACGCCGGCGCCTGATCCCACGATCGTGCTGGGCGCGTCGCATGGGCCCGCGTACCCTGTCGGGCACCTCATCCATGCGGATCCTGCAGGTTGCGTCCGAAGCTGTGCCGGTGTGCAAGACCGGCGGCCTCGCCGATGTGGTCACCGCGCTGTCGGCGGCCCTCGTCGACGCGGACCACGACGTCGTCGTGTTGCTCCCGGCGTACCGCGGGGTGTTCGACCGCGTGGAGGCAACCCCGCTGTTCGAGCTCGGCGACCCACTCGGGCTCGGCCACACTGCGCGACTATGGTCGGCACCGTTGCCCGACACTCGGGCGACCGCGTGGCTGTTGCAGTGCGACCCCTTGTTCGATCGCGTCGGCGGCCCCTACGGTGACGAGGCCGGCATCGACTGGCCCGACAATCACCTGCGCTTCGCCTTGCTCGCACGCGCTGCCGCTCAGCTCGCGCTGGCGTCGCCGACGTTTGGCCGGGCGATCGATGTCGTCCACGCGCACGACTGGCAGGCGGCCCTCGCGACCGCATATCTCGCGTGGTGGGGCGTGGGACGACCCGCGACGGTTTTCACCGTGCACAACCTCCACTTCACGGGGCGGTTCCCCGCGTCGATTCTGCCCGAGATCGGCGCACCCGCTTCGGCGTGGTCACCCAAGGATCTCGAGTTCTACCGCGAGGCCTCGTTTCTCAAGGCCGGGCTGGTCCACGCCGATCGCATCACGACCGTGAGCCCGACGTACGCCGACGAAATCCGCACGGCCGCCGGCGGGATCGGCTTCGATGGGCTGCTACGCTGGCGCGGCGGGGCGGTCCGCGGCGTGCTCAATGGCATCGACACCCGCACCTGGAATCCCGCGACGGACCGCGCGCTTGGGGTTCCCTACGATCTCGACCATCTCGCGGGCAAGGCTGCGGCACGGCGTGGGCTGCAGTCCGAGCTCGGGCTCGCGCCGCAGAACACCGCGCCGGTGTTCGGTGTGGTGAGCCGCTTGACCTGGCAAAAGGGCATCGATCTGTTTCTCGCGGCGAGCGCCGCGGTGCTCGCCGAAGGCGCGCAGCTCGTCATACTCGGCAGCGGCGAGCCGGCACTCGAGCTCGCGGTCGCCGAGCTCGCAGCGGCACACCCCGGGCGTGTCGCCGTGCGCCGAGGCTACGACGAGGGCCTCTCGCACCGCATCTTCGCCGGGGCGGATCTATTGTGCGTGCCGTCGCGCTTCGAGCCGTGCGGCCTCACGCAGCTGTACGCGATGCGCTACGGCACGCCGCCGGTGGTGCGCAACACCGGCGGACTCGCCGATACCGTCGCGGATGACGACGCGCGACCCGGCACAGGCACAGGTTTCGTGTTCGACCCACCGACCGCCGAAGCCTGCGCACAAGCGATGTTGCGGGCGTGCGCCGCGTGGCGTGACACCTCCCGCTTTTCCGGGCTCCAGCGCCGCGCCATGACGCAGCGTCACGACTGGAGCGCGAGCGCGGGGGTCTACCTCGACATCTATCGCGAAGCCATGGCCAGTCGAGGCGTCCGCGGGTGAGCGCCGCTGCCGAGCGAACCCGTGCGCGGCTGCTGCTGTTGTTCGCCGCGTTGATGTTTTCGACCGGCGGCGCAGCCATCAAGGCCGCGGCGCTGACGAGCCCGCAGATCGCAGGTCTGCGTGCCGCCGTCGGTGTCATCGCCGTGCTTCTGCTCGCCCGCGGGGCCCGCCGCTTGCCGCCACCTCGCGCATGGGCGGTGGGCATCGCCTACGCGGGCACCGTCGTGCTGTTCGTGCTCGCCAACAAGCTCACCACCGCCGCGAACACGATCTTCCTGCAGTCCACGGCGCCCGTGTACGTCCTGCTCTCTGCGCCGTTTTTGCTCGGCGAGCGGATCGTCCGGCGTGACCTCGTGTTCGTCGCAGTGTGCGCGGTGGGCCTGTCGCTGTTCGTGCTCGGGGTCGAGCCGCCCACCACCACGGCGCCCGACCCGATGTCGGGCAACCTGCTGGCGCTCGCGTCCGGCGTCACCTGGGCCGGGACGATCCTCGGACTGCGGTGGATGGGCACGCCGCGTCGCGACGGCCAGGTCAGCTCGCCGGTCGCCGCGGTCGTGACTGGCAACATCCTGGCATTTGCCGTCTGCCTGCCTTGGATCTTCCCGCTGGCGCTCGAACTCGACGACGTGCTCGTGCTGTTGTACCTCGGCGTGTTCCAGATCTCCCTGCCCTACCTCGCGGTGAGCCGCGCGGTGCGGCACCTGTCGGCGCTCGACGCCTCGCTGATCCTGCTGGTCGAGCCGGTGCTCAGCCCCTTTTGGGCCTACGCAGTGCACCGTGAGGTGCCCGGCGCGCTGGCGATCGCGGGCGGCGTGACGTTGCTGGCCGCGACCGCCGCGAAGTCGTTCATCGACGCCCGCACGTCGGACCCGCGGCCCTGACAGACACCGCGTACCCGTGAGGAATACTATCGGCCATGATTGGACACCGCCTCACGCGCGAGACGATCGACACCGCGGCTGCCCTGCGGGATCTCATTGGAACCCCGACCACGCTGGTCTGCGCCAAGCTGAGCGACCGCCTCAACCAGCTCACCCGGCAGTTCATCGAGCGGTCGCCGTTGGTGTGTCTTGCCACCTGCGATGAGTCCGGTCACTGCGACGTGAGCCCTCGAGGCGATCCTCGCGGCTTCGTCCGCATCCTCGATGATGCGACCCTGCTGCTCCCGGAGCGCCCGGGCAACCGGATCGCAGACTCACTGCTGAACATCCTTCGCAACCCCCAGGTAGGGCTCTTGTTCGTCATTCCCGGCGTAGGCGACATGCTGCGCGTCAACGGCCGCGCGACGTTGATCAGCGATACCAAGCTGCTCGAGCCTTGCGCGGTCGAGGGCAAGATCCCAAGGGTGGGCATCCTCGTGGACATCGACTCTGCCTTCACCCACTGCTCGAAGGCGTCCCTGCGCGCGCTGCTATGGGATCCTGCACAATTTGTCGACCGCGCCGAACTGCCGAGCAACGGCGAGATCATGAAACTGCTCAACGGCGCGGACTTCGACGCCACGCAGTACGACGTCGAACGCGCCGGGCGCTACGCCCGACGCGAGGGGTTCTACTGAGGATGCGCCCGTCCCTCGACGCAGGACGTCGTTGTCTAAAGGAGTCCACGCGCTCCCATGCTACGTTGTCGCCGCAATGGCGACCGTGCTCGGTGAACTCCTCGATCTGTTGGGCCTCGAACGCATCGAGCACGATCTGTTTCGCGGCCAGAGCCAGGATCTCGGCTGGGGCGCCGTCTTCGGCGGACAGGTGGTCGGGCAGGCGCTGTCCGCCGCCGAACAGACCGTCCCCGAGGATCGTTTTGCGCACTCGGTGCACGGGTATTTTCTCCGCGTCGGCAACGCAAAAAAACCCATCGTCTACGAGGTCGACCGCATCCGCGACGGCAAGAGCTTCACGACGCGGCGCGTGGTCGCGATCCAAGATGGCGAGGCGATCTTCACGATGGCGGCATCGTTCCAGGTCCACGAGCTCGGGCTCGAGCACCAGGCCGAGATGCCCGAGTGCCCCGGGCCCGAGGGACTGCCATCGGAACTCGAGCTCGCGCGGCGCTTTGCCGATCAGATCCCCGCGTCGCTGCGCGAGCAGGCGACCTGCGAGCGTCCGATCGAGATCCGCCCGGTGGACCCCTATGATCCGATGAATCCCACAGTGCGACCGCCGACGCGCCGGGTCTGGTACCGCGCGATCGACCGGCTGTCCGATCGCCCCAGCGTGCACCAGTATCTGCTCGCCTACGCCTCTGACTTCAATCTACTGGGCGCCGCGATGCAGCCGCACGGGGTCTCGTGGATGAAGCCGGGCATGCACGTCGCGAGCTTGGATCACGCGATCTGGTTTCACCGCCCGTTTCGCATGGACGAGTGGTTGCTGTACGTGATCGACAGCCCGTGGTCAGGTGGCGCCCGTGGGCTCGCGCGTGGGCAATTTTTCACGCAGGCCGGCGTCCTGGTGGCGTCGACGATGCAAGAGGGACTGATGCGGCAGCGGCCGCCCCGGGCCTGAAGCTCGCCGCGCTCACGCGAACCGCCACAGCACCATCCACGCGATCAACAGCGCCAGCGCGAGCAACCCCGTCCTGGTCCCCAGCCCCGGCACCAACCGGCCACGCGCATCGATCCCGCGCAGCAGCAGCCGCGCCGACACCAGCACCCAGCCGACCCATGCCAAGGCCGCCGCCATCGCCCCGATGCGCGGGTGCGTGGGCGCCTGACGCAGCTCGGCCAGGCGTGTCGCCTCAGCCGCGGCGTCGCCATCCGCCATCAGTGCGGCGATCCGCGTATCGACCTCGAGCAGCGTATCGGCATGCGGCACGTCGAGCGCCCGCGAACCCAGCAGCGCAGAGCGAATCTCACGATAGGCCACCAACGCCCGAGCCACGCCGACTGGGACCTCGCGCTGGGCTTGCTCGGCGATCGCGAGCAAGCGCGCGATCGCCTGCTCGTCGTGGGACGCCATCGGCAACCGCCAGCGCAGCGCTCGGCCCAGATGCATGACCTCGGTGGCTTCGTCGCCGGCTTCGCGCGCCACGGCTGCCGCCGCCAGCTCCGAATGAGCTTCCCACGCCACCCGGACCACCAACGGGCCCAGCGCCAGCGTCGCCACGGCCGCAACGCGCGCGATTCGCTGCACCCGAGGGCGCACCGCGGGCGGCTCGCTCATGTCAGATCCCGACGGGCGAACAACACCGTCGCGAGCACCAGACACACGCCACCGTAGGCACCGGCGTAGAGGGCGACCTCGCCGACATAGCCCCAGCCGATGAAGCCCCCGTGGATCGAGATCGGGGTGTCGTCACCGAGCGTCCCACCGGACACGAAGAAGGCGTGAAAATCCGGCACCACCTTGGCCACGCCCGACAGCACCATCCCCAGCGGCGTGTCTGCGAGCTTGCCGCTCGCGAACGTCCGCAACTCACCGCTGTTGCGCCCGACCACCCACAGTGCAGCGGTGAACATCGCGGAGAGGTACGGCGACGAAAACGACGAGAACAACATCGCCACGGCCAGGACCAGCCACAGCTCGAGCAAGACCAGGGTCTCGGCGCGCAGCAACGCGACGTCGTGCTTGCCGCCTTGCGACGCCAACACCGCGACGAGCGTTGCGGCCATGACCGCCACGAGCACACTCAGCGTGACCGCCATCCCCACGTACTTGCCGAGCAAGAATTCGTAGCGGTGCAACGGCTTGGGGATCACGAAAAACACCGTCTTGCGGTCGAGTTCTTTCGACAGCAAGTTCACGCCCAAGAACAGTGAAATCGCCAGCCCGACGATGCTGATGCCTGCCAGGCCGATGTCCTTGATGACGCGCACCTCCTCGTGCAGCGACAGCTGACCGAGCACGATCGAAAACCCCATCAGGCCGACGGCAAACAACACCAGCACATACAGCACACGATTGCGCGTGGCCTCGCGAAAGGTGTTGAGCGCGATCGCCCAGATGCGCCCGGGCCCCCCGAAACGGGTCCCTGATCGGGACAATCCCGCGGCCTCACTCACGACTCACCCCCCGCTCGGGCATGGGGCGCTGCGCCTCGTGTACGAACAGGTCTTCGAGACTCTCGCGGTGGGGGATGGCGTGCAGGACCCGCCCACCGCCTTCGACCACCCGAGCGATCACCGTGTTCGCCTGGTCCAGATCGGCAACCCGAGCGAGCCGCCCCTCGCTGGTGCGCTCATGGGTTCCGACGCCGGCCTCGATCCGGGCGGCGAGCGAATCGTCGCCTTGCCAGAGCACCTCGACGGCATCGACCTGTGGATCCAACAAAGTGCCGAGCGGGCCGGTGTCGCGCAGTTCACCGCCGACCAGGATCGCGACGCGGTCGCAAAGCAGGGTCGCGTCGGACAGGATATGGGTCGAGAAGAACACGGTCTTGCCGCGCGCGCGCAACGACAAGATGATGTCGCGCACCTCTTTGCGGCCGATCGGATCGAGGCCACTCATCGGCTCATCGAGCACGATGAGATCGGGGTCGCCCATCAGCGCCTGGGCGAGCCCCGCGCGCTGGAGCATGCCTTTGGAGAAGGATCGCAGCGGCCGCTTGGCTGCATGCGCGAGCCCGACCTCTTCGACGAGGCGAGCGCTACGGCGCCCTCGCTCGGACGCGGCCAGACCGTGCAGCCGTCCGACCATATCGAGCAACTCGAGCGCAGTGAGGTAGTCGTAGAAATAGGGATTCTCCGGCAGAAAACCCAGGCGCTGCTTGGCCTCACGGTTTCCGACCTCGGCGCCG
>CANLQR010000059.1 GCA_947492135.1 Deltaproteobacteria bacterium | reverse complement strand
CAGTGGACGAGGCGCTCGCGAAGCTCGGCCGACATCGCGACGTGGCCATGCGCGTGCCCCACTTCCTGGGTGCACCGTTCATCGCCGCGCGCTCGGATCTTCTGCTCACAGCGCCCTGGGCTCTGCTTCGCCACGCGGCGGGGCTGCTGCCGCTGCGTGTGTTCGAGCCACCTCTGACGCTGCCCGGGCAGCGCGCGTTCATGACCTGGCACGAGCGAGTCAACGACGATCCGGGCCACACGTGGCTCCGCGAGGTGGCGGCGAGATGCACGACCGCCGTCCTCACCGGTCCCGCGGGCCGGCCGAAACCCGGCGCACCGTTCGAGGCCTCCGACTTCCGCCGGGATGGTTCAGGCGGGGGCTCCGCTCCCGTCAGTGCAGAGGCGGCTCGTCGTCCTCGATCGCCAGCAGGCTAGGCGCGGGCTCGCGCTCGTTCGAGAATCCGACGCGTCATCACGAGGGCATCGACCCACGAACAGTTCGATCGGGTGAACTCGCCGGTCGATCAGCGACCAACGCTCGCCACAGTTGATGGCGAGGCCCGTCGGTGACGACCAAGCGCGCGGACGAACCAGATCACCTGCGCCACCAGCCAAGCGAAGAGCACCGCGGCCAAAACCCACATCACCGACTGCCCGACCCAGACGCTCTCGTCGAGCTCGGCGGTGCCATCCTCGGGACCGGCCAGGCTCGCCCGCGCCGTCTCGTGCCGTCTCTTGTCCTGATGGGCACCGAAGAACGAGAAGCGCACCCCCTCCACAATCATGGCGCCATCATCAGACCGGAAGCTCCCGAAACAATCCGCGGTATCGTTAGCCCTGCCGCGATAACCGCAAAAATCGACGGTCACAGTCCCATGGTGCTCACGCGCTCGCTGCTCGGCGTTGGCCACGATCCGCACGGGGAAGTAGATCACCCCGACGAGCAGCGCGGCGATCAGCAACCCGCCCATGATGAGCTCACCGGGAAATGGACGAGCGCCCACGCCGCCCGATGATAGCAGCCACCCGACGTTTTTCCCGCCGCGGCGATCAACTGTGCACGCCCGGCATTGCGCGGAGGAGCATCGTTCGGTCATCAGATGTGGAGACTTTGAGCACGGGGTTTCTGGTTGCCGCGTGTCGTCGATGTGGCGAGAAGTTGCGCGTTCGGTAAAGTTAGATGAGACGAGACAGTCGACTATCCGTGGCGCTGCACGTGCTCGTGCAGATGGAGGAGACGACGAGCACGGGCCTCGCGCCGGGATGGTTCAAGCGAGAGCTCGCGGTGGGTCGCGGCTGTGCTCGCGGGCCGTGGCGTCACCATTCGCAGCCGTAAGTCGCCATGGAGCGACGGGCGGCGTCGAGCGTGGCCTGGCAGGTCGCCTCGATCGCGCTCCGGCCGGCGGAGGCGACGGTGGCTTGCCACGCGGTCACCGATTGCGTGAGAGCCTCGCTCATCGACGCGTGCAGCGCCTCGGGGACTTTGTCCGCGATGCAGCGCCTGAGCTTCGTGATGTACTCGTCGCACGGCGCGATGCCAATCGAGGTCACCGTGCCGTTCCCCAGCTTGCCTCCGTCGCCCCTGTTCGTGGTCGTCGCGGTGCCGGCGGGATCCCACTCGGTCCACTCGCCGGACTCGACGCCGTCGACCAACACCCCTTGGCGCAGGGGGCGACCGTCGGGTCGGAAGGTGCGCAACGCGATCGATCCATCGGGCTGATGCCTGCGCTCGACAGCATGCGTGCCGTCGGCGAAGTACTCGATCCAGCTCCCGGTGGGCTTGCCGCGATCGTAGTGCTCCTCGGTTCGCAGCGCGCCGCCGTCGTAGTACGTGTGCCAGTCGCCGTGCTTGTCGCCGGCGTCGTAGGTACCCTCGACTCGGTGTCCACCCCGGGGGAAGTACTCGACGAGGGGCCCATGGAGGCGGCCGTCCGGGCGCGCGCAGACCTGCAAATCGCCGGCCGGTGACTGCATCGCGGCTCCCGGGGGGCACTGCAGCGGCGGGGCTGCGCCCAGCGCCGCTGTCGTCGTCCCGCTGGCCCCTGGCGAGTGTCGGCAGCCGACGGTCGCGATGAGCAGGAGCACTGCGGCCCCGCGGGAGTTTCGTGCGTCGATCCCCATCGTTCGGTCTGCGGAGTCTATCCGAAACCGTCGGAGGTACCGGATCGCGGCAGTTGGTCGCCACCTGGTCTGCTCTTGACACCCTCGAGGTGGAGGCTGCGGTTCGGTGGCAACGGCCAGTTCGAGTTCGACTGCACCCTGCTGTAGGCGTCACTTGCCGTAGCGTTTGCGCACCAAGCTCAGGGCATCAGGCCGGCATCGTCGGCGACCATGTCGATGTACGCGCTCACCACCGGTCGGTCGACGAAGTCGTAGTAGTCGATCACCGACGAGTCCGAGGGATCGTGCGGCAGCGCGTTGATGACGACCATGTGCAGGCACCACGGCGCGCCATCGTTGCAGCCTGAGCCGTTGCCCTCGAGCTCGAGGTAGCCGCCGTTGGCATGCCACATCGAGTCCAGGTACTGCATCGCGCCACGATTCGGCGCAGCCGTGCCGGTTGCGCCGTCGTACACGCTGACGAAGTACGCGCGGTGCAGTCGCTGCACGGCGGCGTCGTAGAGGCCCGCGGTGCCGCCGTCGAGGTTGAAGTAGACCAGCTTGTCGGCCGTGACGCCGGCATCGTCGAGCCCGCCCTCGAGCTGGGCGAGTAGCTCGTGCGCGACATAGCTGCCCGAGCTGTGGGCGGCAACGATGACCTTGCCGTCGGCTTCGAGTACGGAGGTCAGCTTCGCGGCGATGAACGAGTTGCCGACCTCGAGGTTCTCGTAGCCGACAGTCGTCGGGCCTTGCACGGCCCACACGTGCCGCACGCCGAGCTCGCGCAGGCGTGCGAGCCACAGCTCGCGCACCCACGACTGCGACGCGTCGAGTGGGAATGGATAGCCCGCGTAGCCGACGAAGGCATGGTGCGCGCTGGGGTCGACCAGATCCTTGTAAGCGACGCCGTAGCCGATGTCGTCTCCGGTCTGCCACGGGATGTCGTCGAACTCCGGCAGCGGCGCGCCGGTGGTACCCTCCGAGGACGAGTCGGCGTCGTCGGTGCTCTCGTCGGTCTGCGCGTCGCCGCTGCTGTCCGATCCGCGGCTCGCCCCGGTCGTCGCGCTCGTGTCCGCGCTCGTCGTGGCGCTGCCGCTGCTGCTCGGCGCGCTGTCGCCCCTGGTCACTTCGCCGCTCGACTCGCTCGGCGCGTAGGCCTGGCTGGTCGACTCGGTGGGCTCGCTGCAGCTCGCGAGCACGAGCACCAAGATGGGCGCGACGCGTGACATCGGTCGACGCTAGCACGCAGGCCTGCAGCGTGCCGACCAGCGCGGCGAAAGCATCCGCGTCGAGCTGCTGCTCGAGGGCATCGAGACCGTCGCGCCGTGTGGGGAGCACCAGGTCCATCGCCAGGTGTTCGCCCGCGTAGGGAAGCTCGACGATCTGCCGCCCGAGTCGGTTGCGGTGTTCCACGCAGGCCGAGTGCGTTGGCCCAGACTAGCCATTGCGGACGATGACAGGACCGCCGAAGCGATCGCTCCAAAGTGCCACGCGAGCGCCGGCAAGGACGACACGCTCACGGATCTCCAGTACCGCATGAGGGTCGACACCGCGTGAACGCAGGTACTGCTCCGCCTGCGGCGTGTCGGCAAGGACGACCTCGGCCACCGTGTCCAACGTGGGTTCTCCAAGAGTTGCGACGCCGTCCAAACGCAGGCAAGTGCAGCTCTGCTCGAGCAGCGCAAAGGCGTCGCCGTGATCGCCGGGATAGCGCACCTCGATCCGCCATCCGACCACCGGGCGACCGCTCATCGGTGCGAAGAGCTCGGACTCGCCACTGATGAGGCCGCCGCCGATCGAGGCCGCGGGTCTCCAGCGTCGCGTGGGTGCCCGCCAGCGGTACGCCCGTCGCCGCCGTGTCGTCAGCCCCACGTACAGGTTTTGCCCCTCGAACATCCCCCATCCGCCGGCCATCCCGACGATCGAGACCATGAGGATCCCATCGATGTTGTGTACCGCATCCCGACGAACGCGAGGCTCACGATGAAAATGCTCGCAGCGACGGCCGCGGAACTCAGCGCTAGACCTCCACGCAGGGCCATCTCGCGACGCTCGTGATCCTCGAGCGCAGATGCGGTGGCGACATCGGCAAGATCTGCCCAAGCTTGGCAACCACAGCGGCCGCATCGGGCGGGGCTGGTGGCCACCGCCGTGGGCTCGGTGCGCATCGGATCGCCAGCCGGCAACGGTAGCTCGAGGAAGCCACACGACAGACAGGCCCTCGCGCAGGCAAAGCCGTGGCGTTCCGGCGCGACGATGGCGGTACCTGCTGCCCGCAGTAGCCTTCGTCGTTCGCGTCGGCCAAGATCTTCCAGGGCCGCCCGACGCTGCTGACGGAGCGCATCTTGGGCAGCCAACGAGGCCGCAATTGCACCACCTGTCGTCATCTGGCCTCCTTCGCAGAACCCCGCGCGAGGCTTGTCATTCCAAGCATCCGTCAATGGACCGTTGCGGGAGGGCGCCCGCGGCTTCAGCGAGATTGCATGGTGCGCAGCTTCGAGGGTCGAGTCGCGCCGTCACCATCGACCAACCCCGGGGAATTCGCGCCACGCGATCGCGTCCGGTCCGCTCACTCGGGAAGGACCCACGTCGATCTCGATCCCGCACGCTTCCTCGCGGGCTTGGCCCTACCGTGCGGGCTTACGCGCCCGTGCCGACCGCGGGGCCGGGCTCGCGCCGGCCGCTTTCGCGCCGCTGCGGTCCCGCGCGAGCGCCCCGAACAGGCTCGCGCCGGCGCGCGCGAGGTCCAGAGGGACGCCGAGCTCGAGCATCGTCTGTGCACCGATCACGGCGGCGAGCATCAAGGTCGAGAGGTCGCGGGGGTCGACGTCTTCACGAAGCTCGCCGCGTTGCTGGTCGGCCCGCACGACGGCCGCGAGGCGGTCGATTGCATCGCCGACAAAGCCGACGTAGCGCGACCGGATCGCCGACGATCGCACGCACGCGTCGATGAGCTGGTGTGGACGCACCCCGCCCTCGCGCGTCAGCGGATAGGCACCGGTGCCGACCGCGGACACGAAGCGAAGGGCCACGGTCATCAGATCGACTGGCGCCCCGCCGCCTGCCCGCGCACCGGACTCGTCGGTCGCGCCGAAGATCTCGTCGAGCAAGGGCAACCCGAGCTGCTCCATGACCGCGACCAGAAACGCGTCGCGGTCCTCGAAGTGCACGTAGAACGCGCCGCGGGTCTTGCCCGCCGCCGCGCAGATGTCGTCGAGACTGGGACCATCGAGTCCGTGCTCACCGAATAGCTCGGCGCCGGCTCGCAACAGCGCCTCGCGGGTCTCCGCCATCGTCTCGGTGCGGGTGCGCGGCTGGGCACGCGCGGCTTTCCTGCGGCCTACGGGGTTTCGCGGTTTCGATATTGACATACGCGTTCGTATGTGGGAATCCACATCCAGATACGCCATCGTATCTGAAAACCAAGGGCCGCGATCGCGGCCCAGCACCAAGGGGGAGCTGAACCATGCAAGCCGCCAAACGCCTCGAGTTCGCCGCAGACGTCCTGCCTCCGGTCTATCACGGGCCCCACGGGCCCCACGGGCCCCACGGGCCCCACGGGCTCGACGGGCTCGACGGGCCCCACGGGCTCGACGAGCTGCTCGCGCTGGCCCACGCCGACCTGGTTCCGCTCTACGAGGCCGCGGGCGTGCCGGCCGTCCGCGACCTCGATGGAGATCTCCGCGGCCGAATGCTGGCAGTCCCGGCCCTGCCGGCTGTGGTCACGGCACTGCCGCGGGCTTGGGCGCGCACCGGAGCGTTCCCCTGGCGCGGCAAGAGCTTCGCCGCCGTGGCGGAAGACCGCGGCACAGGGGTCAACCGCGTGGTGAGCGACCGCGTGCGGCTGTTCCGCTTCACCACCCACGTGGGCCCGTCGCGCCACGATGGCGCGCCCGCATTTCAACTCGACTACGACCACCCCGGCAACCCGTTCTTCATTCGCGCGGTCGAGGACGAGCTCCGCGCCCTGACCCCAGGGCTCTTCTTGGGGCAGGCCTGGCTGCGGGTCGGCGAGCGCAAGCACTTCGTGCTGTGGTTCGGACTGCAGCGACGATGAGACACGCACTGGTCACGGGCGCGAGCGGCTTCATCGGTGGCCACGTCGTTCGAGCCCTGCTCGCGCGCGGCGTGAAGGTGCGCGCATTGGTGATACCGGGCGATCCGGCACCGGGCCTGCGAGGCCTGGCGGTGGAGCGCGCCGTCGGCGATGTCACCGATCGCGCCGCGCTCGACCGCGCGATGGTCGGCGTCGATCACGTCTTTCACCTCGCGGCGCTGTACGTGATGTGGTGTGCCGATCCCTCGCGGCTGCACCAGATCAACGTGGAAGGTACGCGCAACGTGCTGGCGTCCGCGGCCGAGGCCGGGATGACCCGCGTGGTCCACACCAGCTCGATCGCGAGGTTCGGCGGCCAAGGTCGGGCCGCGCAGGCCACCGAAGCGAGTGAGTTCCGCCTCGGCACGACCGGCGACGTCTACAGCCGCAGCAAGGCCGACGCCCACGCGGTCGCCGAGGCCTGCGCGCGCGACGGCCAGGACATCGTGATCGTCGCGCCGACCGGGCCCATCGGCCCCGGCGACCTCGCACCGACGCCCACCGGGCGACTACTCCTGCAGTGCGCGCGCATGCCCGTGGTCGTGGTGCCGCGCAGCGTGTGCAACTTCGGCGACGTGCGCTCGATCGCCCAAGGACACCTGCTCGCTGCTGACCTCGGCCGCAGCGGCGAGAGCTATCTGCTCGGCGATCTCGACCTCAGCTTCGCGCAGCTCGCCGAGCTGGTCCTGGCGTGCTTGGGCCGGTGGGTCCCGGTGGTCGAGGTCCCCGATGGGCTCGCCACCGCGGCCGCGACCGTACTCACCGCGATCGCGGACCGAGTCACGCACCGCGCACCCGCAGTCACGCCGGCCGCCGCCGCCATCGCCCGGCTCGGCCTCGCCGCTGACTGCAACAAGGCCCGGCGCGTGCTCGGATTCCGGCCCAACCCGATCGACCACGCCGTGGCCGATGCCGTCGCCGACTTTCGTGCCCGCGGCCTGCTGGCGTGACGGACCCGCAACTGATCTTCTTCCGGGCCGGTCTAGTCACTCGCAGTCGAGTTCGTCGGACTCGTCCTCGCAGTCGGCTCCTCCGTCGCAGACCCACGCAGCCGGGATGCACCACGACTCGTCGCAGAGCAGCTCGTCATCGGCACACACCCACGATTGGCCACAATCGAGCTCGTCGGAGCCGTCGTCGCAGTCTTCTCCCCCGTCGCACGTCCACGACACGTCGATGCAGGTCCCATCACCGCAGGCCCATTCGCCGTCGTCGCACGCCGGCGGGGGATGACCCCGCAGCGTGTCGACGAGCCAGTCGTGGACGTAGGAGACCCGGGTGTAGATGCCGGGGGTGTTGGGCACGCCGCATCCGTGGCCCCAGCTGACGATGCCCGCGAGCCGCCACGTCCCGTCGTCGGCGGGGACCACCAACGGTCCGCCGCTATCGCCGGTGCAGGCATCGTGGCCGCCGTGGGCCAGGCCCCCGGCTGCGAGCAGATCGCCGGTGATCGCGATGCCGTAGCTCGCGGACGCCTCGGCGTTGTCGACGATCGGCAGGTCGACCGACCGCAGCGCGTCGGGCAACGGCCCCGACGACACCAGGGCACCCCAGCCGGAGACCGTCGCGATCACGCCGGGATCGGTGAGCCCATCGTCGACGTCGTCGGGGCTGACGGGATCGATCGCCTGGATGCTGTCGTCACCCAGCGCGAGTGGTGAGGCCAAGCGCAGCAGGGCGACGTCGTCGTGCGGAGGTGAGGCGCCGTCGTAGCCGGGGTGCAGGACGATGCGGGCGACCGCGATCCGATCGGCGTCGTCGATCGAGGACAGACGAGTGACACCGGCCGCGATCGCCAGGCCGGCGGGATCGTCGGCGACGCAGTGGGCCGCCGTGACGACCCATCGTGACGCGAGGATCGAGCCGCTGCACCGGAGTCCTGCGTCCGACGACAGGCTCACCTGGTGGGGGAAGACTTCGATGTTGGTGCGTACGCCCCCGACGATGCGAGCGGGCGCGGGTCGGCCCTGAGGAGCCGGGCTGCAGCCGAGAAGAATGACCAGGGGTAGTGCGATGCGCATGACGGCGCCGCTGTGCAGGCCGCGTGCCGACCACCGGAGGCTGCAGCTGCGGCTCGATCGCGATCCCGCGGGACACCGGTGGTCCGCTGGTTGGCCAGGACTGGCCCGCCGATGGGCCACCCGGGACTGGGAACCACAACGCGCGACGTGGCACGATCCTGCATGGTCTCCGCGTTCGCCTCGGTTTGGCTCCGGCTCTGCTTCGCACTGCTCGCGGGCGCCGTTGCGTGCGGGCCCCGGCCCACCACGACGCGCTCGGCCGAGCCGGTCGCGCCCCCGCTCGATCCTGCCCCCACGGCGCGGGCCTTGCCCTCCGCACCAGTCGCTGTCTCGCGCATGCTCGGCGCCGCCGACTCGCACGCCTGCGCCGTCCTCGTCGATGGCACGGTGCGCTGCTGGGGTCGCAACTCCGGCGGGGCCCTCGGCATCGGCCGCGTCGACGGCACGGAGTCGACGCCGGTGCAGGTCTGGGGGATCGATCGTGTGCGAAGCATCGCCGTCGATCGCCTGCGCACCTGTGTCGTCCACGAAGACGGGCGCGTCAGCTGCTGGGGTGACCGGCTGGTGTTCCAGCGCGACGGCCAGTGGTTCGTCGGCGGCAGCGCGACCCCGCGGCCGATCGCGGAGATCTCCGACGCGCAGGCGGTGGTGTTCGGGGCCACCGAGGCCTGTGTGATGCGCCGCGGCGGCACGGCGCGGTGCTGGGGCGACTCTCAGGGCGCACTGGCAGCGAGCGCGCACGCGCGACCCGAGGATCCGATGTACAGCCCGCCGCTGCCACCGGGGACGACGGCGTTGGCCCTCGGCGGAGGCCATGCGTGTGCCCTCGACCGCGAGGGCGCGGTGTGGTGCTGGGGTGCCAACCGCGACGGTCAGCTCGGCACCGGAGACACGCGGTCACGCAGCAAGCCGACGCGGGTCGACGGACTCGCGCCGGCGCGGGCGATCGCGGCCGTCGATACCTTCAGCTGCGCGTTGTCCAACGACGGCGCGCTTGCGTGTTGGGGCGGGACCCGCTGTCCTGCGAATGGCGACTGCGGCCTCGCCGATTTCGCGGTGACCCGTCCGCGATCGATCGCAGTCGCGGCCGACCTCCGCGCGCTCGCGCTATCCATCGGCGGTGGTCTCTTGCTCGACGCGGGCGGTCATGCGTGGTCGTTTCATCCGACGACCGCCCTCGGGGCCAAGACGGCGCCGGTACGGATCTCCGGCATCGCCGAGCTCGAGGAGGTCGTCGTCGGGTTCGAGGCCTGCGGTCGCATGCGCTCTGGCGCGACCCAGTGTTGGCCGCGCGGTGCCGTCGTTGTCACGCCGCGGCCGGTCGAGTTCCGCGCGCAAGCGCCCGAGCTCGCCGCATTCCGACCCTGCACGCGTTCGTTTCGCGAGCCCATCGACGCCGCGATCCTGCGCGCGGTACCCGGCGGCGCCGTGGCGTCGATCAAGGATCTACGGGTCGCGCCGGCCCCCGGCACGAGGCGCGTCGTGCAGGGCTACCGCACCCAGGCCCACGCGTGCGCGCCATGTCCCAAGGGCGCCCTGTGCAAGCCGTGTGAGTCGTTCGTGGTGCTCGCCTCCGACCCCGACGCCGGGGCCGCGCGGACCGATCGCGATCTCTGGCTGTTCACCGACGATCCCGAGGCGCTGCGCACGGGCATCCGGTATCGCGTCGCCGTGGATCTCTGCGTCGGCAAGGCCGCGACCGGAGGCGGTCCCCACGTCGAGATGCGTGGGTTCACGCCGGTCGACGGCGGATGATCCGCGCACGACCCGGCGTCCTGTTGCCGCCCCCGCCGCGGAGTGGACGCGGTCGTGGACGTGGACGTGGTCGTGGACGTGGTCGTGGTCGTGGACGTGTTCGTGGTCGCGCGCAACACCGCGACGCGAAGGATCAGATTCGACGCGCGTCGCTCTCGGTCCCGCTCAACATCGCACAGCACGCTTCTACGGCATCGCCCGAGGGTCCGCGATGGAGTGCGGTGCGATCCTCGATGCGTTCGCCGTAGGCGCGGCGACGCTGCGTCCGTCGAGGGGGCTCGCGTGTTGGTGGTTCGAATCGTCGAGATGCTGACCAAGATGTGCCGGTAAGCGGGACGACCACGACCACGACCACGTCCACGACCACGACCACGACCACGACCACGTCCACGTCCACGTCCACGACCACGTCCACGTTTGCCCCAGCGCAGCCTTGGCCGCCGCGGTCGCGTCACGGCTCGGGCAAGCGTAGCTCCGCCGTGACGTAGTCGATGAAGGCGCGCACGCGCGGCGACAGGTGACGGCCTGACGGGTACACGAGGTTCAGGGGCCTCGCCGGCGCGACGAACCCGCCGAGCACCTCCACGAGCTGGCCGGCGCGGCAGTGCGGCTGCGCGACCAACTCGGGTAGGCGCGCGATGCCCAACCCGGCGACGGCGGCGTCGCACGCGACCAGTATGCTGTTCACCAGGACGCGTGCCCGCAGCTTCACGTCGACCGTCTTCTTGCGGACCACGAAGGACCACAGCGGCCCGCCGGTGAAACCCGAGAACACCACGGCGTCGTGGGCCGCGAGATCGGCGGGGACCTCGGGCCGACCGCGGGCCCGAAGATATCCATCGCTCGCATAACACCGAGTCGTGGCGCTCCCCAGAGGCCGTGCGATCAACGTCGAGTCCGGCAGCAGCCCGGCACGGAAGGCGACATCGTAGCCCTCGGCCACGAGATCGACGTAGCGATCGGTGAGCTCGAGTTCCAGTCGTACGTCCGGATAGCGCGCGAGGAAGCCGTTGAGGACCCCACCGAGCACCCGCTCGGCGAGGAATGGCGGCGCCGTCAGCTTGAGCACGCCGCGGGGGACGGCCTGCGCGTCGAGCATCGCGCGGCTGGCCTCGGTGATGGCCAGCAGCGCCGGCGCGACCTGGGCGAGATAGGCCTCGCCGACGTCGGTCAACGCGACCACGCGAGTGGTTCGCTGGAGCAGCCGCTGGCCGAGACGTTCCTCGAGCTGCGCGAGCCTTCGACTCACGGTCGAGCGCGGCACCCCGAGGCTCTTCGCCGCGCTGCGGAAGTTGCGGAGTTCGGCGACCGCGGCGAACACCCGCACGCCGTCGAGCTCCGCGACATTGTCCCATGAGTGGGTCAGTCTTGTCCGAAGCCGCTTATTGTCCACGTACATTGCTTGCCCCACAATACGCGACGATTCAAGCCGAAAGCCCGCCCATGAACGCAGCCCTCAGCTCCACCTCCTCCACCAAGATCGGCCTCGGCGCGCTGCTTCGGGCGGCCATCACCGGCGGCGTCATCGCTGCGGTCGCCAACATGGCGGTCTACGGCATCGGTCGCGCCGTGGGCGTCGACTTCATCGGGCGCTTCGATCCCGCGCAGGCGCCGACGCCTCTGATGCCGTTCCTGCCGGCGGTGGCCTCGCTGATCCCGGCGGTGCTCGCGGGGTTCGTCGCCCTGGGCTTCGCGCGGATGTTGAAGCGACCCGCCATGCCCTTCGCCGTGCTCGCGGTGGTGTTCGGGGTGGTCTCCATGGCCGGGCCGATGGGCCTCGCGGACGCCTCGACCGGGACCAAGGTCGTGCTGTCGCTGATGCACGTCGTGGCGGGCGTCCCGATCACCGTCTGGATCTTGCGCGCCCTGGGCAAGTAGCGCGTCCGCCCCGGCTTCAGGGCTGCACGATCGTCACCGCAACACCCACCGGCAGCTCGATCGTCGGCAGCAGCGCCTCGACGCGTCCGCGATCCTCCGCCGGTGAACAGCGGTGCTACGGAGGACAGCCCTCTTCGATCCACAGCCGGACCAGAGCCAGCGCGTCGGCCGGAAGCGTGGCGCCTGGTGGCATCGGCATGCCGCCATCCGCGGGCGGGGTCCGTGCGAGCTTCTGGTACAGCAAGCTGCCGTCGGGATCGCCCGGGATCACCCGAGGCTGTCCGTTGATCGTCGAGGGCACGTCCACCAGCAGGTCGTATGCATTCCCCGCGAGAGACAGGCCACCCGACGGTGCGTCACCGTGGCACATCGTCGGCATGAGGCATCCGACGTTGAAGATCATCGCCTGAATGTTGGTCGCGTAGGACGTCGTCACTGGCACGCCGGTCGGGTCGGTGGTGCTGGTGTCCATCGTGTCGGAGGTTCCCGACTCGCTGCTGCTCGACGCGTCGCTGTCCAGGCCATCGTCGAGCATCGCGTAGTACAGCGCGATCTGGTCATCGTTGCTGTGGACGGTGCCGTCTTTGTTGTCGACGGCCCCGCTGCGATGGGGCAGCGCGGTCCACTTGACGTCGCCGTCGGCGAAGTCGTCGGAATCGATCGCGCCGATGCGTGCCTTCGAGAGATCGTTGGGCAGGTCGCCGCGAAGGATGATCTCCGCGTCGACCGCGAGATCCACGTTGGGCTGCACGCGATACGGCTGACCGTACGAATCCGGCGTCATCTCGCTGGGCGTGATGGAGAAGTCTTCGTAACTGCCAAGCGCGCCCGGCCACAGCACGATCGTCAGAGCGTCATCCTCCGAGGTGAGGATTCCACCCTGGGGCCCGATCGAGTTGGCGGACGGTTTGCCGCCGCACGAGCTGCCCACCGCCACAACGGCGAGCTGGCCGGCCATCACGAGGGAGCACAACCGCTGGCGCGATGAGAGGCTCACAGATCGCGACGGTAGCATGCAGGCGTGCGCCCGCCCATACGCCGGCGTTCGGCGTGACCCCGAGCGAAAGCGCCAACGGCCTCGAGCCCGGCGGCCGGCCCAAGCGTGCGCCGTCGCCAGCAAAGCCTGCCGGCTGCGGTCAGGCGTCGAGCGCCGCGGCCGCCGGCTTTGGGTTGCCCACCGCCGTGCTACCGTCGAGGGTATGACGTTGACGACTGGGCCTTGGCGTCGGGGCGCGAGCTGCTGGCTGGGTGCGGCGGTGCAATGGGCTCCGCTGATGGTGCTCGGCGTCGGCTGTGCCAAGGCGCCCGAGGAGCGCTGCACGACGGTGGGCCGAGCCGGTGGCTTGATCTACTCGGTGGACAACATCCTCAGCATCGCACTGCAGTCCGAAGCCCTCGACGACGACACCGAGTTCTGCGTTGTCGAGTCGAAGAATGCGCCCGATATCTACGGCAACGCCTACCGCGTCTTTCCGAATCCCAAGCTGCACTTCGCCGCCGCGATCAGCTACCGCTTTGCGCTGCCCGAGGACCTCAGCGAGATCAACATCGGCCGCGTCGACGCCGAGGACTATGCAGCGAACGCGGGCGAGTTCGTGTCCTTGCCGGGCTGCCGCATCGAGGAGGGCGCGCGGCAGGTCACCTGCGTCGACGACGAGATCGCCAAGTTCTACGGCCTGCTCGACGACTTCGACGGCCCGGTGACCGACTCGATCGGTGGCACATCCGGCGTCGACCCCAGCGTCGGCCCGACGACCAACCCGACCGATCCCACGACGATGACGGCGACCGATCCGGTCACCGCTACCCAGGATACCCAGGACACCGGTGCCGAAACCGGCGACGACACCGGGACCCCCATCGTCTACCCGGAGGTCTGCAATGATCTGCCGCCCGGCCCGTTCGACCCGATCGAGGTCGGGCTGGTGTTCGCCCCCATTGTCCCGCCGCCGGGCGGCTCCCAGGACATCACGTCGGATGGGCTCGGTGGCTTCATCGGCCGCAGCGGCAACGGCTTGGCGCGTCTCGACGTCATGGGTGCTGCGTACGGCGTGGCCAACGACCCGGGATTCTTGATCCAGGCGATCGCCACGCCGGTGACCTTCGACTACCCGTCGCTCGGTGTCCGCTACCAGTCCAACGGCGACCTCATCCTGATGCAGGGCCCCGAGGGCATCGTCGAGGTCATGCACTCACCCCACGACGGCGCAGCGCCCGACGTGCTCGACGAGCTCGTCGACGGCCTTGGGTTCGCCAACGCCGTCTACGTCGACCCGGACGACATCGTCTGGTACTCGGATTTTTCTACGGGCGATGTCGTGCGGCTCGACACAGCGTCGGGCAATGACTCCCTCGTCGCCAACGTCGAGGAGGTCAACGGCTTGGTCTACGACCCGCTGCGCAGCATGTTGTTCATCGTCACGCGAGGAAGCGACGGCGCAAGCCTGTTGTACCGCCAGCCAGTGTCGGCCACCGGCACTCCGATCGGCGATCCGGCCGAGGTCGCCGAGATCGATGGCTATGCCGACGGCTTGGCGCTCGACGAGTGCGGCAACGTGTACGTCGTCGATCAGGGCAACGGTGCCGACGGCCGCGTCGACCGCGTCTACATGAACGACGCTGGCGAGGTGGACGATGTCGAGGAGATCGTGCAGGGTCTCAACGCCGACATCTCGAACGCCCGCTTCGGCTATGGCGCCGACTATGGTCCGTTCCAGACCTCGATGTTCCTGGTGGGCGTCGAGGGTCGTGTCTTCTACATCGACGTCGGTGTCGGCGGCACGCCGATGCCGGTGCTCGCGGTGCCGCCGAGGGTGGTGCCCGACGACGGCACGACCGGCGGCTGATCGATCACGAGGGGTCGGGCGACCAGCGGCCCGACCGGTCTCGCGAGGCCGTTAGAGCAGCTCGCGCCGCGCGGTGTACAGATCGAGGTTGCCATCACGGTCGCTGGAAAAGACGATCACCGAGCCGTCCGGAGACAACCACGGATCATCGTCCGTGAAGTCGGTGCTCAGCTCGACGATCTCCTCGATCTCGCCGTCGGGTGCACCGTCGACCATCGCAACCCGATAGACGTTGGTGTCCTCGATGGGCCGCGGCCGGTTGCTACCCCACCAGAGCTCGCTGCCGTCGGGCGAGAGCCAAGGTGAGCAATCCCGTCCTCGCGACAGCAGCGCGTCGATCACCGTCGGCACTTCCCAGGGCTCGTCGAGAGCGGGACGCGTGGTGGTGAACAGCTGATAGTCGTTCCGGGCCAAGGCGTTGAGACACAGCACCGCACTCAGACCGTCCTCGGTCATCGACAGCGAGCCGTCGCCGTCGATCGTGTTGAGCTCCTCGATCGGCACCGGCGAGCTCCACAGCGACTCCAGATCGTCGCGGGTCGAGACGAACACGTCAAAATTGCCCGCGCCCGCCGGCTGGTTGTTCGACAGCGTCATCACCAGGCCATCGGGCGACAGCTCGGGCACGGTGTCGATGAACGGGCTGCTCAGCTCCGCGACGTACTCCGCGGCATCGAACGGATCTTCGAGCGATGCACGTCGGGCGACGAAGATGTCCTCTTGGCCCAGCCGCGTGCTGTTGAAGTAGATCTCGAGCAGATCACTGCTCAGGGTCGGGTCGTCGTCCGCCGCGAACATGTCGTTGACGCCGTCGACCGGGAGGATGTCCTCGAACGGTCCCCACAGCGAGGCTCCAGTGGTCTCGGAAGTCCCGGTGTCCGGGTCGGTCTCCGACGACGATGAGCCGCCCGTGGTATCGGCGGTGCCCGTGCTGGTCCCCGTGCCGGACTGCGTCCCCAGGGTCGCGCTCACGGTGGTGGGCTCGATCCCACTGGTCGAGAGCCCCGTGTCGGAGCTGCTCGAGCTCGACGACGAGCTCACGTTGCTGCCGGAATCGAAACCACAGCTGGTCAGTGCAAGGGTAGTCAAAAGAGCAGTGCGCAACATGGACGTCGAGACTAGCCCAGTGCGGAGTCATCCGCGAGACCGCGCGGAGATCAACACGACGGCCCGTCGAGATCGGTTCAGCCCTTGGGGTCGCGAAAGCTCGAGGCCCCGGGTCGGGAGCCGGGGCTGGCGCCAGGCCGCGCGTTTGCGAGCCGTCAGGTCCCGGTCTCAGCTCTCGCGACCGTTCGGCAGCGCCCAAGCGCGCATCATCGTCTTGCTCGGGGTGTGGTGCAGATCGACGGGCCAAGCCGTGTATCGATAGCGCTGGAGTGTCGGCCGCAGACCCTCGCGTCGGGCCAGCCGCAGCAGGACGTCGCCCTCGCGGAACTGCCGGCGCCGCACCAGCCCGAACTGTCCCGCGTCCCGCCACAGCGCAGTGGCCTCGTCCTGGAATCCGGCGCACGCCAGGCTCCAACCGACGCTGAAGTAGAGCCCCGCGAGCAGCCGTGCGGCGCGCGATTCGAGCGGCCGAGCGACGACCAGCAAGCGGGAGATCTTCGCGAGCAACGCGCGCCGCGTGTGCAGGTGTGCGCGCCCCGAGAAGCCTTCGAGTGCCACCCCGCGTGTGCGGCGATAGTAGTAGTCGGTGGCGCCGGTACGGGCATACGCGAGGCCTCGCGAACCCGACGCCAACGCGATCAGGGCGCGCACGTGGAGGTCCCAGTCCTGCCAGCTCGGCAGTGAGTCGTCCCAGCCGCCGGTCGCCGTGAAGGCGTCTCGTCGCCAGGTCGGCGCCGTCGTCTGCCACGGAAAGTCGTGCCGCAAGAACCGCTCGAGATCGTCCTCGGTCGAGCGGATGTTGAAGCCGTACGGTGTGTCGCCCGGAGTTTGCTCGAACACGCGGCACTCGGAGAGGCAAAACCCCAGCTCGCTGTGCCGCTCCATCCACGCCACACGATCGCGCAGGCAGTCGGGCCGCATGATGTCATCGGAGTCGAGGAACACGAGATAGCGGCCGGTCGAGGCCATCGCGCCGTCGTTTCGCCGGGCGCCGCCGCCGGCGGGTCGCGGGCCTCGCGGGATGATCCGAAGTCGCGGGTCACGGCGGCAGGCCCCCTGCATGATCTCGAGCGTCGGCGCCTCCGAGTCGTCATCGCACAGCAGCAACTCGAAGGCGTCGAGGCTTTGCGCCTGCACCGACCGCACGGCCTCATGCACGAACACCGTGCGGTCCTTGACCGGGATCACGACGGAAACGATTGGCGGCGCAGGCAAGGTCATACTGCGCGGGAGTTTACGCGACATCCACCGTACCGCGGCCGCGGACCGAACTGATTGCGTAGCGCGCGAAACCAGACCTTGGCGCCGCGCCGAGAGTTCGCTACCGTGCCAATGTGGCCCGCGCGTCGACTGACCTCCGTTCCATGCGCGCCCCGGCTGTGGCCGCGGGCGTGCTGCTCGCTACAGTTTGTTCCGGTTGCTACCGTGGAATCGACGCGGGCCAGGCCGAAGGCGACAGCAACGTGGGTGAGGTCACCGGCGGGGGTGACGACTCGGGCTCCGGCGACACCGGCGAGGGACCACCCGAAGCCACGATCGAGCCGGGCGCACCGACGATGCACCGCTTGACCCAACCGCAGCTTCACAACACCTACCTGTCGCTGCTGGGCGAGCCACTGACGCTGCCGACCGATCTGCCCACCGACGACCTGCTGTATGGATTCACGTCGATCTCGGCCGCGGGTGCGACCATCTCGTCGCTCGACGCCGAGAAGTACGAGACGGCAGCCTATGCGGTCCTCGAACAGGTGTGGTCGGACCCCGTGCGCCGCGCGGCGGTGGTCGGCTGCGAGCCGGCCGCGGCGTCCGATCCTTGCGTCGCCGAGTTCTTGGCCGCGTTCGCGCACAAGGCCTGGCGTCGTCCGGTAACGACCGCCGAGGTCGACGCACTGGTCGGGCTGGTGGATTCGATCACCTCGGATCTCGCCGACGTCTCGTCCGCGCTGAAGTTCGGGGCGGCCAGTGTGCTGCAGTCGCCCAATTTTCTCTTTCGCGTGGAGATCGGGGTCGCCGCGGACGATCGCCCTGGGCTGCTGCGCTACACCAGCTGGGAGATGGCCAGCCGGCTGTCGTACCTGATCCTCGACGCGCCACCCGACGCGGAGCTCTTCGCGCTCGCCGAGGCGGACGCGCTCACCGAGCGCGACGCGATCGAGCTGCAGGCCCAACGGCTCGTCGACGATGCGCGCGCCCGCCCCGCGTTGGTCGGCTTTTTCCGCGACTTCATGAACCTCCGCAAACTCGACACGCTCGACCGCAGCGTCGAGATGTTCCCGCAGATGAGCGCGACGCTGGGGCCGTCGATGCGAGCCGAGCTCGAGCGCATGTTCGAGGCCACCGTGTTCGACGAGTCGGGCGACTTTCGCAGCCTCTTCACCACGCCCGATTCGTACCTCAACGAGGATCTCGCGAAGGTCTACGGAATTGCCGGCATCGTCGGCCCCGAGTTGCGGCCCTACGCCTTCACCGAGGGCTCGCATCGCGCGGGCATCCTCACCTCGGCCGGCTTCCTTGCGGTCAACGCCAACAAGACCCAGACCTCGCCGACCCACCGTGGCCGTTTCGTGCGGATCCAGCTGCTGTGCCAAGACGTGCCGCCGCCGCCCGATGGCGTGGACACCACCTTGCCAGCGCCGGATCCGAACCTGCCGCCGCAGACGCTCCGGCAGCGGCTCGAGATCCATCGCGAGAACCCCGCGTGTTCGGGCTGTCACGACAAGATGGACCCGATCGGGTTCGCGCTCGAAAACTACGATGCGATCGGTGCCTACCGCGTGGTCGACGAGCTCGGACTGCCGATCGACAGCGTCACCGAGATCGAAGGGACCCCCGTCGCCGGACCGCTCGAGATGACGGAAGTCATTGCGGCGCTCCCGGACGCGGCCGCCTGCATCGCGCGCCGCTTCTATGAGCACGGTGGCGGCCACCTCGCGGCCTCCGGCGAAGAGGACGCGGTGCAACACGTGATCGAGGAGTTCGTGACCAGCGACTACGACTTCCAATCGCTGGTCGTCGCGCTCGTCACCAACGATGGTTTCCGCTACGCGAGCCCGGAGGTAGGACTATGAGCCGCACGAACCCGGACAGCCGCGAGGCCCGTGCCCAACTCGGCGCGCGCGACACGTACATGAATCTGGCGCAGCGGCCGACCGCGACCCGCCCCGGTGCTGGAGTGCCGCGCCGGGCGTTCCTTCGTGGGCTCGCAGGGGTCACCATCGGCCTGCCGATCCTCGGCTACATGCTCAATGACCACGGGGACGCCTACGCAGGCGGCGAGCCGATTCCCACGCGATTTGGTCTGTGGTTCGCTGGCAACGGCATGCACATGGGGCAGTTCACGCCGTCGGTCGGCGCGGACTGGCAGCTCCCCGCGGACGGCTCGCTTGCACCGCTGGTGGCGCTCAAGGACTACGTCAGCGTCGTGACCGGAATGTCGGTGCTCACGCCCCGGCACCCCCACCACTCGGGGATGTCGGCGGTGTGCTCGGGCGGACCTCATCTGAAGGTCGCCGACGTGCGCGACACCATCGTCTCGACCTTCAAGTACCCGTCGGTCGATCAGATCGCGGCCAACTACTTCCTCACCGAGTCGGCCACGCCGCCGTCGTATCGCTCGCTCGAAGCTGCGGTCACGCGCTTTCGCGGTACCGACGAGGGCACCTCGTTCCAGTACCTGTCGCACAATGGCAGCGTCGCAGGCGAGTCGAACGTGAATCCGTCGGAAGAGAGTCCGCATGCGTTCTGGGATCGTCTCTTCAACCAGGGGACTGCTGAGCCACTGGTGCGCAAGGCCCGGGCCAGCGTCCTGAACTCGGTGGGTGATCAGATCCAGGCCCTCGAGGGCAAGCTCGGCGCCAAGGACAAGCAGCGCCTCGATCAGCACCTCACGAGCATCAGCGAGCTCGAGTCGCGGCTGTCGGCGCCGCTCGCCGATTGTCAGCAGCCTGCGGATCCCGGCGAGTTTCCCGACATCGATTCCAACGAGGTGGTCGTCGAGAAGAACGTCGTGATGAGCGATCTGATGGCGCTCGCGCTCGCGTGCGGTCTGACTCGCGCGTTCTCGATTCAATACTCGACGTGTGGCTCGGGCGCGGTGTTCTGGATGGTCGGCGCGACCGACGGCCACCACTATCTGAACCACACCGAGGCCGCGCCGTACGGCGTCGGCGCCGCCATCGCGCGGTTCAACCTCGAGCAGCTCGCGTACTTCCTGAACAAGCTGCGGGACACCACCGAGGGCAGCGGCAACCTGCTCGAGCACAGCTCGATCCTGGTGTGCACCGAGCATTCCGAGGGCTGGACGCATTCGCAAGACGACATGCCGATGCTCATCTGCGGCAAGGGCAGCGGTCGGCTCAAGGGCAACGTCCACTATCGCGGCAACGGCGACAACACCAGCCGCGCGCTGCTGACCGCGCTGCGCGGGGCCGGGCTGCCGCTGGCGGAGTTCGGGTATGAGGCGGGGTATACGAACGCGCCGATCACCGAGCTCGAGGTGTGATCCCCGCCGGGTCGTCGTGGGTCACCAGAAAGCCGGGCGCTCGGGCAGCGGCGCGTGGCACTTGCCACAAGTCCTGTGATCGTCCGAGACGTCTTCGAGCGAGCCGCACGAAGGGCAGCGCACCCAGAGCCGATTGATGCGCGTCGGCGTCCACACGCTGGTCCAGACCGAGGCCACGAAGTTCTCTCCAAAGAGCTCCCGCATGGCGACCGCGTGGTGCTTGCCCAGAGCCCGCTTCATCGAGGCCTCGTCCTCCCAGGCGGTCACCGTGAAGCCGCGCAGACCCGTGAACCCGGTGACGATGGAGATGAACCCCGGCTCGGCGAGGAAGTCCTGCACGTTCTGCCGTGAGTGCGCGCGGACTCGTTCACGCTCGCTCGGGTCTTTTGCAGCGATCCAGGTCAGCGCGATGACGCCCGGAGGGTTCTTGCTGCCAGACGCTGCGCGCAGCACATAGCCGTACTGGGCGATTGCGGTCTCGATGGGCTCAGCGAGCGCGAGGGCAACGAAGTCCTCAGGGCTGATCGCGCCGACGCGGGGGGCTTCGTACCACGCGGGTTTCTGCTCCAGCCACACGTTCGCGAGGACGCTCCGCGGCAACGTGCGCTCGAACAGCCCAGCCGAGACCATGATCTTGGCGCCCTCGATCGGACGCTTCGCGACGCGGCTCCCGCAGTGCATGCAGAAGCCACGATCGTTGGCGGGCGAGGAGCGGTACCAAGCGATGTGCTCAGCGCCTTCCCATGCCACGGTCGCCTGATCGGCGACCAGCATGGCGAAGAAGTTGCCGTGGAGCTTCTGGCAGTCCGTGCAGTGGCAAGCAACGACGCCCGCACTGTCCCCTGGAACATGCACGCGAACGCGGCCGCAATGGCACGCGCCCACAAGTCCTTCAATCGCGGCTGCTTCGCTCATCGGGTCTGCGCTCATGGTGTCCCTCACTCAGCGACCGAGTGCTTCGATGACGAGCTTGGCGGTCTCGGCCCCGGAGAAGTTCTGCTGGCCGGTGATGAGGTTGCCATCGCGCACTGCAAATCCCCGCCACAGGCCACCCTGGACGAAGTTCGCTCGGATCTTCTTGAGTTCGTCCTCGATGCGCCACGGCATCAAGTGCTGGTCCTTGGGAAGCGCGCCCATGCCCCAGACTGCGTTGTCCGCGAAATCCTCTTCTACGTTCGCGAAGCCGGTCACGGTCTTGCCCTGCGCGAGCAGTTCGCCGTTCGAGAGCTTCGCGTAGCGAAGAAGGGCCACGCCGTGGCAGAGCGCGGCCGTGACCTTCCCGGCCTCGTAGAACTCGACAAATTTATTGTGTAGGTCGGTCGCCCGCTCGAAGTTGAACATCGGTGCCTGCCCTCCGGCCACGATGATGGCGTCGAACCGCGCGACGCTGATCTCCGAGACCGGCTTGGTCTTCTCGACGAGCGCCGCGAGATTCGGCGTGCTGACGAAACCCATGCTGATGAGGTCCGACGCGGAGTATCCGCTGGCGTCGCGCGGGTCACTCATGCCGTCAGCCTCGCACTTGCCGCCGGCGGGGCTGAAGACCTCGACCTCGTAGCCGACCTCGTGAAACGCGTGGTACGGGTGCGTCAGCTCGGACCACCAAAAGCCGACCGGCCAGCCGGTGGTGGTGGAGGTTGCCGGGTTGGCGATGACGATCGCGACTCGCTTGGGCTTGTTCTTGTTCGACGGGTTGGGATCTCGGAGGCTCATGTCGTTCGCTCCTGTTGTTGAGGACACAGGTGTCCTCTCGCGGACGACTATGGCCCCCCACGAGATGCAGACAACGCAAGATCACTGAAGCCATAGTTGCATCCGGTGCAACGATTGAGCATGGGGCCAGGTGCCGCCAGAAACCGGCTGCTTCAGAACGACACCCTCACGGTGCTCAGTAGTCGAAGGTCCGTGCGCTCGACGGCGGTTGGTGGAGCGGTGTCGTGCAGGACGTCGAAGGTCGCGCCCAGCCCGAAGTGCGGCGCGACGTTGGCGAGAACCTCGAGTTCCTCGAGCACGCGTAGATCTCCGAATCGATCGAATCGCGGCTGCACGTAGAGCGTGTTCTGCATCAGCAGTCGGCCCTCGAAGACCGCCAGTCTCAGGGTCAGGTATTGGGTCCAGCGCCAGGCCGAGTCCGCCGCCAGGTCCGCCGCGCCCGCCGCCACCTCGATCCGCTCGTACTCGAACATCGGACCGCTGCCGCCCCACAACATGAACACGGGTCGATGGACCATGACGACCCGGGCGCCCACGCCCGCGATGGCCCGCCATTGCAGCCGCAGGAACTCGTTGAGCTGGTGCTGCGCGAAGACGTCCGTGCCGATCCGCGGGTGCCACATCGCTGTCCACCGGGCGTGGGTGAACGCCTGGCTGACAAAGGGCTTCCCACGGTTCTCTGCGAATCGTCCGCTGGTCGTGGCGAACACCCGCTGGGCGAGGAACGGAAGCTGGGTCTTGCGGTCCGGCCGTGGGGCATGCAGCGTCTGGTACTGCACTCGCCCCGCCCCGCCGACATCGAGGGTACTGATGTTGCCGCGCGCGATCGAGAAGGAGCCATCGAGTCCGCCGCTCCAACCCGGCCGCAACGGGTCGGGGCGAAGCACTTCCGCGTTCACGGGGCTCGCAAGGGCGGCACCACCGAGCAGTGCGACGACCAGCGCCGATGAGATCGCGACGAGGTTCGACAGGACGTGCCGCATCGGCGCCCATGATGGGGCTGCAAATCACGGCACCAATTGCAATGCATGAGTGACATAGTTGCACCGTATGGAACAACTGGATCTTGGCTCGCTAGCCACCCTCGATGCGCTGCTACAGGAGGTCAGTGTCACTGGCGCGGCTCGACGCGTCGGCTTGTCGACGCCTGCGATGAGCCACGCGCTCGCGCGCATTCGCGAGCGGCTCGGCGATCCGCTGCTCGTGCGCGCGGGGCGGCAGATGGTCCTCACCCCGCGGGCCGAGGCGCTCAAACCCCGGATCCACACCCTGGTCAGCGAGGCCCGCCAGACCTTGGCTCCGGAGCGACCCTTCGTCGCCGCCGAACTCGACCGCACCTTCGTGGTTCACGCGTCAGACTACGTGCTGACCGTGCTCGGCGGGGTCGTCGATCGGATCGTCCGAGAGCAGGCGCCCCGGGCGGGATTGCGATTTCTGCCCAACACCACCGATGACGCGAAACTGCTGCGAGATGGTGCCGCCGAGCTCGCCGTCGGCATCTACGGAGATCTGCCCCAGGAG
>CANLQR010000058.1 GCA_947492135.1 Deltaproteobacteria bacterium | reverse complement strand
CGGCGATCGCCAAGAAGCTCGCCGACGGCGTCAAGGCCGTGCGCAGCGTCGATGCGACCGTGCGATCGGAGCTCGCCGCCGCGGCTCTCGCCGAGGCCGAGGTCGGCCGGCTGCCACCCGAGCTCATCACTGCCTTCGCCGACATGCAGACGGTCCCGCCCGAGATGCGGAACCTGATCGCGATGAAGTCGGTCGCGACCCCGGCCATGCTCACGCCATTGGAGGCCATGTGCAACGGCAAGGGAACCGAGACGCTCTCCAAGATGGCGCAGGTCGCCCCCGGCGACAAGATCGCGTTGGTGTGGGACCGCTGCGGCCTCGACGCTGCCGGCCTGGTCTCCCGCGCTCAGGCCGAGCGTGCCGCGCTGGGTCCGTTGGTGCTCGCGCACCTTGCCCATCGCGTGCTCACCGACAAGGGCGGCGCCACCCCCGACGAGCTGACGCTACTCCAGGCGTTCGTCGTCGATTCTGGTGGGCGCTGACTTGGCGCGGCCGCTCGCGATCGTGGATCGCTCGTGGGGTTGCCCGCCGATGGGACGCCCAGCGAGATCGTGGTCCACGGCGAATGGCTGCCGACCCAGCTCGAGAGCTGCTTGTTGACGGTCGCCGATGAGGACCCTGGCGCCGCCACAGGTTCATCCAGAGGGACTCGAGTCGCTCGTCGCGCGTCGGCGGTTGCGTGCTACGGTGCGTCGATGCACCCGAGGGTTGGGACGATCCTGTGAGCTGTCGTCCTGTGCGCGTGCTCGGCCGCACCGCCCGAACCGTCGCCGCCGGCCCAGGCCGTCGCGCTCGACGTGAAAGCAGCTGTCGAGGTGCCAGCGACCGCTGTCCCGGCGCCGGCTGCCGACGCGGGCGGCAATGATGCCGCCGCCGAGAAGCTGACGGTCGACGTGCCCGCGCCGGGCCTTTACTGGCTCGAGCCCGCGGTGGTCCCCGAAGTGCTGTACGTGCTTGCGACGGGAGCGTGGCAGCTCGTACGGATGCCCGCGGGCGTGGTTCTGCGCTGTAGCGGCGCCCCGAAGCTCGCGCGACGACTCGGGCTGATGGACGGCGATGTGATCGTTTCGCTCGAGCCCAGTTCACTCGAAGAGCTCGATTCCCGCGGCGCTCTGACGCTGTTCACCGGCGGTGAGCGGATCGCTGTGACGCTGCGCAGGGCGTCCGAGCCGCACACGCTGCGCTATCGGGTGGGCCGCCCGAACGATCCGCGCGCGCGCCTGGCCGATCTGCTGGCTCTGTCGCTTCGTCGCGGCAGGGTCGACACGATCGATCGGGCGCTGGTGGTCGCGATCGGAGCGGCCGCCGAACCGCTTTCCCGCGACCCGACGCTGCTGCTCGAGCTGCTCGAGCTGCCAGCTGCGGCCGCGACACTCAGCATCGATTCCGAGTCGGTGGACCCGTCGACGTTGGCCGGCGCCATCGGATCGCGCGCGTCACTCGAACGCCTGGAGATCACCGCGGATGGTCAACGCGTGGCGCTGGGGATCGTCTCTGGCGACGTCGACAGCGAAGTGCTCGCCGATGCCCTGCGTGCCGCGGCGCGACGACGGTCGCGCGAGACCTCGCCCGCACGCGATCTGGCCGACCTGTCTGGCGGGAGCTCGACCGAGGGTGGTGAGACCGAGGTCACCGCGTCGCTCGCCGGAATCCAGGCTGTGTCCGATGAGCACATCCGCGTCGAACGCGGCGTGTTCGACTCGTGGCTGGCCGATCCGGGCGCGATGATGCGCACGGTCCGGGTCGTTCCGGCGCTCGTCGACGGCACCGCTGCCGGGTTCAAGCTCTACGGGATCCGTACGTCCTCAGTGCTCAAAGCGCTGGGCTTTCGCAACGGCGATCTGGTGGAGTCCATCAACGGTCACAGCTTCGCGGGCCCCGAAGCGGCTCTGGCGGCCTACGAGAAGCTCCGCAAGGCCGACGAACTTCGGGTCGACCTCACGCGCCGCGGCATGAAGCTGACGGTGCGCATCGAACTCGTCGATCGGCTGTGAACGCGCGGGCTTGGTCGCGGGTGGCTGCCGCGAGTCGCTACGGCATCGAGGGTGGTCGCGGACACGGCCCCGTGATCGGCTCGAGCGCCCGCGCGATCGCCAGCAGTCGCTCGTCGTGCCAGCGACGACCGACCAGCTGCACGCCGATCGGCAGGCCCGCCGCGGAGATCCGGTAGGGCAGCACGACGGCTGGCTGGCCGCTGACGTTGAACAGCGCGCAGTGGTGAGCCGAGTGCCGGACGTCGACCGATGTGCCGTCGACGTCGATCGGTTCGCGCGGCGACGCGTGGAGGAATGCGGTCGAGATGCCCGGCGGACACAGCAGAACATCGAAGCCCTGCATGAACTCGTCCCAGGCGTGGATCAGGTCGTCACGTTGTGTCAGCAGTCGCGTGTAGGTCACGATCCGCGCCGGTGTCGGCTCGGTCGGCAGCGGCTCGGCGGCAGTGCCGATGGCCTGCATCAGCGCCCACATCGTCGCGTACGCGGCCTCGTAGTCGAGCTCCGGCGTGCGCTCGACCACCTGTGCACCGAGCCGCGATAGCTCGCCGGCCAAGGCCTCGACCGCGTCACCGACCTCGCCCGCGACGGGTACCGATGGCAGCGTCCGCGCATACGCGATCCGCAAGGACGCGATGCTCGGCGTCGCGACGCGCTGCAGCGGGAGCGGCGGCAGCTCGGTGTCACGGCCGTCGGGGCCGGCCAGCAGCGCGAAGGCGAGCTCGAGATCAGCGACGCTGCGGGCGATCGGACCGGGGGTGCAGATCGCTCGCCATCCTCGCGCCGCGCCGGGAACGTCGCCGTAGCACAGGTGCCCGACGAGCGAGACCCGCCGCTCCGAGGGCTTGAACCCGAACAGCCCGCAGAAGTGGGCCGGCAGTCGTACCGAGCCCACCGCGTCGCTACCGATGTCGAGCGGCGCCAGCCGATCGGCGACCGCCGCAGCCGAGCCACCGCTCGATCCGCCGGGCGTGTGGGCGTGATTCCACGGATTGTTGGTTCGTCCGAAGATCGGGTTGTTGGTGTAGGGCCCCCCGAGCAATGGCGGCACGTTGGTCTTGCCGAGCACGATCGCACCCGCCGCGCGCAGCCGTGCGGCGACCGTGCCGTCGCGGGCCGGCACGTGATCGCGCAGCGGTGGAAAACCCACTGTCGTGCGCATGCCCGCGGTCTCATGGCAGTCCTTGAGGGTGATCGGTACCCCATGAAGGGCACCGAGTGCTTCGCCTTGGGCTTGCCTGCGATCGGCCGCGCGCGCCTCGGTCCGCGCGTGCTCGGCGTCGAGCGTGACGATCGCGTTGATCGCCGGATTGCGCTGGTCGATTCGCGCGAGGTGAGCGTCGACCGCATCGATCGCCGACAGCTTGCCTTCGCGGATGGCAGCCGCGAGGCCCGACGCGGTCAGCTCGGTGGGATCGGTCATCGACGGTCAGGGTAGCAGGGGAAATTCCAGTCGGAGGCGTGGGCCAGCACGCCCGCAGCGGGCCTGACGGCCCGGCGAGCGCGTGCCGTGACCGGAGTCGTTCAGCGCCGTCGACGGCGCCACAGCGCGAAGGCAGGCGCGAGGACGAGCCAGGCCGGGAGTGTGCGGCGGGTGCTCGCGCACGAACAACCCGTGTCGGCCCCGCGCAGCGAATCGCTCGGCAGCTGGGGATCCGAGCTGGCGGTGCCCGAGCCGGCCTCATCGCCGCCGTCGCCCCCGAGAGTGCCGTCGCCCCCGCCGGTGCTGTCGTCGACGCTGTCGCAGCCCTCGTCGATCTCGTCGTCGCAGTCGTCGTCGAGTCCGTTGCACTGCTCGTCGGCCTCGGGGCCGACCTCGGGATCGGCGTCGTCGCAGTCGGGACCGTCGGGTGACCCGTCGCCATCGCCGTCGACGACCACGTAGTCGATCTGAAGAAACGCCGCACCGGCGGCCGAGCCCTCCTTCGACCAGAAGTGAGTGCCGTTGCCGTCGGTGGGTGGCGACACCACTGCGAGACTGTGCGTGCCCGCGGTGCCCACCGTGGCCTCGAGCTCGATCGACAGCAGCACGTCCGCGGCGCCCGGGCCGATTCGACCCATCGACGGCGCATCGATGGCCGGCCGCGTCGCGAACGTCATCGTCGCCTCCGACCAGCCGTTGTCCACCACGGTGTGGACCTCGCCGCCGTCACCGTCGGAGGACGGCGCGGTACTGGTGTGCATGAACAGCCGCACCGAGGTCGCCTTGCCGTCGATCGAGGGGACCTCGAACTTCAAGTACGCCAGGGTGCCATCGGCCTCGACCGCGAGATCGGTGACGTCGGGGAAGACAGCGTCCGCCCAGCTCGGTCCGGTGGCGACGTCCTCGAGCACCGGCACCGTGATGCGCATCATGTCGCTCGGAACCGACTCCCAGCACACCTGGTCGTTGCTCGCGGTCGCGTTGGGGATCGCCCAGGTGGTCCCGCCATCGGGCAGGAGGAACTCGAGCAGGGCGATCTGGTCGACGGCATTGCCCTCGGGGTTGTCGCCGAGGCCATCGAACTGGCCGACGTTGCAGAGCAGCGTGTAGCCGGCCTCGGCTGGCTTGATCCACATCGTCACGTTGCAGGTCTCGGTCCCATCGACGAAGACCACGGCCGAAGCGTTGGGCTCGGCCCAATGCTCGCCGCACGTGCCGCCGCAACATGAGTTGCCGTACTCCATCTTCAGGGTGCCGGCCGGGTGCGCGTCGTTGGGCGGATCGTCGGGACCATAGACCTTGATCCCCGCGTCCTGGCCAGTGCCGCAGCTGGTGTTGCGCAGCTGCGCGAGCGAGCCCTTGGTGCCGAAAAAGTCGTTGGGGTTGACGCCGACGACGTCGAACGTCAGCGTGACGTCGGTCGAGGCGGTCCCGGCCTGGGCCATCGCGGTGTTGAACTCGGCGACCGTGCCGCAAAGCTGCTCGGCGGCGGCGGTCGTCGGCACGAGGGCGCTCGACAGGCAAGCGGTCGCGAAACCAAGCACCGTGCAGCGCGCCATCGGGTGAGGATAACACCCGACGTGGCGCGAGGCTCGGCGAGCCGCGCCGCTCGTCCGGATCCCGTGCGCCGGCACGGGGCTCGCGGGCGGCAGCGACTCCGTCGGCAAAGCGTTCACGCGACGCGGGTTCGTCGCACTGCTCGTGCCGTGAATGCTCGGCGAGCTATCTCACTCGTCGCCCTCGATCAACGCATGCACCGAAATCTCGACGTCACCAAACGGCTCCGCGCGAATCACTTCAGGCCCTGCGGCGGTCTGCACCACGAGATACCCCTCCGCCGTCCACCGATACACCGTCAGCGTCTCCGCCTCGGGGTCGAGCACCCAGTAGTGCGGCACCGCGCCACGGTGGTACCCACGCATCTTCTTCACGAGATCGTTCTGGGCGTTCGATGCGGATAGGATTTCGCAGACCCAGTCCGGTCGCACGCTGATCGGCCAGTCACCCGGGATCGACGGCAGCCGTTCCCGCCGCCAACCGGCAACGTCAGGTCGATAGATCTGCGCCGAGTCGAGCTGGATCTCGGTCTCGCTGGCAAACAACCAACCGCCCGGTCCGCGTCCGCGTGCGCGCGGTCCGTAAGGACCGGTGATCGCATCGCCGATGCCCATCTGCGCCATGCCATGGCGGATGCTCGGCATCGCCTTGCGCACGAGCTCGCCGTCGACGATCTCGTGGAAGCGCTCGGCCTCCGGGATCGCCGTCAGGTCCGCGAGTGTCGCGAGCCGCATCCGGGGAGCAGCGCCGGCCATCCACAAAGCGTAGCACCCCGTCTGATACGCCCAGCTTGCCCAGCGGCCCTGACGCCAAACGCCACCTCCAAGCCCGTTTCGCGGCCTCAGACGGCGCGTTTAGGAGGATTTCCGGCGGTCGATGACGCGCACGGCGTGCAGCGGCATGCCGAAGGCGCGGTCACGGGTTGATTCTGGCCTCGGGGAGCTCGCGCCACACCAGCCACGCGGTCACCAGGATCGATGCCGCGGCGGCGATCGTGCACGCGCCGTAACCGACCTCGGTGTAGAGCACGCCGGCGACCGCTGCACCCAGGCCCCCGCCGATCTGGCCGACGGCGACCACCAGGCTCATGAACGCGCCGCGGCGGGCATCCGGCACCAGGGCGGTGAGCAGCGCCTGCAGCGGCGACAGTCGTAGCGCCAGCAGTGTCATCGCGACGAAGAACATGATCGACGCCGAGACCGCGCCGTCAACGAACAGCGTCGTGATCGCGAATTGCAGCGCACCTCCGAGGCACGACACCAGGATGAGCGGCCGTCGTCCGACGCGATCCGACAACTTCCCGGCGCGCGGGCCGAACAACACGCTGGCGATGCCGCCGACGGTGAACATGGTCGCGATGCCGGTGGCGTCGACACCGAGCTCCGACTCGGCCCAGCTCGGCAGATAGACGACGAAGTTGGAGACCGCGAAGAACATGGTCGCGTAGACCAGCGCGGCGCCGCGCGCCGGTCGCATGGACAGCAGCGCGGCGTACTCGGCCAGGCCCGAGGCCAGGGTCAGCGGGCGATCGGATCGCTCCACGCGTGGCTGTGGCACGACCAGCAGAACCAGCACGAAGGCCACCGCCATGACCGCAGCGAACAGTATGAAGGCGGAGGCGAAGCCGTGGCGCGAGGCCAGCACCGTCCCGAACGGAACGCCGACCACTTGCCCCAACGCGAAGCCGCTCATGATCCAACCATTGGCCCAGCCGCGGCGGTCGTAGGGGAAGTAGTCGCCCACGAAGGACACTGCCGATCCGGTCAACACCCCGCCGGCGATCCCCGCGAGCACGCGGGCGCCCAGCAGGCTGGCGAAGTCGACCGCGAACACGTGCAGCAACAGCGCCAGCGCCATCGCTCCGCTGCCCCACAGCAGCACGGCGCGCCGGCCCACGCGGTCGGAGATCGGTCCGGTCACCAACGCGAACACCGACAGCGCGATCGCGTAGCCGCTCACCAGCGTGCCCGAGAGCGCCGAGGACACCCCGAGCTCGTCGTGGATCCGGGGGAGGATCGGCGCCATGATCATCACCTGGCTGCTGGAGGCGAAGACCATCGCCCACAGCGCCGCCAGGACGCCGAACTCGGCCCAGCGCGCCCGCGGCCCGGGCGTGTTCATGGATCCCCGCGCAGGACGTCGGCGTAAGCGGCGAGTTGCTCGTGCTGGGCGTAGCCGCTGCGGGCCACCGCGAGGCCCACCGCACGCGCGCGGGCGAACAGAGCAGGGTCGTCCAGCAGGGCCGCGACGCGACGAGCGAGGCCGTCGAGGTCGCCGGGCGCAGCCAGCAGCCGCTCGATCCACTCGGGCTCGGCACCGAGCAGTTCCTCGAGTCCGCCGCAGCGCGTGCCGACGAGGACGGCGCCGCTCGCCATCGCCTCGAGAGCAACCAGGCTGAACGACTCCGAGGCGCTGGTGACCAGCACGATGTCGGCGCGGCGCAGGCGACCCGCGAGCTGCGCGGGTGCGATCGGGCCGACGAAGTCGGTGCGGCCGGCGACATCGCGGGCGTGGGCGTGGGCCTCAGCCTCGGCGCGCAGCGGGCCGTCCCCGATCATGACCAGTCGCGAGTCGTGTCCCCGCGCGAGCACCCGCGCGAGCACGTCGATGTTGTCGAGCGGGCGCTTGATCTCGCGAAAGTTCGACGCGTGGCACAGCACCGCCGGTTGGCCTGGGACCCGCGCGAGGTGGGGCTCGGGGTAGAACAGCGCGGTGTCCACCGCGTTGGTCACGACCCGAGGTGACCGCGAGAGCTCGAGCTTGGTGCGGGCCGACGCGGCGAGCCACCGCGATACCGCGGTGACCTCGTCGGCGCGCGTCAGGGCCGTGCGCAGTCGCAGGCGCTGTTCGTCGTGTTCGCCGAACACGGTCACGTCGCTGCCGTGAAGCGTCACGCAGACGCGAAGCGCGTGACCGTGACGAGCCAGTCGATCGCGGGCGATCACCGCGGCCTCGGCGAGCCCAACCGCGTAGTGCACCGACAGACCCTCGAGGCGGTGTGCGATCGCAGCCTGCTCGATCGCGTCGGCCAGCGGCAGCACCCAGGCGTCGCTCGCCGCCGTCGGCACGTGCGGCGCCGGAACCTCGAGGTAGTGCAGGCTCATCTCGCCATCGGTGGCCCAGTGCGGATCGCCGGCGGCCAGCATCACCACATGATGACCGCGCTCGCCCAGCCCGCGCGCGACGTCCCACGCGACGCGTCCGCTGCCGCCCAGACCGCCCAGGGCGAGCACGCCCCAGCGGCCCCACGCGGGTGTGTCGAGCACGACCGCGGGTGGGTCGAGCACCACCGTGGCGGTTTGAACGATCACTTGCGCCGAGGGATCGGCGAGCAATCCGCCCACGAGCGCCGCGGGCAACCGGTCGCCGCCCCGCAGCAATACCTCTGCGGTGCTCATGCGACGTTCGGCGGGCGAGGGGACCATCGCGACGCGACGCCAGGCCGCGAGCGCCTCGGGATCGCGACGACGGCCCTCGCGCAACAGCGCCTGCCGCAGCTTGCCGATCGCGTGGTGGGCCTGCGTGTAGACCCGGCTGCCGGGTCCGCGATGGGCGAGCGCGGCGTCGATGCGCTCGCAGGCGTGGGCCCACGGACCCGCGGCACCACTGCCCGACACGGCGGTCGTGTGTTCGGCGAGCGCGTGCCAGGTCTGCTCGGCCGGAGTGTCGAGGCCGTCACGTCGGCCGCTGAGCTGGACGTCGAGGACCGCGAGCGCGTCGTGCAGCGAGCGCATCGCCGAGGGCAGCGCACCCAGGCCCAGCGCGCTCTCGGGCGCGGTGCTGTCGTCGAGCGCCGCGAGTCCGCCCGCGGGCGCGAGCCGCTCGAGATCGGCGCCGTCGATCCACCGCAGGGATCCGCGGGGCACCACGCGCGAGCGGGGCACGCCGGCCCACGCGTACAGCTCGGCGGTCTGGGCGAGATACTTGGCCTCGGTGGGGCCGGCAACGTACGCGATGCTCGGCAAGATGGCGTCTTGGACCACCGGTCGCAGCAGCGCGGCGGGTGTGAATCGCTCGGGCGTGAGCTCGAGACACGCGTTCAGCTCGGCGACCGTGAGCCGGCGATCGCCGGCGGAAACCCCGTCGGTCTCGGGTCGCAGCCGTCGACGCACGCGGTGTTCGTCGCTCCAGAACACCTGCAGCAGCGCGCGGTCGGTGGGCACGATCTCGGCCTGCCCTTGGGCGGCGAGTCGAGCCCGGGCGTGGGCGAGGGCCGCGTTGGCGCGCTCGGGCCCGAACAGCTCGCGACCGATCACCTCGCGGGCGAGGGCCGCAAACGCGCGGTCGTCAGGATCGAGGATCACCAGACCCAGTCCGCGGGTCGCGTGCGCGAGCAGTCGCGCGAACGCCTGCGCGAAGCTGGCGTCCTCGGTGTGCGACTGCACGATCGCCCGGTGCAGGGCCGCGCTGGCCGCGTGTGGCATGGCGTCGAACCAAGCCCGCAGCAGCGCGTCGATGCCGGGTCCCAGGGGGCGTCGTCCAACCGAGCCGCCGTCGGCCGCGAGATCGAGGACCAACGGATCGGCGTCGAGACGCACGACGGTCCGGACCTCGTCGAGGTCGTGGTCGTGGGTCGCCATCCAGAACACCGGCACCGCGTCGATGCCCTGCGCGGCGAGTCGCTGGGCCCACGCGACGGCGGACAGGGCCTTGCTCAGCGTCAGCGCCGGCCCGCCGAGCAGACCGACCTGCTGGCCGGTGACGACGGCGACGGCATCGGTGCGCGCCAGTCTGTCGATCGCCGCGAGTGCTGCGGCATCGGGCGCACGCGCGTGGGCTTGACGCCGCAGGATCTCGACCAGGGCGGCGCGCGGGCGCGCAAAGCCCAGGATCCGGTCGCGGGCCTCACTCCACTCGCCCGCGGACACCAGCGCTGCGCGGCTGCGCACGCGCACCAGCGGCAGCTCCACCGGAGCTCGGCGTTGCACGGTCCGACACCACTCCTGGTGCACGTCGTGGTCATCGGCGAGCAGTCGTGCCGTCGAGTAGCTCTGGCTGGCGTGCGCGGCCACTGCAGCACGCTTGATCGCGGGATCGATCGCGTGACGGCAGGCCACGGCGGCATCGATGCGCGGGGCGATCACGCGGTGCTCGTGGCTCGCCCACGGCGCGCCGAGCGATGGCGCGAACTCGATGTCGGCCGCGAGCTCGAACGCGATCGCCACCAGTCGGCCCAGCGCGAGATGATGGGCGTGCAGCGACAGGTTCGGATCGACCTCGGGATCGAGCGACAGCACGACCAGCGGTCGCCGGCTCCGGATCTCGCGCACGAGATCTTCGATCGCGCGCGTCAGGTCCCACGCCGCGATCGCGTCGTCGGCCTCGAGCGGCCGGGTGCGGGCGGCGTCGTGGTACTTGCCGCCGTCGACCCAACCCAGGCACGCCAGGGCATCGACGCCGAGGATCTCGGCGGCCGCGATCAGCTCGGCGGCGCGTCGCGGGGCGAGCCCCGGTCCACCGCGACCACCGGCGCCGGCGGTGGCCACCACCAGCTCGATGCGGGCGCCCGCGCGCGACCACGCGGCGAGCGTGCCGCCGGCGTAGATCGACTCGTCGTCGGGGTGGGGGAGCAGCGCCAGCACCGTGCAGCCGGCGGCCTTCGCCGCGCTCGCCGGGCCGAGCGTGGGCCACGGCAACGCCCGGGGATCGCAGATGCCGCGGGCGACCCGCTCGCGCAGGGCGGGGCCGCCACGGCGCGCCCGCTCGGCGAACCATGGTTCGCGCTCGAGCAGTGCCCGCAGCCGCGCCCGGTCGACGCATGCGGTCCGATCGATCCACTGTAGCGACTTCGGCCATGGCATCGGCGTCCGTCCGTCGCGGGCGATCACCAAGCCGTAGCGCACCGGTCCATCGTCGCCGTGGTAGGCGACGAACTCGCGTTGTTCGACCACGGGCAAGCCGGCGTGCTCGAGCCAGCTGCGAACGTCGGTGCTCGCGTGCACGCGCGTGTGCGGCCCGAAGCGCCGGGCCTGCTCGGGTATGTACGTGAAGGCGAGCACACCGCCGGGGACCAGCACCGCCTGCGCGGCGCGAAACAGCGCCGGGAGATCGGCGACGAAGTGCAGCGCCCCGCACGACAGGATCAGATCGGCGTCAGCACGGCGCAGCAGCGTCTCGGGCAGGCCCGCGTCGAGGTCGTGCTCGAGCAGCGCATGGAAGCGAGCATCGGCGAGGCCGGCCTGCTCGAGCATCGCGCGCGAGATATCCACGCCGACCACGCGTGCGCCCGCGTCCCGCCAGGCCGCGCTCGCTTGTCCCGTGCCCACGCCGAGATCGACGACGCTGAGCCAGGACGCGGGCGCGACATGGGCCGCCGCGGCCTCGGCGAGCACCGCGGGCGCGACCCAACCCAGGCGGGCAGTGTCTCCGTCGTAGGTCGGGGCCCAGTGCTCGTACTGGTCGTGAGCAGTCACGGGCTCCGGCATCGTCCTGACGAGTTCTTAGGACGCCACCATCGATCTGCAAGTTACGGCACGCGAGGGGGCAATGGCGGCCAATCGGTGGCCCCGCGGGCCCGGCGTGACACCCTCGCAAGGTGCAGGCACTGGGCCGCCTTGCGCGGGTGTCGACGCACCCCCGCACACCCACCACGTGGCGGACCGCCATGGTGCTCGCGACCTCGGTGCTCGGTTGCCCGCGCGAGCGACCACCAGGGCCAAGCCTACAGCCACCACTCGTGGTACCCGACCCCCAGCACGAACCAGTCCACGAGCCCGAGCCGGCGATGCCGATCACACCGGCGGCGTCCGAGCCGGAGGTCGATCGGCTCACGCCGGTGCGCTACCAGTCGACCGATCCCGAGCTTGCCTACTTCGCGAGTCTCATCGCTTCGAACGGGACGCGACTCGAGGCCTGCGCGCGATCCGAACTTCACGACACCAGCATTCCCGGCTTCGTGCGGGTGACCTTCGATCAGCTCGTGCCACGAGGGGACGCGACCGCGCTCGTGCTGCTCCCGGTGGTGACCGGCATCGGCAGCGCGGCGCTCCACGAGTGCGTGCGCGAAGCCCTCTCGCTGGTCTCGGTGCCGACGATGCTGGGCCGCAATCGACGCAAGCGAGTCGCGTTCACCGTCGAGCTGCGCATCGGACCGACCGACGCGTCGCTTGGCGCCGAGCCCGACCATGGCGACACACTCGTGCTCGACGACACCGGCGGTTGCGCCTGGCTGCACGAGAACCCATGCGCGCCGCACAAGTCGTGCATGGCGGCGACCCGACGTGCGACCCGTTGTCCGCTAGGCTGGGGATCACCACCGCGAAGCAACGCCGGAGGTCTCGCACATCGCGTCGTCTACTACAGCCGCGCGTGCTCCGACGCGGTCGATGAAACCTGCACACTGTCGTTCGATCGCACCGGCGACGCCTGCGAAGCTGGGCTCCGACGCACCGCTCACGGTGAGGCCGATGCGCCGTTCACCGTCGCGATGGCGTGCGTGGACTTCGAGCGGCTCTGGCGATTCTCGGCGCGCAAGAGCCTTCCGACTGCGGCGCGCGACGGGAGTGCGATGACTGCGGAGGTTTCGATCGGCGCCAACCACATCGAGCCGCGGTGGTCGGCCTATCGCGTGAAGCGATGGCAGTGGCAAAACGACCCCGGGCCCCCAGGCGAGCTCGCGTTCTTCGAGTGGTTGTTGCTGGATCGCGCCGCTTCCCTGGGGCTTGCGGTGGGTGTTCGCCTCGGCTTCGACGCGGATCGACCGCCTCCGGCGGCGCCGAGAGAGTAGGGGGCCTCGGCGCCACATCTACACTCGACGCGCCCGCCCTACCGAACGATCGTCACGCACGGGTCCCCCTCCGGCAGCTTGGGCGTGCCGTCGGGGTTCGCGAATCCGTGCTCGACGTCCCAACGCAGGCGCTCCTGCGCGGTCATGTTGCGGAACCTCGCCATCATGCGCTGGAACACCTCCTCGGCCGCTTGCACCGCCGGGTCCACGATCACGCGCTGGGGCTTCTCAGCCATCGACACCAGCTTGACGCGTGTCGGACTCCGACGCAACCGTCGGCGCCCACGCCGTGAACGTACGCGGCCGAAAGAGCCCGATGATCACCTCTGGGAGAGACCACGCACCGTGTCGAACGGCGCGCCCTCCTCGACCATTCGCGCAGAACTTGTTGATCAACAGACGTCGCCTCGGCGAGTGGCCCCTTGGTTCGCGGGCAGCACGGCACCGGCGGCCACGTGCTCCGTGGCGACTGACGCCAGACGGCGCGTGTGATCGGTGTCGAGCAGATCGAGGCAGTTACCGAGCGGCACGATCGCTCCGACAACCGCGAACTTGCGCGAAGGTGACGTCGAGTTCTCTGTTCGGATGGGACAAGGACGACGCCGAGGCCTTTCGGGAGACGTTTGAAGCGGTGGAACGGGAAGGGCCCCGGCCGCGTCGTAGCAGAGGTGTGTGCAAGAGGCTGAAATGTTCCTGCCTTGACAACCTCCGGAGGCGCCCCTACCGTCGAAAAGTGCCGGCAAGTGCCGGCGGAAAGGTTAGGCCGGCATGAATGGTGGCAATGTAATCACGGTTTGCGAGTACGCGGAGTTCAACCACAGCTTTCTCGCGCTGAACGGGACACACGAAGTGATCCTCGCTGGCTCGATCCAGGTGCCAGCGTACGCCTTCATCGGTGCCTCCGTACGTGTTCACGCACGCAACCTCTCGGCTATCACCCCAGCGGGGTTCGAAGTGCTCATTCGGCAGAGCAACCCGAGCCGCTTGGACCCAGCCGACTTTTCGCTCCCGGCCCTGTCCGACGCGCTGACCCCCAAGATAACAAGTACGACCAATCCGGCCACTGTGCCAGGACTGGTGAACCTCACCACACCGGTAACACAGGCACAGAACCCGTTTGTGAAGGTGTTGCTGAAGTCATACGCACCCGCGTCGGGCCCCGTCTCGCTCTGGATCATCATTAGCGTTGACCTGATTGTCAGGACGAGCGTCTGATGTCCGGCGGATCGCGTCGCGCTGGCGGAGATTGTGGGTGCTCGGGATCTGCCCCCAGGTCCACAGACCCCGCCACGCCGTTAGTAGCAACGGCGTCGTACAGAACCAAGCGCACCGATGCTCGCGGTGTCGCGGCACCCTCGGAATCGGAACCCCGTCGCGGCGTCGCGCGGCAATCAGCCGTTCGCACGGGGGTTGACACCCGCTGCGGGCCCGCAATGACGAGGATGATGGCGACTCCGCGCGAGCGTCTTTCATTCGTAGGCGTCGTCGTCGCAGCTGGTCGCGCTCGGCGTCGCTACTATGGCCTACCGCGAAAATACGCCTCGAACAAATGCGGCCCATTCATGTGTCTTTGGACGCCACTCGTAGTGAGCGTCGAGATACCGCTTGAGGGAGCCCGGACCAATCGGCGATCTATTCTCGTATGGGAAGTGGGCGGGACAGAGTCCCTCGGAGAGCTATCGGTCCGCCACGAGGTGTTTCGGACGCGCCCTGCGCTTGCCGTGGGAAACCGGTACGAGATGTGGCTTGAGCGATCAAGAGAACACGACGACTGCGGGCCTGGTTTCATCGTTCTCGATGCGAAGCGACGTCCTGATTTGGACCTCACTATCGGACTCGCCATTCCGGCGATCCCGGGGCCCGGCACAGAAGCGGGAGGGTCTCCATCTCAAATCTGCGGCGCGATGACCTTCAACGCCAGATGGGACTACGATCCTCCAAGTATGTCTTGGGACGAAAGCCTGCTGAGCGATTTTGGCGAAACCCTCAAAGATAACTATCATGCGGCAGCGGCGAAGTGGAGCGGCTCCCAAGGGAATGCGCCTCAAGCGAACGGGCAGGACGTGGAACCGATCGCGTTCTTTGCCGCGGTCTGGGACCCAGACCAGTTTGTGAACCTATCCTACAATGATTTTTTGGGAGCGAAGGGTGCCGCGATGGCGATCAACTTCTCCCTCGTTACGCCGGCCACCCCGATGGATATCTATGCCAACACTTACACACTCGTCGATACGCACGCCTACCTAGAGACGTGCCTCGGCATGATTGCGCCGACGCTACTTGGGGCCAGAGTACTGTTCAATACAGCGTATTCTTTTGATGAGCCGAACGATAAGCTGGTATCGCCAAGCTCACAAGGGGTCTGGGTTCACGAACTGGGACACCTCCTGGGCCTGACGCATCGAGCCAACTGTGCGTTTCCGACGATAATGGCAGAGTACGGCTCGGTCCTGGACACGTGGACGAACTGGAACCTATCGGATGATGATGACTTTCGAATTCGACTCCTGTATCCGCGCGAACAAGCGTTTCCTGTTGGCACGCGAAATTGCCCATGACCAAGGTGGCCTTCAGGACGGTGCTTCTGCTCGCGCTGAGCAACTGTCGTCCGTCAAACACGAATTCGGCCCACTTGGCAGAACTCGATAGGCCGGCAGCTCCAAATGAGGCCAGCCCGAGCGCCGAGAGACTCGGAGAACTTCTGGTTTTCCAAGCCCTGGATCCGGACGCGAAAGTAGCCGCCGGTTTTTCGTTTCGACGTCCATACCTTAGGGTCGAGTCGACGTCGTCTGACCGACCCATATTTGACGGCCAGTTTCCGTTTACTGGCGTCAAATTCGTGCTGCCCGCGGGAGACTACAAGGTGACAACTTCAGATCTCGAAATCATGGATGACATGACTGTTCGGGGGCGCGTTGCCACGTGCCAAGCAATCGTCGCCGTCGATGCCCAGGCACGCGTTGAGATTCTTCGACTCAACTCAGCGGCTGAGTGTAGAATCGAACGGACGGCTATCTTTCCGCAAGTTGTGATTTTGCGAGAGCGATCAGGAGCGGACCTGAGTACGTCGTGGTGGTGGATCCGAGTCTGGGCGGGAGCGAGCGACCATCCGCACCTTGAGGTCGCTCTTCCTCCACAACTCACCGCGGTCTATCTCGAACCCCGACTCCCACCAAATGTTGACAGCCTCACATTGCGAGTCTCTGCGTCGATTTCATGGACTGGCAGGTCGCAACGTGTGTGTCAGCACGACTTCACCGATTGCGGCGAGTTTCTCACGACCCCTCATTGCGAGGCTTCGTTTTCGCTCCGGAGAGTAACGGCCTCGGAGTCGAGTACAAAACAGCGAGTTCTGGTCATCCGGAGTAAGGCGGCTCAGCGCCCGGCCGCAGTGAGTCGTGAGCGAATGCATGGCTGCGAGATCATCGAGTAGGCGTCGGCGCATAGGAAGGACAAAGGGGTTCGTACTTGTCATAGTCCCCATACTCGGCGTTCGCGCGGGGGGGCCCCGGTGGCCTCCGAGGCCTGCGGGTCTGTGATCTGTCTTCGCGGATACACGGCAGGCGGGTCGCGAGCGAGAGCTTCGACGATGCCGCTGCGGTGGTGTTGCCCGATCGCATGCGCAACCCAGAGCTGGTGTTCCTCGCCGCCGACCATCACGACGCATTTCGCACCGCGTTCGGGGAATCGCTGGCCTCGCTCACCGCGCAGGCGGGAGCGTCTGTGCTCCGGCAGTCGTTGATCCGGTCGCTTGGCGTTCGCGACATCGCGACATCGCCCGCGTCCACGGTGTGCACCACGCCACCGCGGCACGCTGGCTCGCGCAGATCCGCGAGCAGCTCGCCGAACGCACGCGCGCCAGCTTGCGCGCACGGCTGCAGCTGACCCCCGGGCAGCTCGACAGCATGATGCAGCTGACCGCTGACCGAAAGCCAGCTCGACGTGAGCGTGATGCGATTGCTCGAGGAGTGAACGCGCGGGGCCGATGCGGTCGGATCCGTTGCGCACGATCGGTCTCGATCGTGCGGCGTGCACGCTTCCAGGGCTCGGTTCACGCTGCATCGTGCGCGTGACATCGGCGACGGCAAGATCGCCTGCGAACCAAACGAGCACGAGCTCGGCCGGCTGCAGTATGGCATCGAGGGCGGCGTCTGTTGCGACGCCAGCGCACCACCTGCGCAGCCGTGATCTCGCGGCCGCGGCGTCAGGCGAACTCTCCGCGGTAGGGAGCGGCTGCGGTCACCGCACAGCCGCTCCACTAAAACGATCACATCCTGGGCGCCGTGCTGCTCCACGCCGGGACCTCGTTCAGGCGTCCCCACCAGGCCTTGATGTTCGTGTAGTCGTTCCACGGCAGGCCCGAGGGCTCCGCAAAGCTGAAGCACGCCCCGACGCTGAAGTCAGCCAGCGTGAGCGTGTCGCCGAGCAGGTACTTCTTGCCTTCGAGCTGGGCATTGAGGATCGGCGCATACGTGTGGAACTCCTTCGCGCCGGCGGCAAGTGCCACGGGATCGGCGTCCTGCTTCATGAAGATCTTCTTGAAGAGATTCTCGAACGCGAACGGCCCGGTGCCCTTGGACAGGTGCGAGGCCTCCCAGAACTGCCAGCGGGAGATGTCCGCCTGCTTGCGTGGGTCGGTGGGCCACAGCTCGTTGCCGGGCTTTTGCGAGGCGACGTACTGCATGATCGCGCGGCTCTCCCAGAGCTTGAAGTCGCCGTCGACCAGGGTCGGCACCTTGGCGTTGGGGTTGAGGCCCAGGTAGTCGGGCGTCTTCATCTCGCCGGTGTGGAGACTCGGCTCGACGATCTCCACGTCGAGACCCAAGTGGGCGATCACGGCGGTGACGCGGCGGCAATTGTTGGAGGCTTGAATGGCGTAGAGCTTCATGGGCGTCCTGACTTTCGCGCCCGAGCTTAGCGCCCAAGCGCCGCGGCGACAAACGACCCCCAGCCCCGTCACGGCTGTGCCACCATGGTCCGCTGGAGTTCCTGCTCATGACCACGGTGACGGGCGCCGATGAGGAGAACCGCCGCAAGGCGACGATGCTGCTCGGCTTGGTCCGAACGATGGCCCTGGTCGCGCTTCTGGCTGCGATCGCCTCACTTTTCGACCCGATCAGCGACGTCACGATCGTCGCCGGATTCTACGGCCCGATCCTGGCGGCGCTGTTGGGGATCGCTGCGCTGTTGAGGCGCGGCCTGGTGGTCGTGGGCGCGTGGATCACCTCGATCTTCTTCTGGTTGGTCATCGCGGTGGTCACCTTGTTCTTTTGCGGCTTGCAGGGGCAAAACGCCGCCACGTTCGCCGTGTCTGTGCTGCTGATCGGCGTGGTGGTCGGCGGCCGTGCGGCGCTCATGCTCGCGGTCGGCAGCTCGCTGTGGTGCGGACTCGTGGCCGCGCTCGAGCTCAGCGGCCATCTGCCGCCCCAACTTGGGCAGTACAGCCCGATCAGTGCCTGGATCGCGGTGACCGTGATGCTGATCCTCACCGGTTTCCTGCTGCATTGTTCGCTCGACTCGCTGCAGCGGATGCATGGACGCGAGCAGGCTGCGGCCCGCGACCGCGACCAGGCGCTGCGGCGATCGATCCAGGCCCAGAAGCTGGAAGTCGTCGGTACGTTGGCGTCCGGCATCGCCCACGACTTCAACAATCTGCTGACCGTGATCAGCGGCGCGGCCGGCGTGTTGCGCGACAATGTCGAGCCCACGGCAGAGAACACCGAGGTGCTCGACGATCTCGACACCGCGACCGCGCGCGCGGCGTTGATGACCAAGCAGTTGCTCGCGTTCGGGCGCCCGCCAGCGACGCGGTTGGTTCCCGTGGACCTCGGCTCGCTGGTCTTGGCATCGAAGGCGATGTTGCCGCGACTGCTGGGCTCGAGCATCCGCGTCGAGACCGACACCGAGCCGGGCTGCACGCTCATGGCAGACCCAGCGGGGCTCGAACAGATCTTGCTCAACCTCGCCGTCAACGCCCGCGATGCGATGCCGACCGGCGGGGTGCTGCGACTGGTCGTGCGGCGAGACCCAGTGGGTGAGGTGGTCTTGAGCGCGAGCGACACGGGGGTCGGCATCGCCGCGCCGATCCTCGAGCGGATCTTCGACCCGTTCTTCACGACCAAGAGCAACGGCACGGGGCTCGGGTTGGCCACGGTCCGCGATCGCGTCACGCAGTTCTCAGGCAGCGTCAGCGTCGTCAGCGTGGTCGATCAAGGCACGACGTTCACGCTCCGATTTCCCAGCGTGGTCGCGAACACCGGCGAGGTCGTGCGGCCCGCGACGGTCGTGTCCCACAGCCAGGACAGCAACCGACCGCGAGTGCTGTTGGCCAAAGACGATCCACTGGTTCGTCGAGCGACCGGTCGCCTGCTCGAGACGCTGGGCTTCGAGGTGGCCGCGGTCGCCGACGGCGCCGAAGCGCTCGGTCTGCTCGATGCTGGCGCCGGGTTCGCGTGCGTCGTCACCGATGTGATGATGCCCCGCATGGATGGCGAAGCGCTGGCGAGCACGATGGCCCAGCGCCATCCCCAGATACCGGTGGTGCTCGTCAGCGGCAACGCCGACCCAGTTGGGCTCGCGGGCCCGGGCCGGGCGTTCGTCGCCAAGCCGATCGACCCCGATCAACTCTCTCGCGCCATCGATCGCCTGCTGGCTTGAGGTGCTTCGACGCCGCGGCCGCGGTCAATGGGCCGCGAGCCACACGTCGATCTGGGCGAGGGCATTGTCGGTCGACTCGGGCATGGCAGCAAACGCTGCTCTGGCGCGCTGCGCCAGCTCGAGCGCACGTTTTCGATCGCGACCGTCCACCGCTGCGAATAGCGCCTGCGCGAGCGACCAGTGGGTCGAGGCGAGCTCGACCGGATCGATCTGCGCATCGACCCGCAGCGCGAAGGCCCGCTCGAGCAGCGGTAAGGCTCGGTCAGGCTGGTCGAGTGCGAGCAAATCTGCTCCCAGTGCGGTCAGCATCATCGCGATGTCGTCGTGGCTCGGATCGAGTTTCTTCTCGTAGATCGCCAAGGCCCGCTCATGCAGCGCCTGGGCCTCGGTCACGCGACCGAGGCGATACAGGTCGGTCCCGAGGTTGCCGTAGTTCTGGGCCAGCGCGGGATGGTCTGCGGCCATGGTCTTCTGGCGGATCGCCAGCGCGCGCTCGTCGAACTCGCGGCCCTGCTCGAAGTCTCCACGTGCCACCGCGACCACCGCGAGGTTGTTGAGCGCGTCAGCAACCATGGGATGCTCGGGTCCCAGCACCTTTCGCCAGATCTCGAGGGCACGTTCGAAGCGCAGCTGGGCCTCTTGATGATGCCCCGTCGACATCGCCACCGCCGCGAGGTTGTTCTCGAGCTGTGCGACGTTGCGGTGCTCGGGGCCCAAGGCCGCGCGCTGCAGCACCAGCGCGCGTTCGAAGTCGGCTTTGGCCTGGTCATACTTGCCCTCACGCCAGGCGATGTTGGCGAGGTTGTTGATCGGTTTTCCCAGCTCGGGATGGTCAGCGCCATAGGTGCGCTCGGCGATCATCAGGGCCCGCCCGAAGTATGCGCGGGCTTGGTCGAAATCGCCGGTTTCGATGGCGATCAATCCCAAGGTGTTGACGGAAGCCAGCACCGAGTCGTGTTCGGCCCCCAGCTTGGCCTCGCGCAACGCGAGACCTCGTGCCGCCAGCTCGCGGGCCTCGTCGTACTGGCCCTCGCGAAGCGCGACGCCGGCCAGGCTGTGAATCACCGTGGCCTGGATCAGCACGTCACCGAGTGCCTCCGCGTAGGCCCCGGCGTGCTCCGCCCACAGCCGGCCATCCACGGGGTGCAACTGCACCTCACCGACGATGGTCACCAGCTCGGCGGCGCTTTGGGCCGCGAGCTGGTCGAGGTGGTGGCGTACCGCCAGGAAGTACGCCTTGCGCAGGGTCGCCTCCGCGCTCGCGACCGCACCATTGACGTGTTCCAGGGCGCCCAGGCGTCGCCACGCACGTGCGGTCATCGGTGCAAAACCCAAGGGCTCCGCGGCGGCGGCGACGTCGCGAGCCACCGCCAGCGCCTCGGGATACTTGCCCGCACGTTCGAGCTGCTCGGCGTCGGCGATTTTTTGATCGAGCACGTCGAGGGCGGTGAGCGTGGTGGGATCGGTAGGCCGAGCCTGTTGGTCGCGCAGGGCCTTGGTATCGGCACACGGCGCCAGCTCCGGCAACCCGTTGACCATCACCACCGCGTTGCTCAACACCGTGGCATCGGCCTCCCCAACCACCTCCACCAGCGCTCGCACGCTGCGCAGACGCCCGTCGAGGCACTCCATTCGTAGGTCCATCAGCGCCGCGGATTGTTCGCCGCGGACCCGCGTCGCCGTGCAGGCATCGTGGCGCGCGGCGACCCACTTTTCGGTGTAGTCGTCGAGGCCATGTTCGACGCGGTCCCAGGTGCTCTGCGCAAAGCCGACCCCGAGGGCGAACACTGTCTCGCGGAGCTGCGCGCTGCGGGCCTCGTCCCAAACACCCACGAGGTGCTGGCTCATCTCGGTGCATTGGGCTTGGGGGCTGCCGACGACTTTCAGGGCGAGGGCGGCGGCCACGATCGCCGCGACCGCGCCGCCAGCGAACAACCGCTTCCGACGCACTGCGTTCGGATCGCGCTCGAGATCGACCAGCAACGCAGCCATCGAGGGATAGCGTCGCTGGGGGTCGGGCTCGAGCCCGCGCAGCACGATCTCGCGTAACCATGCCGGCACCTTGCTGCCCACGGGCGGGTCGGGAATTCGGCCCTCGACGGCATCGAGGGCCAGCGCCGAGGGTGCCCGCGAGGTGAACGGACGCCGCCCGTACAGCGCCTCGTGGAACGCGATGCAATAGCTGAACTGATCGGTGCGGCCGTCGATGGGCAGCGCGAGGTGCTGCTCGGGGGCCATGTACGCCGGCGTACCCACGATCGCGCCGGCTTGTGTGGCCGCGGCGCCCGACCGCGACGCGACCACGACCGAAGCCGATCGGGGCACGATCGCCACCGCGTCGGTGGCCGGTGATGGCGACGCATTGCCGCCGCCGGTGGCCTCGTCGCCCCTGGCCTCGTCGCCCCTGGCCTCGTCGCGGGGCCGCGCGAGGCCGAAGTCCGCAACCTTGACCCCACCATCCTCGGCGAGCATGACGTTGGCGGGCTTGAAGTCGCGATGCACGAGCCCGGCATCATGGGCCGCCGCGAGTCCGCGAGCGGCTGCGATGAACACCTTGCGCACCTCGGGCCACGCGCGCGCGCTCTGGCCGATCCACTCGGCCAGCGTCACGCCCTGGACGAACTCCATCGCCATGAACACCGCGCCGGCATGCATGCCGACGTCGTGAACCGCGACCACGTTGGGATGGGAGAGCTTGGCCATGGCTTGGGCCTCGCGCATCAAGCTCGTGCGGCCATCGCCCATGGGGCTCGAGCCCAGCGCGTCGCGGTGGAGCAGCTTGATCGCGACTCGCCGATCGAGATCTGAATCGTAGGCCGCGTACACGACCCCCATACCGCCCGCACCGATCCGTGCGAGCACGTGGTAGCGTCCGATCTGGGCGCCTCGCTCGAGCGACGGTGCGCGATCGTACGCCGCGCCGTCGCTGAGCTCGCGGGCGTCGTCGCTCGAGGCGTCGACCATCGTATTGACGGCTCCGCGATCCTGCGTGCCAACCTCACTCATGGAGGCATCCTACCCGGCTTGGGGGGTGGGTGACTCGCCGAGCGATGATTGTCCCGCGAACCCACGATTCGGGACCCTGCCGTGGGGCCTCGTCGGTGCTCAGGGTCCGCTGAGGCGAGGGTCGAGAGGTAGGGTCTCGACCTTGGCGTAGATCTCCGCGAGCGATAGCCGCCCGCCGACGCTATCGAGATCGACGTCGCCTTCGACGAGGTCGGTGATCAGCCACTGACCGCTGTCGAGCCGACGATAGAGCTCGACGCGGCGTTCGTTCACGGAGACCAGCGCGACCTCGCGCACCGACGCGAGCCGACGGTAGTGCGCGAGCTTCACACCGCGATCGTGCTCCTCCGTGCTCGGCGACAGGACCTCGATGACGAGGCCCGGGTTGGTCAGTGACGCCGGCGTATCGGCGGTGAAGCGCGGCGCTTCACACACCACGACCACGTCGGGGTACACGTATGCCCCAGTCGGGTCGACGCGGAGACGTTGATCGCTGCCGAAGACCAGGCACGGCCGCGCGGCCAGCATGCGCCCGAGCGCGACCCCGAGATTCATCGCCACGAGATTGTGGCGCGGCGACGCACCTGCCATCGCCATCACTTGACCACCGACATACTCGAGCTTGATCTCGCTTGCGGCGGAGAGCCGCAGGTAGCCCTGCTCATCGACGTGGTCGGCCGGCTCGCCCATGCGCGTTGGAGTATCGCAGACGCCGACTACGACGGCCACCGGGTGCTGCCTACCCCGCTCGGAATACGCACGGTATTCCTTCGTCCTCGCGCCTTGCCCTGGTGGCGGATGACGCCGTTCCGACGCCACGGGCTTCCACCACAGGCTGCTAGCAGGCTGGTCTGAAAAACGCTCCGCGTTCTTCAGCAGCCTGCTAGCTCGTCGGTGAGCTGGTTGAGGCGCAGCGGATCGACGCCGGGCCGGAACGAACTGCGGAACGTCGGCGTCTGGTAGGGTTGCTCGGCCTTCGAGCGCTGGCGTGGCGACGTGAGCCCGTTGCGAAGCACCGCGTTGACAACGTCCTTGAACGAGACGCGACGGCGTCGCGCCAGCTCTTGCAGCTTGGCCGCGATGTCGTCATCCAGCGTCAGCGTGGTCCGCATGCTTGACATCATGATGCGCGGTGGGTCGAGCGGCAAGATGTCCCGCGAAGTCGCCCCAGTGTGCAACGCCGCGGCGACCAGCTCGTGATCCGCATTCGCAGCGGCCACATCGGGACCAGGTGCGGGTACCGCTCGACCACGAAGGTCGCCCCGGATTACCCGTGGCGCGTGGGCGCTCTGGCACAAACGCGCCGGGCCACGCAGCAGTCAGCGCTGGGTCGATCGAAACTGCTTCCACTCGATGCCGAGTCGCCGCATCCGCGAGCGCAGCGTCGCGGGATGGAGCCCGAGCAGGAGCGCGGCACCGTCCTCGCCTTCGATGCGGCCGCGAGTCTGCGTCAGCGCGTCCTCGATCGCGCGTCGCGT
>CANLQR010000057.1 GCA_947492135.1 Deltaproteobacteria bacterium | reverse complement strand
CGGCGCCCTGACCCCGAGGCTTGCGGGCACTCTTGGCGGCGACGGTCGGGCGCGATTTTCCCGCAGACTCAGTCGCCATCGTGGGTTTCATGGACGCGCAAAAACTCCGTGCGTGGGGAGTAACTTCGGGTATGTTACCACCGTTCAGTGAACACTGCCAACCGAGCCTTGACGCCCGGACTGGATTCTATGCCGACCTTGGCCCTCGACCCTCCTGCGCCGGCCTCCGACCCGGTCCGACCCCTCGGGTCCGCGGCCACTCGGGCCGTCCCGTGGTCGTGGTCCATGACGACGCTGCTCGCCTGGCGAAACCTCGCGCACGACCGCGTGCGGCTGGTCGTGACCCTGGTTGGCATCGTGTTCTCGGTGGTGCTGATGGGGATGCAGTCCGGCCTGCTGGTCGGGTTCACGCGCACCACCACAGGGTTGGTCGACAACGCGCGGGCCGATCTATGGATGGTGCCCAAGGGCACGCTCGACGTCGATCTCGGCGGCCCGCTCGACGAGCGTCGGCGCTATCAGGCGCTCGCGATCGAAGGCATCGCCAAGGCCGAGCCGTATCTGATCAACTTCGCCCGCTGGAAAAAACCTGACGGCGGCACCGAGTCGATCCAGCTGGTCGGCCATCAGCTCGGCGACGACCTCGCCGGTCCGTGGAGTCTCGAGGAGGGATCGGTCGAGGACCTGCGCCGACCCGACGGGGTGATCGTCGATCGACTCTACGCGAAGAAACTCGGGGTCACCGCCATCGGCGACACCGCGGAGATCAACGGCCGCCGTGCCCGCGTCGTCGGCTTCACCCGTGGGATCCGCACCTTCACGCAGTCGCCGTATGTGTTCACCTCGCTCCCCAACGCGCGCGCGTTCGTGGGGGCACCCAGCACGCAGGCTGGCTACGTTCTGCTCGCTCTGGCACCGGGCGCCGATGCGGCCACGGTCGAAGCTGCGATCGAGAGCCGGATCCCCGACGTCGAGGTCTACCAGAGCGCCGCGTTCGCCAAATCGTCGTCCGACTACTGGTTGTTCACCACCGGGGCGGGCTTCTCGCTGATCATCTCGGCGCTGCTTGGCCTGGTGGTCGGCATCGTGATCGTCGCGCAGACGCTCTACGCCTCGACGATCGATCGGCTGCCCGAGTACGCGACGCTCAAGGCCATGGGCGCCCCGAACTCGTATCTCTACCGCATCATCATCACGCAGGCCGGTATCGGTGCGGTCATCGGCTATGTCATCGGCCTGGCGATCGTGATCGCGCTGGTGTTCGCCTCGCGCGAGGCCAGCGCTGCGCCGGTGTTGCCGCTGTCGCTGGCGTTGGGGCTCGGCGGGCTGACACTGGTCATGTGCGTGGGTGCGGCGATCCTGTCGATCCGCAAGGTGATGGCCATCGATCCGGTGGGGGTGTTCCGATGAGTGCGATCTTGGAGGCCCGAGACATCCGCCACGTCTATGGCAGCGGGCCCACCGCGTTCGAGGCGCTGCGCGGCGTGTCGCTCGAGGTCCATCGCGGCGAGGTCGTGCTGCTGCTGGGCCCCTCGGGCTCGGGCAAGACCACCCTGCTGCAGGTCATCGGCGGCCTGCTGCGGCCCACTGCTGGAACGCTAGCGCTGGCTGGCGAGTCGCTCGCTGGGCTCGAACTCGAGGCCCTCGCGCGCGTCCGCCTGGCGAACTTCGGCTTCGTGTTCCAGGCCTACAACCTGTTCCCGACCCTCACCGCGGCCGAGAACGTCGAGGTCGCGCTCGATCTGATCGGCGTGCGCGGGGCCGCGGCGCGCAAGCGCTCGCGCGAGCTGCTGGGCGAGGTTGGCCTGGGTGATCGCGCCCACAGCTACCCGGCGCAGATGTCCGGCGGGCAGAAGCAGCGGGTCGCGATCGCTCGCGCGCTCGCGGCCGATCCCGTGGTGGTGCTTGCCGACGAGCCCACGGCGGCACTCGACTCGCACAGCGGCGCCAAGGTCGTCGCGCTGTTTCGCCGCCTGGCGGATCAAGGTCGCGCGGTCGTGATCGTCACCCACGACAACCGCATCCTGGGTTCTGGTGATCGCATCGTCGAGATGGAAGACGGCGTGATCGTGCCGCGCACGCATGACGCCCAGGGAGTATCCGCATGAGCACGAGCAAAAAATGGCTGGGCTTTGTGACTGTCGTGGGCCTCGTGGCGATCGGCATCAGCGTCAACCTTCGCGCGCACCTCGATGAGGCGACGCCCGTCGTGGCGGCGCCGCTGGGCCTCGCAGCACCGGGGCGAGTCGAGCCGTACGGCGAGGAGCGAGAGGTCGGCGCTCGCGCACCGGGCCTGCTGATCGCGGTTCATGTCGACGAGAACGACCGCGTCGAGGCCGGGCAAGTCCTCGCGGAGGTCGATCGATCCGAGCTCGAGGCCGAACGCCTGGCTGCACTCGCGACCATCGCGTTGCGTGAGGCCGAGCGCACCCGTCTGGTCAACGGCGCCCGCTCCCAGGAGCGCCAGGCCGCCAAGGCCCGGCTTTCGGCGGCCGAGGCCGGCCTGGCCCTCGCACGCAAGGAGCACGGACGCGTGGCGCCGCTGGCGACCGACGGGGTGCTGACGGCCGCCGATCTCGATCGCGCGGTCGAGCGGCTCGAGTCGGCGACCGCCCAGACCTCCGAGGCTGCCAAGCAGCTCGCCCTGATCGAAGCGTCGGCGCGTCGCGACGATGTGCTGATCGCCGACGCCCAGATCGCGGTGGCGCAGACCCGTCTGCGCACGATCGACGCGATGCTCGAGAAGACCTATGTCCGCGCACCGGTGGCGGGCACCGTGCTGCGCCGGCATCGGCGTCAAGGCGAGATTGTCGGCACCGTCCCACCGACCACATTGTTCGTCATCGGCGATCTTTCCAAGCGGATGATCCGCGCCGAAATCGACGAACTCGACGTCGCGCGAATCCACGAAGGCGATCGCGTCGAGGTGGTGGCGGACGCGTATCCGGGCGAGCGTTTCGGCGGGAAGGTCACGCGCGTGGCTCAGCGCGTCGGTGGCAAGACGGTCACCACCGAGCGGCCGCAGGAACGCCAGGACCGCAAGGTGCTCGACGCGCTGGTCGAACTCGACCCCGGCAGCGAGCTGCCGGTCGGGTTGCGGGTGGATGTGTTCGTCGTGCCTCGAGCAGCCAGCGAGACGGGCGTCGTGACGAGCACGATGTAGTCCCGAAGGGATGCCCGAAGGCTCCGCTTCACTTCTTCAGATCCGCGAGCGCCTTCTCGACCTCTTCACGCGTCAGCGGCGTGCACGCTTCGCCCGGCGGATGGTTGTGCCGCAGCGCGATCGCGGTCGGCTTCGCGGCCGCGGATGCAGCCGCACCACTGGCAGCGGGGGCGGCAGCGGCCGGCGCAGCCGCAGGTGCAGGCGCCGATGGGGCCTTCGGGTCGCCCTTGGGCGGCGGCGGCGGCTCGTAGGGCATCGGCGCGCCACCGAGGGCGACCGGGATGTCCTCGGGCCTCTCGATCACGATCGGTACAATCGGATCCCGTTTGATCTCCGCTTTGGTCTCGGCTTTCACCTCGACCTTCGGATCTGCTTTCGCCACCGTCTTGCCCGGCGTGTCCGACTTCGCGACGGCCTTGCTCGCATCGGTGTTGTCGCAGCCCGCCGCCGACACACCAGCGAGAAGGAGCGGAACGATCTTTGCGCGGAATCTCATGGACGTGGACCTCGCTCGACGATGTGGAGTAGCTCGTACTCGGCGGAGAGCAGCGTCGCGAGCCGCAGGCTCACGCGCTCGACTGCGCGATCATGCCGCAGCTGGGCCGCGCCCGCGAGCCGCGGATTGCCGGTCTCTTCCGCATTGGCGCAGGCACAGCCTGCACCGCTTGCGCGTGGCTCGGGGAAGCCATCGTCGAGGTGGCCCAGCGCGCCCTTGCCGTCGTCCTCGCCCACGGCGCGGCAGCAACCGTAGATCCGCCCCGACGGTGCTATGGCAATCCGGCGCGACCCCGCACCGCACGACGAAGTCACGACGCGCCCGGTCTCTGCGAACGATCGCAACGCGGACTCGAGCGGCTGCACACGCACCCACCGTCCGCGCCGTAACCACGCGACGACCAGCGCCGCGACCACCTCGAGCTGTTGCTCGAGTACGGCGAGCTCGGGCTCGCCCCACACGCCGCCGAAGTTGGCGTTGAGCGTGATCGCGTCGACGCCGAGATCGAACAGCTCGCGGGCGCCGTCGCCGAGCATGTGCACGGTGCCGGGATCGACGACCGTGACGACGTCGAAGCTGAAGCGATCGCGGGTCGCGAGCAGCAGAGCGAGCCCGTGCCGCGTGGTCTCCCAGCTCGATCCTCCACCCGCGAGCGGGCGCGCGGCCTCGTGCTGCGCCCGAGTGCCATCGATACTGATCGCGAGGTGCACACCGAGCGCGCCGAGCTGCTCGACCAATGCGGCGTCGAGCAACGTTCCGTTCGTCGTCACTTGCATGACGAGTGGCACGCCGTCGGCGAGGCTGCGGGCCCGCGCCGCGATCCCCAGCAGGAGCTCCGCCTCGAGTAGCGGCTCGCCGCCGAAGAACGTGAGCTGCAGCTTCGCCTGGGCCGCGCGAGCGGTCGCGATCGCAAGCTCCGTCGCCTGCATCGCCACCGTCTCGAGCATGCGCACGCGCTTCTTCTCGCCGGTGTAGCAGTACGCGCACGCCAGGTTGCACGCATGCGTCAGCACCAGCCCGACGTCGAGGAGCGACCCCGGCGCCGCAAGGGTCGCGACACGGGCGGGACCTCTCGTGCGCAGACCGGTGAGGCGCTCCATTCTTTCGTGATTCTACACGCAACGTACCAGCACGAAGTTCACAAGGGCGTGGCGCCCTCGACAACGGGTCGCGGGGCCCGTCGACCTCACACCGCGATGCCGAGCACCCGTGCGAGCGCGACCCCGAGCTGAACGAGTCCCAGTAGCCATACCGGAAAGACCAGCAGCACGCCGCCGGCGCGCCGGCCGTACAACCATCCCAAGGGGGGACCGATGCTCGGGCGCCGTCGCCATCGCACGCCGATGTCGGCGGCGATCAGCAACGTGCCGGCGACCAGCAGCGCCGCGACGTCGCTACGCCCGCTGAGCCACCACACCAAGGTGCCAACCAGCGCGACCGGGACGAACTCGAACGCTGCGACGAGATTCATGGGCAGCGACTAGCGTACGATGCGAAGCCGCGGCGCGCCCGCGCAGGACGCTGCGACGAGCGCGAGTTGGGCCCATTTGAGCCCGGGAGCGGGGCTTAAATCCACTTGGTTCGACCCGGCCCTGGCTAGCCTGGCGAGGCCTTGGGCAGGGCGAGCCGCGCCCCTCGGGGGGCTGGGGTGTCCGCCCCCGGGGAGATCAGCGCGTCGCGATGCAGCGAACGCTCGAGTTCCGCGAGCATGCGTTCGATCTGCAAGACGATCTGGGCGAGGGCGCTGCGATAAGTCAGTCGCCACAGGCCGACGGTCGCACCGGTGCCGCAGAGTCCGCCGAGCACGCAGGCCGCCGCCGCGAGCACCGGGCCGCCCGCGAGTCCGAGCGCCAGCGCACCCGCGCCGGCGAGTGCTCCGAGGACCCCGCCGCTGACGCGACCCCAACGTAAGTTGCGGCGCACGCCCGCGCGCAGGTCTCCAAACACCGTGACCTCGGTGGCCTGGGCGTCGGCGCGAAGCGTCACGCGCAGGTCGAAGATCTCGAGCTGCTCCATGCGGAAGCACAGCATCGTGTACGTGCGCCGCTGCAACACCATCTCGCGCAGCCGCATCATGTGGAAGCGCGCGACGCCGCCAGCGAGCGGGTGACCGCCGTCGCTGCCGTCGAGACGCAGACCGAAGTCGGGGCCCTCGAACACGAGGGCGAGCGCGGGCCACACCACGGCGGTGGGTTGCGCGAAGCGTCGTGACGCCGAGAAGCTGCGCGTGCGCGTGCCGAGCCAGCGCGTCGCCGCGCGATCCGTGCCGCCGTCGATCGCGACCACGGCGCCATCGGGGCCGAGCTCGGCCAACGCCACGCTCAGGAAGGCCGGATCGATGCCGACCTCGCGGGCGGCGGCGAGCAGATCCTCGCGGGCGTAGCCCTCGGCTTCGCGCGGCGGCCCCAACGTCGAACGCCGCTCGGCGCGTTCGGCCGCCTCGAGCTGCAGCGAGGCCGCTCGACGCAGTGCCAGCGCCGCTTCTGCCTCGGAGTAGGTCGGGCGCCCCTCGTCTTCGTCGGCCATCGCGGACACCTTACCGCCGTGTTGGACGCGGCGCGCATCGGGGTGGTTTCGCGGCACGGCACCGTTCGGCGTCCGAGCGCGCGAGCCTCGCCCGAGCGTGAATGGCGGCGGTGCTGTCTTTAGGTCGTGGTCGCCGCTGGGCCTGCCGGTCCGTCCCGCCCGACCATCACACCCGGGCGATCGCCGCCAACGCCAACCCCTCGTACAACGCGTACGCGGCCAGCAGGCAGGTCACGTCGGCATGATCCAGCATCGGCGTCACCTCGACCACATCACAACCACATACGCGAACCCCCGCGAGCCCACGCAACAGCCCGAGCAGCTCGCGCGACGTCATCCCGCCGGGCACCGGCGTCCCGGTCCCCGGCGCATACGCCGGGTCGACCGCGTCGATGTCGATCGACAGGTACACCGGCCGGTCGCCGATGCGCTCGACGATGCGCCGGGCGATCGTCGCGGCGCCGGTCGTGCCGAGTTCGTCGGCGGGGACGTGCATCGCCCCGAACGCCTCGGGTATCGCCGCGTCCGACTCGCCGCCCCACGGCCCGCGCAGGCCGATCTGGAACAGCTGCCCCGGCGCAATCAAACCCTCCTCGACCGCGTTGCGCACCGGCGTGCCGTGGTGGAAGTTCTCGCCCCAGTTCTCGGCGACGCTGCAATCGAAGTGCGCGTCGATGTGCACCAGCGCGACGGGTCCGTGGCGCTCGGCGAGCGCCCGCAGCACCGGCAGACTGACACTGTGATCGCCGCCGATGACGAACGGGGTCGAGCCGGCGTCGAGCACGGCCGCGACCTCGGCGTGGACAAGCTCGCGCATGGCCTGGGGATTGAAGGGCGGCGCCATCACGTTGCCGCAGTCGACGGCGCTGAGGCGCTGGAACACCTCGAGGCGATGGGTCGGGTGATAGCCGGGCACCAGCGCGCTCACGCGGCGCACGTGGTACGGCGCCAAGCGGGCGCCGGAGCGGTAGGTGGTCCCGCCGTCGTACGGCACGCCCAGGAGCGCCGCGTCACAGCCCTGGTAGCGTTCGCGAGTGATGCGGCCGTCGTCGACGACGGGCAAGCGGAAGAACGGCGTCAGGCCGTGGCGCACATAGCTCTCGAACGACTGTTGTTGCATGTCGGGAGCCTAGGACGGACCGCGTGGCGCCGATGCGGCGCCAATGCGGCGGCAATGTGAACTCCGGCGGCCACCCAGGTTCGTGATCGACTTGTCGCACGGCCGGCATGATCCCGTCGCTCACGCTCGACACCATTGGGCAACGGAGCGATCCGTCGAAGGAGGTAACCATGTCCGAGTACGCGGTGCGAAACCTGTGCAGCGGCGATTTTGCGGCAATCATGACCCTCGAGCGACGCATCTTCGGCGACGAGCCGCCCGGCGTGCTCGGCCCATACTACGTGCGACTGTGCTGTGACGTGTACGCGCCCACGTGCTTCGTGGCGTTGCACGGTGACGAGCCGGTCGGCTACCTGCTGTGTTTCACCCGCGGGCGCGAGGCCCACTGCACCACGCTGGCGGTCTTGCCCGAGCACCAGGGCTCGCGGGCGGTCGCGATGTTGCTGCGTGGGTTCGTGCGGGCCATCGTGGACGAGGTCGACACGTGCTGGTTCACCGTCACCCCCGACAACGCGGCCGCGCGGGCGCTGCACGCGACCCTCGGGGCCCGCGAGGTCGCCTCGGTGCTCGACTACTACGGCCCCGGCGATCGCCGGATCCTGTCGTGCATCGACGCCGCGCGGTTCGAGGCGCTGCGCAGCCGTTACCAGCGCCTGGGCCTGGTCGGACCGCGCACGGTGCAGCAGGCGCCCATGGGCCAGCTGGAGGCGGTGTCGTGAGCGTCCCCGGCCTCATCTCTGGGCGCCCCGCGGCCTGGGTGCGGGCACCGGGCCGGGCCATCGCGGCGATCGCCCGCGTCAGTCGCCGGCTCTCTCGCTCGTCGACGCTGCTCTCCGACGCCTTGCTCGACGGACGCCTCGGCGAGCATAGCCACCACGCCTGCGCCGAGCGGGCGGCCTGGCTCGCGGAGAACCTCTGCGCGATCCATGGCCTGCACATCGAGCGCGTCGGCGAGCTGCCCCGCGCGCCGGTCGTGCTGGTGGCCAACCACGTCGGCTACTTCGATCCGATCGTGCTGCTGTCGCTGCTGCCGTCGATGCCGATCGCCAAGCGCGAGCTCGGCGAGTGGCCGCTGCTCGGCCGATCACTGACGTCACTCGGCGTGACGCTGGTACGCCGCGGCGATGCTTACGACGGGGCCCGAGCCCTACGCCGGGCCATGGCCGCCCTGCAAGCGGGTGTTCCGGTGCTGGTGTTCCCCGAGGGCACGACGTCGCACGGCGACTCGGTGTTGCCGCTGCGTCGTGGCATCTTCGGGATCGCGTCGCGCCTGGGCGTGCCGGTGGTCCCGGTGGTGCTGCGTTACGAGGGCCGCGGCGCGGCGTGGGTCGGTCGCGACTGGTTCCTGCCCCACTACGCGCGCAGTCTCGGTCGCGCCGAGCTGCACGTGCGGGTCGAGTTCGGCGAGCCGATCGTGGCCCGACAGGAGCCGCGCGCGTATGCACGCGACGTGCAGCGTCGGATGATCGCGATGCTGGATCACGGCTCGCCCGCGCGGGTCGCCCGTGCCGCATGATTCCGACGCGCCACGTGCCCGCGGCCTGGCGGAACTCGATCAGCTGTATGCGCTCATCGATCGGCTCGGCAACGACGCCTGGGTCGAGCAACTCGCGGTGGTCGAGCACCGCGAGCTACGGTTGCCGATACTCGCCGTGATGATCGGCGCGCGTGAGCCCACCGCACCGACGTTCGCCCTGGTCGGCGGTGTGCACGGGCTCGAGCGGATCGGCACGCAGGTCATCCTCGCGTACCTCACGACGCTGACCTCGCTGCTGCAGTGGGACGGCATGCTGCGCGCGGGCCTCACCCGCTGCCGGATCGCCCTGCTGCCGATGGTGAACCCCGTCGGCATCGCCCTGCAGCGCCGCGCGAACGGTAACGGGGTCGATCTCATGCGCAACGCGCCGTGCGTCGGTGGGTTCGCAACACCGTTGGTCGGTGGCCACCGCTGGTCGCCGCGACTGCCGTGGTTCCGGGGCTCGGCCGAGGGCCCCATGGAGGTCGAGACGCTGGCGCTGTGCGAGTTCGTGCGTCGGTGGGTCAGCTGCGCGAGCGCCTCGGTCTTGGTCGACGTGCACTCGGGGTTCGGCCTGGTCGATCGACTGTGGTTCCCCTGGGCCCGCACCCGACGACCGATCCCCCAGCTCGCCGAGATCCTCGCGCTGGCCAACCTCGTCGACGCGACGTTGCCGAACCACGTCTATCGCATCGAGCCGCAGGCCAGCTCCTACACCGCGCTGGGGGACGTCTGGGACCATCTCTATGACGAGCAACGACGCCTGCGGGAGGACCAGCCTTTCCTCCCGTTCACGCTCGAGCTCGGCTCGTGGATGTGGATCAAGAAGAACCCGCGTCAGCTGATGCGCCAACTGGGGTGGTTCGATCCCGTGCGACCCCATCGGCTGCAGCGGACCCTGCGACGGCATCTTGCGCTGTTCGATGTCCTGCAGCGGGCCAGCGCGGCACCGGAGGCGTGGTCCGGTCACGACGCGCCGACTCGCGCGGCGATGACCCGCGCCGCCTTCGCCCGGTGGTACGGCAGCTAGGGCGGCGCTACGGCGTGAACGTCCCCGAGGCACAGTCTGCTCGGCATTTTTGCTCGATCGCCCCGGCCGAGATCGCCTGCATCCGGCGACTGTCGACGCACGCCGTCACGCAGGGATCTGCGGGCGTCGGGGTGGCATCGGCATCGGCATCGGCATCGTATGTCGGATCGTTGCACGCGTGGCCGCACTTGCCATCGATGCACCGCGCGACCTGGGCACATGGCGCCGGTTGGGCGCCCGGTAGTGCGAGCGGCGGACACTCGACCTTCAAACACTGGGTCCTGCGGTAGGTCTCGACAAACTCGAGGTAGTCGCGCTTGCGCGGTCCGATGGTGACCGTGACATCGCAGCACGGGTCGTCGCCAGGCGCGGTCAGCACGACGATGCACTCGTCGCTGGTGGTGCAGCGCGTGGCCGACGGCGTGTCCGCGGGCCACGTCCGCGCGGGGGTGGACGTCGGCTTGGGCTTTGGCGGTTGAGGATCCGCCTTGGTCGGCGACTCGGCGCGAGGCTCACCCGTTCGCACCGACGACTTGCCGTCGGTGCACGAGAGCACCGCGCAAAGCAGCGCGACGCAGGTTGCCGAGCAATGGATGGTCGCGGTCGCCGAGCTGCGCATGCCAATCCAGGCTATCAGCGGGCGAGATCAAGAGCGAGCAAGCCGGCGATGGGCAGCGCGTCGTGTGTCGGCCGCCTCGGCTCAATACGAATACGTGAACTCGTACGGCGTGCAAGCCTCCTCGACCGCGGTGAGCTGGACGAAAAGGTCGGCGGTGGGGGAACCGAACGTGCAGTTGAAACTGAGGTCGACGCCGCCCTCGTCGCAGCATCCCGGCAAACCGTCGGGTGAGTCGGCGGCATCGGAGCCGCCCTGGCAGAACACCATCGGCGACCCGGAGAGGCAAGAGACGAACACGCACGTGCCAACATCGACCGCGGCTGTCACCTCCACGGACGGCTCGCTGAAGCACACGAGTGCATCGGTCGCCCGGTAGACGAACCAGTCGGTCTCCGCCCCGTCGAATCCGCCTGCCGCCTCCAGCGCATCGTCGCCACAGGTGGTTCCCGGGAGCATGACCGCGCTCGCCTCGTCGTCGTTGGGCTCACCCTCGGGTCGCGCACACCTCGGCTCTGCGACGCAGACACCCGCCTCGCACAAGAGCTTGCCTTCGCACACGGAGCCGATGTCACACGGGCAATCGAGCGTACCCGGCGGGCAGCCGCCGGTGGAGTCGGTGTCGGGATCCTCGGTCGTCGAGCTGTCGGGATCGGTCGACGCCGTGGTCGTGGGCGGCTCGGTCGTCGTCGTCGTCGGGTTGGCCGTCGTCGTCGGGTTGGCCGTCGTCGTCGGGTTGGCCGTCGTCATCGTGGCAGTCGACTCGCCAGAGCCCGACGGACCATCAGTACCCGAAGTACCCGACGACCCGTCGGTGTCGGCCATCATCCCGGACGGCGAACCGCAGCCCACCGCGAGCAAGAGGGTCAATGAAGCGTGTGATCGCATAGGAGGATGGTACGCGGGCCTGCCGTGGGCGGAAACCGTGAAGCGACGCCCCCATTTTCCGGCGTGCCATCAGGGACACGCGTCGAACTGGCCGCCGCAATACCCAATGCAGATGCAGACCTGCGGGAAGTCGCAGTCGAGTCCGCCCTCACACGCCCCGTAGGCGCCCCAGCCACAACCCGGGGTGCAGGACCGCGAGCGCGAACCGCCGCCACAGCTGGCACACTCATCGTCGACTTCCACGGCGCCAGGTGAGCAGACGCCCTCGCCGCCACAGTCTCCCCACGAAGACCAGCCGCATGCGCCGGAGCACTCGCGCGAACGCGTGCCACAGTTGCCGCAGCCTTCCATCTCGACCTGTCCCGCCGAGCACTCACCCTCGTCCCCGCAGGCGCCGAAACCTCCCCACGTGCACGACGCGGTGCACTCGCGCGATTGCGTGCCGCAGTCGCCACAGCCGATCTCCTCGAGCGCACCGGGCTGGCAGCTGCCCTGGCCGTCGCACGCCGTCCACGGGCTCCATTGGCAGTCCCGGGTGCAGCTGCGCGAGCGGGTCCCGCACAGACCGCACGCATCCTCTTCGGTGTCGCCGAAGGCACAGGCAGCCCCATCGCCACACCCGTCACCGCTGCACTGCGACGTATCGAACGTGCAATCGGACGCGCAGCCCAGGGCGCCGCCGTCGAAGCCGATGCTCGCGCAGGTGTTGCCGCCCAGATCGAGCTCGTCGCACGCCTCACCGCCCGCGCGCGCGCCGTCGCCACACGTGCTGCACGCGCTGGTGTCGAGGCCGCAATCGGGTCGACACGCCAGCGCGCCTTCGCCAAAGCCGGCGGTGACACAGGATTGACCCGCGAGATCGTTGCCATCGCACGCCTCGGTTCCGCTCACCGAGCCATCACCGCAGCTCGAGCAAAGGCTCGTGTCGAACATGCAGTCGGGGCCACAAACCAACGGGCCGGTCTCGTGGCCAAGTGACGAACAGTCCTGACCGCCGAGGTCGGCCGCATCGCAGGCCTCGAGCCCCTCGCGCACTCCGTTGCCACACTCCGAGCAGCTGGTGAGATCGTAGATGCACCCGGGCAGGCAGGCGAGCGAGCCCTCCTCGAAGCCCAGGCTCGCGCACGTCCGGGCGCCCAGGGTGTCACCGTCGCACTGCTCGGGCGGCAAGGTGACGGCGTCTCCGCAGGCGGCACAGGCCGAGTACTCGATGCGACAGTCCGCGGTGCACGCCAGCGGCTCATCGATGCCACCGAGACCAACGTCGGCACACGTCGCCGCCCGGCCCAGGTCGAGGCCATCACAGGCCTCGTCGGCGTCGCGTAAGCCGTCGCCGCAGCGATTACAGCGACTCGTATCGAGGGTGCAGTCCGCCATGCACAGCAGTGCGCCGCCGACGAAGCCCTCGGTCATGCAGCTTTGCTCGCCGAGGTCGGCGGCGTCGCAGTCCTCGTCGGCATCCTTCACACCATCGCCACAGCGAGCTTCGGCTCCGCTGTCGCCGTCGCCACTGTCGTCGCCCGCGGTGGTCGATCCGTCGGGTGGCAGGCACCGCCCTGCCAGCTCGCTCGGCGCACGTTCTCCGTAGCGCTGACCCGAGGCGCACTCGGCATCGGGAAAACTGCAGTACCCACTGCTCTGACAGGCGCCCACCAGCGATCCAATCGCGCATTCGGAATCCTGCGTGCACACGAACTCGCGTGCGCCAGCGCAAGCCGCGGGCGACAGCACCAGGACAAACGCCGCCAAGCGAGCGCGAAGCAAGATCCCCACGACATCGAGAATGCCACGGAGCCGCCAACAGACCAAGCCACGAGCGAGGCCCCGAGGCACCAGACCCGCTGATGGTGCTATCCCCGGTCGGCCATCACGGAGCCGCGTCGTGCTCGCCCAACCACGCCGCGGTCGCGGCACGATCCGCCGCGAAGAGCTCACCGAGCCGTGCATACACCTCGTGCGCCTGCTGGACCCGTGTGCGTGCGGTGCCGCGCTGTGCCGGATCCTGCCACAGCGCCCGCCCCAGCGCGAAACGGACCTCGGCGAGATCCGCCTCGTCGCCGGGCTGCCGCGCCAGGATCGCTTCGGCGTGCGTGAGCACCACCGCCGCGGCGCGGGCGTGGCCGAGCCCGAGTTCGGTGGCGCCCAGCGTGCTGTAGATCGTGGCGGCATCGAGGTGATCGGGCCCGAGTGAGCCGTCGATGATGGTGCGCGCGCGCTCGACATGCGGCAGCGCTTCGCCATAGCGGTGGAGCTTGTTGAAGATGTCTGCGATGTTGCTCTCCGAAGCCGCGACGCTGGGATGGCTGGCCCCCACGGAGGCGACCTTCACGGTCAGCGCGGTCTGATAGTGCGCGAGCGCCTCGTCGTAGCGGCCAAGGGCGCCGAGCGTCGTGGCGAGGTTGTGGTGGGCTTTGCCGATCTCGGGGTGGTTGACAGCCAATGCCGCGGTCCAGATCGCGAGCGCGCGTTCGTGCAGCTCGAGCGCCTGGGCATGGTGGCGACTCTTGTAGTGCGTGAGCGCGAGATTGTTGAGCGAGGTGGCAAGCAAGGGGTGGTGGGCTCCATAGGTCTTCTCGTAGATCGCGCTGGTGCGCTCGAAGGTGCGCATGGCGTCGTCGAGCCGTCCCAGGCCGACCTGGATCGCGCCGAGGTTGACCAGGACCATCGCCACATCCGGATGGTCGGGGCCTCGGACCTGCTCGCGCTCGGCGAGTGCGCGCAACATCGTGGTCTCGGCAGAGGTGTTGTTGCCGGCGCGGTATTCGACCAGCGCCTCGACCAGCGCAACCGTACCGACGAGTCCGTGGCTAGGCCCGATACGCTGCGCCACCGCGGCGGCGAAGCGCGCGTGCGTGCGACCATCGTCGGGGCGTGCCAGCGCGATGCCCATCAGCGAGGCCAGCGCGATCCGGGCCTTGAGCTCGACGAGATCGTGGCCGGCGGCCTCGGCGAGCAGCAGCGCCTCGGTGAGGGTCGCCTCGGCGACGGCAGGCTCGCCGGAAATCGACTCGAGCACGCCCTGGTGTTGCAGCGCCTCGGCGAGCACCGGTGGGTATCCGAGTTCGCGCGCGCGCTCGGCCTGTGCACGCGCGCCGGCCTGCGCCTCGGCGTATTTTCCGGCGACACCGAGGACCTCGGCTCGCGCGAGCTCAGCACGGACGGCCGCCACTTTGGCGAGCCCCTCGTGCGGCGGCGGTGCGATGCGCTCGCTCAGCACCGCGGACGATTCGCACCGCGCGAGCCCGCCGAGCTTGGCGACCGCGTCAGGTGCTTTCTCGACCAATCCAGCGTCGGCATGCGCGAGCTGGTCGGTGAGCGCAGTGAGCTCGCCGAGGCGATCGTCGAGACACGCCATCCGGCGGTCGAGCAACTCCTCGGACTGCTCGCCACGGACTCGCGTGGCCTCGCACGCGTCCCGGCGCTGGAAGACCCAAGCCGCAGCATATGCGTCCACGCCGAGCTCGACGCGGCGCAGCACATCGAGGGCGTAGGGCTTGGCGGTCGCCGTGAACGCTTGCACGATTTCGGCCCGCCGCGATTCTGTCCAGCCTTGCGCGAGCTTGTCCTCGACCCCTACGCAGGGCGTCGCGACCTCCTCGTGTCGCGTCCCGGCGGCATACGCCAGCGCGCCGACCCCGACGGCGACCCCGGCAGCGAGCGGCCCGACGGCACTGCGCCAGCGCGGTCGGGCGGCGCGCTCGAGCGCGTCGAGCAGCGCGCTCATCGACGCAAAGCGCTCGGCGGGCTCGACGGCGAGTCCTCGCACCACACATCGCCGTACCCGCGGTGGCACCCGCGACTGGGCGGGCGGCGGGCTGATGCGCCCCTCGAGCACCGCGCGGCGGGTGGCAACGTGGTCCTCGCCTGCGAAGGGGCGTTCGCGATACAGGCCCTCGTACAGGGCGACGCAGAAGCTGAACTGATCGGTGCGCTCGTCGAGGTTCTGCCCGGTGAATTGCTCGGGGGCCATGTACGCAGGCGTGCCGCTCACCAGGCCGGTGCGTGTGAGGTCGACCGCGCGCGCTGAACTCTCGACGAGGTCGAGCTCGCCGACTGGGTTGCTGTCTCGCGGCAGGGTGCTCCCGAGTCGTCGCGCGAGCCCGAAGTCGAGCACACGCACGGTCGTGTCGCGATGGATCATGACGTTCGCGGGCTTGAAGTCGCGATGGATGATCCCGCCCAGGTGTGCGGCCGCGAGCGCGCGCCCGGCATGGACCAACGTCTCGAGCACGACTCGCCACGGCCGCGGCTGTTCGCCAAGCCAGCGCTGGAGCGTGACGCCGTCGATGTACTCCATCGCGATGAACACGCGGTCACCGTGCGTGCCAGCGTCGTAGATCGCCACCACGTTGGGATGCGAGAGCTTGGCAAGCGCCTGGGCCTCGCGCAGCAGTCGCGTTGATGCCTGGGTGTCGTCGATCCGATGGGCGCGCGTCGACAGCAGCTTCAGTGCGACCTTGCGATCCAGCTCGGGGTCGTACGCGGCGTAGACCTCACCCATGCCCCCGACCCCAGCGCGATGCAGAACGACATAGCGCCCGATCGAGGTTCCACGGGCGAGTGGCTCATGGATGCCGCCGGCAGCGAGCGACCTGGGATCGGTGGTGCCCCCGGTCGCGACGGTCACGACTCCGGTGGCGTCTTCGTCGGCGCGCACGTCTCGAAATAGTCGCCCAAGCCCGCGCGGGCCGCAAATCTCGGCCGTCGCGGTATGATCGATGGCGATGCTCCGCTTGGCCTGCGCCCTCATCCTGATCGCGGTCGGGCTCCCATCCCCCCACGCTTCGGCGTGCGCCGCGGCTCCGCCTGCCGGACAGGAGGTGCGTGTCGCCCAGGAGGAGGCCGTGATCGTGTGGGATCCGACCACCAAGACCGAACACTTTATCCGCTACGCCAACTTCCGATCGAGCACCGCGCAGTTCGGCTTCATCGTGCCGACGCCGACGCAGCCGACGCTGGCCGAGGCCGATCACGGCATGTTCAGCGAGCTTGCCCACGCGGCGCGGCCCGAGCACCGCACCGAGATCGAGGGTATCGAGTTCGAGTTCCACAGCGTGTTGGAGTTGTTTTTTTCGCGCGGCCCCAAGGATGCTGCGATGTCGACCGGCCCCGTGCGGATCCTGGCGACCGCGAGTGTCGCCGGCTATGACGCGACGGTTCTGGCGGCCGACGATCCGCGGGCGCTGTCGCACTGGCTGGGCGAGCACGGCTTCGAGGACTCGCCCGAGCTCGAGGCGTGGCTGGGGCCCTACGTGGCAAAACAGTGGACCGTCACCGCATTCCAGGTGAAGGCCGAGGCGCAAGGCCAACCCGCGCGCTACGATCTCGGCACCCGCGCGGTGCGGATGTCGTTCAAGACCGACCGTCCGTTTTATCCGTATCGCGAGCCCGCGGGCCAGCAACAGCCAGCGACCGGCAAGCTGCAAGACCTCGGCGAAGCGCCGACTTCGAGGCTGCTCCGCGTCTACGTGCTCGGACCCGAACGGGTCGACGCCTCGGTCGGCGGTGCACCGTGGTCCGCCGAGGTTGTTTGTTCGCGCGACGTCGAGGTCAACACCGAGGCGCTGCGGGCACTCGGTGTCAGCAAGGCCCGCATGACGCTGTTCCACGACGATAGCTTTCCGCGTCGCGGCATCGACGAAGTCTACTTCGACCGCGCGGTGGATCTCGGCGTGCTCGATCCGCCGGCGATCATCACGAGGAAACCGCGGACGATCTGGATCCCGCTCGAGAGCTTGTTGCTCGCGGCGGGGCTGGGGGTTTGGGGCGTGCGGGCAGCAACGCGACGGCGCAGGCGGTGAAGTGCACCGCGCGCCTGGCCCTTGGCCCCCACGGGACCGCGTGACGCCTTGACGACGATGGAGCCGGAGGGCAGACTTTCTGCCAGGTTCGATGTTGAGTGCGTTCGCCCGTTGCTTGCTCGCCTGCGTCTTGGTGCTGACGTTTGCACTGCAACAGACCGGCACGGCGCGAGCGGACGGTGAGTGCTGCCCCGACGAGCAGGACGCCGAGGGCACCGCGGTCGGTTCCACCGAGTCCGACGAGGGCGGTGGTTGTGCGCCCGCCTGCGCCGACTGCCTCGGATGCGCCGGTCCGGCGCGCATTCTACTGAGCGCATGGGTGGTACCGGCGGCGCCCGAGCCGATCGCGACGATGCTCGAACGCCCCAGCCTCGCCGTTGCGGCCGGGCGTGATGCGCTCGGGCGACTCGAGCGGCCGCCTCGGGCCTGAGATCGATCGCGGATCGATCCTGGCCACGCCGCCGCGGGGTCAGCTCTAACGTAGGCCATTTTCTCGCCACAACCATTCGTTGCTTGGAGACTCTAGAATGCAGCTCTCATTCGAGCTCATCTGCGGCTTGGTGCTTGCCGTCAGTAGCCCGTCGAATTTACCTTCCGCACCTGCGGTGGACGGCGACGCGTGTCGTCGCATCTCTAGCCCAGGCACCGCAGCACGGTGCGCGGTTCGGCGCTCACCGGTGCTCGAGGTCGCCGCGTCCGAACTCGATGCAGCGCGTGCTCGTCGCGAGCGCGCGAAGATCGTGTTGCCCAGCAATCCGACCGTGGATCTGCTGGTGGCCGGCCGCCGTGGCGCCACCGATCGCGACGTCAACGTCTACGGGACGCTGCGCCAGGAGGTCGAGATCGGCGGTCAACGTCGCCGACGCATGGGTGTCGCCGACGCCGAGCTCGAGCAGGGCCGTGCCGACGCCACTACGGAGCGCCGCAAGGTCGCGGCCGTGGCGGTGGACGTCTACTACCAGGTGCTCGTCGCCCAACGCAGGGCCGACGAGCTGACCCACGCGTTGGAGGTCGCCCGCGCTCTCGAGCGGCTCGCAGGCGAACGCGCCGACGCTGGCGTCATCGCCGGCCTCGAACGCGACCTCGCCCGCGCCGCACGCATCGTCGTCGAGCGCCGGGTGCTCGACACCCGACGCGAGCGTGACCGGGCCCGCGCCCACCTCGCTGCAGCGATGGGGTCGTCCGCGACCGACCTCGTGATCACCGGCAGCCTCACCCCGCCGGTGTTGAACGCGGCTGCGCAACCAAGGCCAGAACTCGCCAGCGCCAGTGCCAGAGTTCGCGCGCAGGATCGCCGCACCGCGGTGCTACGTCGCGAACGCCTGCCCAATCCTGCGTTCATCGCCGTGCTGCAGCGCGATGGGTTTGGCGAGCTCGTCGCGGGCGGTGGGGTCTCGATGGGGATCCCGTTGCCGTCACCGTTGGGGCACACGGCCAAGGCCGAGATCGCCCACAGTCGCGCGCTGGTCCGGCGGTTGCGTGCCGACGAGGCGCTGACCAAGCGCAGGATCGCCGTCGAAGTGGAGTCGGCGTCGTCCGACCTCGCCGGGCGCAGAGAAACCGTCGCGCTGTACGATGTCGAGGCCACCACCAGCGCTCGCGCCTCCCTCGACGCTCTGGCCGAAGCGATGGCGGCGGGGCAGCTCGATCTGAGGTCGGCGTTGATGGCCCAGCAGACCCTGCTCGAGCTGCTGCAGGGCCAGCTCGAAGCCGAGTACGAGCTGTGCATCTCCACGGTGACGGCTGCGGTTGCAACGGGCGCCGACATCGAGGGCTGGCGATGAAGTCGAAGACCATCATCGCAGGGACCTTCGCGATGCTCGTGGCCTGCGGTGGGGCCCCGGTGGAGCACCACGACGGTCACGGCGACGAGCCCGAGGGGCACGTCGACGAGCCCGCGCACGGCGAGCTGCCGACGCGGGTTCACCTTGCTCCCGAGATCGCCGAGGCCGCGGGCGTGGTGGTGACTCCGGCGCGACGCGAGGTGTTGGTACGCACCGTCGAAGTTGTTGGACAGATCGAGCCTGATCCCGACCGCGTCTCGCGGATCCCCGCCCACATCGCCGGCACGTTGGCGTCGGTGGAGTTTCGCGAGGGGGATCGGGTCGTGGCAGGTCAGCGCTTGGCGTCGATCCGAGCGCCCGATCTCGGTGAGCTGCGTGCGCAAAAGACCTCGATCGGCGCGCGGTTGGTGGCTGCCAGGGCTCAGGTGCAGCGGCTCGTGGCGCTGGAGGCCAAGCGTTTGGCGGCCACCCAGGACGTGATCGCCGCCAAGGCCGAGGTCGCCGCGTTGCAAGCCGACCTCGCAGGCGCAACCCACCAGTTGCGGGCGCTCGACGGCGGTGGCCGTGCCGCTGCGCCGGGAGAGTTCGCGGTGCTGGCCCTGCGTTCGGGCCTCGTGATCGGTCGCCACGCGATCGTCGGTGACCCGGTGTCGGCCGACAGCGTGCTGGGCACCATCGCCGACCTCGACGAGGTGTTCTTCGCGGCCCGGGTGTTCGAACGTGATCTGGGAAAGATCGCGGTCGGTGCGAACGCAGAGGTGACGCTCAACGCGTACCCCGGCGAGCCGTCCGTGGGCACCGTCGAGCGCATCGGCAACGTCGTCGACGAGGCTGCACGGACCATCGTTGCCCACGTGCGGCTGCGCAACCGCGACGGGCGACTGCGCGCGGGTTTGTTCGGCACCGCCCAGGTGGCCTTGGCCGAGGCCGCGGGGCCCGATCCCGTGCTCGTGATCGCCCGCAGCGCGCTGACGCAGATCGCGGGTGAAAACGTGGTGTTCGTACGCGAGGCCGACGGCCACTACGAGGTGCATCCCGTGGTCCTGGGTGCATCGTCGCCCGGCAAGCTCGAGGTCGTGCATGGCCTGCGCGAAGGCGAGCAGGTCGTGAGCGAGGGCGTGTTCACGATCAAGAGCACGCTGATGCGCAGCACGTTCGCAGAGGAACACCACTGATGAACCTGCTCGCCGCCATCGTCGAGTGGTCGCTGCGCAATCGTGCAGCCGTGCTGCTGGCCACGTTGCTGCTCATCGGCGTGGGCACCCGGGCGGCGACCCGCCTGCCGATGGATGCAGTGCCCGATGTCACCAACATCCAGGTGCAGGTCATCACCTCGTCGCCGGCGCTGTCACCGATCGAGATCGAAAAGTACGTCAGCGTGCCGATCGAGCGCGCGCTTGCGGGGATCCCCCGAACGACGGAGATCCGGTCGATGTCGAAATACGGCATCTCGCTGGTCACGGTGGTCTTCGAGGACAGCACCGACATCTACTTCGCGCGTTCGCTCGTGAACGAACGGATGGCAGAGGTCCGCGACGTGGTGCCACGAGCGTTCGGTGAGCCCGAGATGGGCCCGATCTCGACCGGGCTCGGCGAGATCTACCAGTTCACGGTGCGCAACGAGTCGTTGTCGCTGATGCAGCTCGAAGAGCTGCTGGACTGGGAGATTGCGCCCGCGCTGCGCACGGTGCCGGGCGTGGTCGAGCTCAACAGCATGGGCGGAGAGAACCGCCAGTACGAGCTGGTCGTCGACCCCGATCGACTGCATGCGCTCGGGCTGTCCATTGGCGAGGTCGTGACCGCGGTGGAGCGATCGAATGCCAACGCCGGTGGTGGCTATGTCGAGCATGCGGACGAACAGATCGTCATCGGCACCCAAGGGCTCGTCGGCAGCCTCGACGATCTCGAGCGGGTCGTGCTGGGGGCAACGCCCCAAGGTGCGCCGATCACCGTGGCGATGATCGGCGACGTCGGTTTCGGGGCTCGCCTCCGCCACGGTGCGGTCTCGATGGATGGGGAGGGCGAGGTCGTGGTCGGGGTTGTGATGATGCTGATGGGCGAGAACGCTCGGCTCGTCACGGAGGCCGTCGAAGCCAAGCTCGCCGAGCTCCGCGACAGCCTGCCCGAGGGCACTCGGGTCGAGGCGTTCTACGATCGGGCGCTGCTGGTGGACCGGACGATCACCACTGTGGTCACCAATCTCGCCGAGGGCGCCGCGCTGGTCGTGCTGGTGTTGTTGCTGTTGCTCGGTGATGTGCGCGCGGGGTTGGTGGTCGCGACGACGATTCCGCTGGCCATGCTGTTCGCGATCATCGGCATGGACGCGCTGGGGTTGTCGGGAAACCTGATGAGCATGGGTGCCGTGGATTTCGGCCTCATCGTCGATGGTGCGGTGATCGTGGTCGAGAACGCGGCGTGGCGGCTCTCGGACGGGCAACGGCGCAACGGACCGCTCGACGCCCGAGCCCGCACCGCGATCGTGCTGGCCTCGACGCTCGAGGTCCGCAAGGCGACCGTCTACGGCGAGATCATCATCGCGGTGGTCTATGTTCCGATCCTCACGCTGCGGGGGATCGAGGGCAAGCTGTTCCAGCCGATGGCCGTGGTCGTGTTGCTGGCGCTGGCCGGGGCGTTCGTGCTGTCGCTGACCGTGGTTCCGGTGCTCACCAGCTTGTTCGTGCGACCGCGCGCCCACTCCGAGACGCCGATCGTTCGGCTTGCGCTGCTGCTGTACCGACCGCTGCTGCGCGGGGTGCTGCGGTACCAATGGGTGACGCTGGCGCTGGGCGTCGCTGCACTGGCGGGTGGCGTGGCTGTGGCGACCCGATTGGGCGCAGAGTTCGTGCCGGTGCTCGACGAGGGCGACGTGCTCATCGAGGGGCGCAGGCTTCCGGGGGTCGCACTGAGCACGTCGGTTCGCATCGACGATCGCATGCAACGGGCGCTGCTGGAGATCCCCGAGATCCGTCACGTCGTGTCGAAGACCGGTGCTCCCGAGCTGGCCAGTGATGCCATGGGCATCGAGCAAACCGACGTGTTCATCTCGCTGCTCGACCGCGAGCAGTGGCGAGCGGGCCTCACCAAGGAGGAACTCTCTGCGGAGATCGCCGAGGTCGCCGAGGCTGCGGTGCCTGAGGTCGCCTCGGCGATCTCGCAACCCATCGAGATGCGGACCAACGAGCTGGTCGCTGGAATCCGTTCGGATGTCGGGATCGTGATCTATGGGCCTGACCTCACCGAGCTCGGAAAGATCGCGGCCGACGTTGGCCGCGCCATCGGTGGGATTGCCGGCGTGGTCGACCTGCAGATCGAGCAGGTCGCCGGCCTGCACTACCTCCGCATCGTCCCCGATCGCCGGGCGCTCGAGCGCTACGAACTCACCATTGCCGACGTCAATCTGCTCGCCGAGACCCTCGCTGTCGGTCACGGCAGCGGGGTCGTGCTGGAGGGCGACCGCCGCTTCGACATCGTGGTCAAGACCAAGCATGAGTTCGCCGGCGACATCGAGGCGATTGGCAGCATTCCGCTGCAGACGCCGCGTGGCCAGCTGATCTCGCTGGGCGACGTCGCCGAGATCGCGATCGCCGAGGGCCCGGCGGTGGTCAACCGCAGTGCACAGTCGCGGCGGCTGATCGTCCAGTTCAACACCCGCGGCCGCGACCTGGTGTCGGTGGTCGAAGACGCCCAGGCGGCGGTTGCTCCGGTGTCACGACCCGATGGCTATCGCATCGAGTGGGGCGGGATGTTCGGTCACTATCTCGAGGCCCGTGACCGGCTCTCGGTGGTCGTGCCGATCGTGCTCGTGGGCATCTTGTTTTTGTTGTGGATGGCGTTCGACGCTCCGGGGCCTGCGCTGTTGATCTTCACCGGTGTTCCGTTTGCAACGCTGGGCGGCACGCTGGCGTTGTGGGCGCGTGGCATTCCGTTTTCGATCTCCGCCGGTGTTGGGTTCATCGCGCTGTTCGGGGTCGCGGTCCTCAACGGCTTGGTGCTGGTCAGTGTCGCGCGGGTGTTGCAGGGCGAGGGCTTCTCGCGGGTCGAGGCGATCGCCGCTGCGTGCGAGCGCCGTTTGCGGCCGGTGCTGACGACCGCGCTGGTGGCCGCGCTGGGCTTCGTGCCGATGGCCATCTCGACCGCGCCCGGAGCGGAGATCCAGCGACCGCTGGCCACGGTGGTGATCGGCGGGCTGGTCAGCGCGACGTTGCTGACGCTGCTGGTGCTGCCCGCGTTGTATGCTCTGGTCAGATCACGCGCCGGCCGCGATACAAGTGCTGCCGGTCCCTGACGGAAAAAGGGTGGGCGAAACCACCCGGGCCACCGTGACGTCTGCTCGGTCTCACCAAGCGGCGCAACTTGCCAAGCCTCGGAGAAACCCCATGAACAAGCCAATCATCAGCGTCATCGGGGGCACCGGCCTCCAAGGTGGCGGCGTCGTGAACGCGTTGCTCGCCAAGGGCGAGTTCGCCGTGCGCGTAGCCAGCCGCAACCCCAACAGCGACGGCTCGCGGGCTCTCGCCGCCCGCGGCGTAGAGGTGGTCAAAGGCGATCTGCTCGAGCCAAGCAGCCTCGCTGCGGTTCTCGAGGGTGCCTACGGCGCGTTTGTCGTCACCAATTTCTGGGAGCCGAGCCAGGGAGCGCGCGAGACCGAGATCGGCACCGGCGCGGTCAATGCCGCGCGCGCCGCGGGGGTTGAGCACCTGATCTGGTCGACGCTCCCCAACAGCGAAGCCCTGACCGGCGGGCGATCCAAGGTCGTCCACTTCACCGGCAAGGCCCTGGTCGACGCTGCGGTCACCAAGGCCGGCTTTGCGCGCCATACGTTTGTCCAGGCGCCGTTTTACTTCCAGAACTTCCTCACGATGATGGCACCTGGGCCGCTGCCGACCGGGGGCCGCGGGTGGGTGGTGCCGATGGATCCATCGCTGCGGGTCATTCATGCCGGTGACGTGACCGAGGTCGGTCGTGCTGTGTCGGCGGCGTTCAGTGCCCGCGACAAGTTGGCTTCAGGCAGCCATCTTGCGGTGTGTGGCGGGGTTTACTCGTGGAACGATTTCGTCGGTGCTCTCAACGCCCAGGGCCACGACGTCGCCGTGGTGCAGGTACCGGGAGAGGCGTACGACGGGTTCTATCCGGGCGCGCACGAGATGCGCGAGATGTTCGACTACTTCGCGGCCTGCACGTACTTCGGCCCCGAGCACGAGGCGCACATCGCAGCGGCCAACGCCCTGGTGCCCGAGGGCTTCACGGGCTTTGCCGCCTGGGCGCGTGCGAACATGAAGGTCTGATCGAAGGCGGTTTCGA
>CANLQR010000056.1 GCA_947492135.1 Deltaproteobacteria bacterium | reverse complement strand
CGTCTACGCCGCCTACGATCCCGAGCTCGACCGTCGTGTCGCCCTCAAGCTTCTGCGCCACGCGCCCTCCGAGACCAGCTCGCTGAGCCGCGCGCGCCTGGTGCGAGAGGCCCAGGCGATGGCGAAGCTCTCGCATCCCAACGTGATCACGGTGTTCGATGTCGGCGCGGTCGAGGACCGCGTGTTCGTGTCGATGGAGCTCGTCGTCGGCGAGGATCTGCGCGCGTGGCTGGCTCGCGGTGGGCGGAGTACGGCGGAGATCCTCGGCGTGTTCGCCCAAGCCGGGCGGGGCCTCGCCGCCGCCCATGCGGCAGGGCTGATCCACCGCGACTTCAAGCCCGGCAACGTGCTGGTCGGCGACGACGGGCTGGTGCGTGTCGCCGATTTTGGTCTGGCGCGACGATTCGGGGGCCGCGATGACACTCCCAGGGTGCTCTCCGAAGTGGCCAGGCATCCGACCCAGGCCGAAGGTGTCGTCGTGTCCGATGCGGTCACGCGCACGGGTGCCGTGCTCGGGACGCCGGCCTACATGGCCCCCGAACAACACCTTGGTCGCGATCTCGACGCGCGCGCCGATCAGTTCAGCTTCTGCGTCGCGCTATGGGAGGCGTTGCAGGGCGAGCGCCCTTTCCGTGCGACCCATCCGGTCGAGTTGATGGTCCAGGTGACTCGCGGCGAGATCGCAGCCTCAGCGAAGGACGCGGCGATACCGGCGTGGATCCGGCGCGTGCTGGTGCGGGGCCTGCTTCCCGATCCGACCGCGCGGTTCGGATCGATGACCGAGTTGCTCGCGCAGCTCGAGCGGGACCCCCGTCGCTCGCGACGGCGGCTGGTGCTGGGGTCGATCGCTGGTGCTGCCCTGCTGGGCGTCGCCGCGTTCGCCGTCTACGGCCGCGAGGACCGCTGCGCCGGTGCCGAGCGAGAACTCGCGCAGGTGTGGAGCGCGGTCCGTCGCGACGCGCTGGTCGAGCGGTTCGCGGCGACCGGGCTGTCTTACGCGGCCGATGCCGCCGCCGGCGTGACGCGACAGCTCGATTCCTACGGCGCGGCGTGGCTGGTCAGCCACCGCAACGCGTGTGTCTCGGCGCCCCCGGAGGCTGCCCACGGTGAGACGCCGCAGCTGCGCTGCGTCGAGCGCCGTCGACGTGACCTCGGTGCGCTGGTCGACGTCCTCGTCGAGGCCGACGCGACGCTGGTCGAGCGCGCGGGCGAGTCGCTCGCAGGGTTGCGGTCGCTCGATGCCTGCTTCGACGCGGCGCTGGGCTTCGGGGACGTGCCGTTGCCCGCGGACCCCGATGCGCGCGTGGCCATCGTGGCGCTGCGGGACCAGTTGGGCCGCATCCACGCGCTGCAGATCGCAGGACGGCGCGGCGACGCGCTCGACGTAGCCACCGGCGTGCTGGCCGAGGCCACGCGAATCGGCGACGCCGCGCTGTTGGCCGAGGCCGAGCTGATGTTCGGCGTTGGGCTCGCCGAGCAGGGTGGCGGCGCCAAGGCGGTCGAGCATCTCGATGCCGCGGCGGTGTGGGCCGTGCAATCGGGCTACGAGACCGCGATGCTCGACGTTTGGATCGCGCTGACGTGGCACACCGGCGTCGATCTGGGTCGCTACGAGGACGCGCAGGTCTGGGCGCGCTACGCCGACGCCATGTTGGTCCGCCTCGGTCGCCCTGCGCGACAGCTCGGCAACCTCCGCGCCGCGCAAGCCGCTGTTGCGAGCATCGCGGGACATCACGAGGAGGCGCTGGTGGCCGCGCGCGAGAGCCTCGAGGTGCGCATGGTCGACCAGCCCGGCGAGCCGATCCTCGCCAACACGCTGCTCCAGATCGGCAACACGCTGGTCTCGCTCGCTCGCTACGACGAAGCGGGCGACGCCCTCGAGCAGGCGCTCGCGCTCGCGGTCGAGACCCATGGCCCGGGTCACCCCGTCATCGGCGCGATCGAGAACTCCATCGGCGTGCGGCACTTCCAAGCCGGCGAGCTCGCGGCTGCCGAGGTCCACTGGCAGCGGGCCTACGCCATCATGGAGGCCGCGCTCGGGCCCGACCACCCGGAGCTGTTCTACTCGCTGGGCAACCTGTCAGAGGTGATGCGCGATCAAGGCAAGTTCGACGAGGCGCTCGCGGCCCTGCAGCGGGTCGCCGAACTCCAGCGCAAGTCCCTGCCCCGCATCCATCGCGAGACCGGCACGACGCTGCACAACATCGCGGGGGTCCACCTGCAGCGCGGCGAGGCCGCGACTGCGCTGGACGGGTTCCGCGAGGCGCTCGCGATCCGCGAGCAGGTGCTCGAGCCCGGAGATCCGGGCGTGGCCAACACCCTGACCGAGATGGGTGACGCGCTGCTCGAGCTCGATCGTGCCGACGAGGCGCGGCCGCTGCTCGAACGCGCGCAGGAGATCCGCGGACGGACCCCGAGCAGCACGCTCGAGTTGGCCTACACGCAGATGATGCTCGGTCGCGCAGGGCTCGCGCAGGGCAACGATGCCGCGGCCGGCGAGCTGATCGAGGGTGCTGTGGCGATGCTCGGTGGTGCGCATGGCAGCACGGCGGATCGCCTGCGCCGCATCGCCAAGGATTTGCTGCCCTCCGTTCGACGCGGAGGCTCTGCGCCTGGGCACGCCAGCGACGACAAGAAAACCGCCCGAACTGGCGACACACCTCATCTCGAGCCTCCCTGACAGCGTGCCGCGCTTGTGCAATCACGAGCCCACGACGAGACATATACCCGTCGGAAACGCATGCCCAACCCCGCGCGGCGACAGCCGCACGCGCGCGCGCTCCTGCTCTCACTCGACCCGACCCTCCGCCAGGATCTCCGTCATGACTCGATCGATCGTAGCGCTCGTGCTCCTCACCGGATGCACCGTGGATGAACCCGTCAATGGAGCCCCCGCCGCGTCCATCGCCTCCCTGCCGAGTCCGACGCCCGACGGCCTCACCGCCGACGAGCTCAGCCGCATGGACGTCCGCGGGACGGCCTCGTCCATCGCGATGATCTCGGGGGACGTGCAGAAGCTGAGCCCGGAGGAGCAGCTGCTGGCGGCCGAGTCCCTGCGCATCCTGTCGGTGAACGATCCCTACACCCGCAGTGCCATGCAGCTCCCCTTCGCCCTACACGCGGTGGTCGCGGGCGTCGCCCCCGAGCGCCTCGACCCGCTCGTACAGAGGGACTGGCGCTACCTTCAGCAAGGGCTCGCTGCTCATGTGGCGGTGCTCGAAGTCCTGGGCGTCGATCTGCCGGAGCCCGCCCTCGGGGACCACCTCCACGGCCGAGCGCAGGGGCTGATGGTGAGCCGCGACATCCTGCTGGCCGCGGATGACCCGATCGGCGTGACGGCTGCGCTGATCCATGAGATCCCAGTGCTGGCCGCCCAGGTCGAGGAGCCCTCGATGGAGCTCATCAACCGCCACAGTGACCTGGTAGAGCGGGTCACCGGTGTCGGTCGCCCGTGTCCACGCGGACCCTGGGCCACGCTCCCGGGCCAGCCCTGGACCCTCGGCATGCAGATCGGCGGCTGGCACGATGCTCTGCGACGCGTGGAGCCCTTCGTACAGGATCCCGCGGTGAAGCTGCAGATCGACGCCATGATCGAGGTCCTCGACGAGTACGCCCGGGCGAGCCTCGCCTAAAAGCGTGCCCACGCGAGCGAGCGCCCGCGGGCGCGGTGAACGAGGTCTACGCGGCTCGGGCGTCCAGTTGCTTCGGCGCATCCGCTAGTAGACGATCGCGACCGTGCACAACCTCGGCGCCCGCGTGCCACTCGCTTGTGATCCCGTGACCAACCGCTGCGACCGCACGGGCCCAGCGCTGGTCGCGACCGTGGCTGGGGTGCTTGGCTGGGGATTCCTCGGCGTGATGGTCGGCTGCCGCGAGAAAGAACCGCGCTCGCTCGCCGCCGTTGCCGCGATCGACGACGGCTCGATCTTGGTCACCTACTACACTCCGGCAGCCGCAGAGAAAGACGCCCCGCCGAAGAACGCCGCGCAGAACTGGCACGCAGGCACCTGGACCGCGGCACGCCTCGATCGGGGCACAGCCGCCCCGCGGTGGGAGCGGCAGATCTCACCGCCGATCGACGGCGACGCGTTCGCGATTCTGGGGCCCGGAGTGTTCGCGGTTGCGTCCGTCTCCGCCGACGGAGGCACTGTGCATGTCCACGATCTCGAGAACGGCGAACCGCGGTGGCAGGCGCCACTGCAGCCGTGGACCTCCGTGTACACCCCCAACCTCATCGGCACGCCGACGCGGTTGCTGATGTCCGACGACAGTGGCATCACCGTGTTCGCGTGGGAGGGCGGCGAGCCGATCTACCGCGGGCCAGCGCCGGTCCGCGCGCTGCCGTTGAACCTGTCGGACGATCGCCGCTGGCTCGAAGTCGGGGGTGACCCTCGCGGGGTCGTCGAGCTGACCTCCGGCCGCGTGACCACGTTGCCCGCACGCGCCGTCGGCTTCGGTTGTCTCACCGCGGGCGCGTGGTACGGCGCCGATCAAGACGACCGACTCCTGCGCGTGGACCTCGACAGCGGCGCCGTCGCGGAGATCGGCACCGAGTCGCCCGAGCCCGCCTTCGCCGCGCTGAGCGATCCTCCGAAAGCCTGTGGCTGGCTCGCAGGAACTGCCGGTGCACTGCGACTGGTCTTCGGCAGCCTCCAGGACGCCGTCGCGTTCGACATCGATCCGGGCGCCTTTGCGCCGCGCGCCAAGATCGCGTGGGCACTCGACTACGGCCAGCGCTACTCGGCCACCGACGCCGGGATGATCGGCGTCGACGACGAGATGCTGAGCACCCCGTGGTATGGGGCAATGCCGCCGATCATCCCCACGGTGCTGATCTACAGCAGTGTGGCCGACCCGGGACGCCGCTTGGAGCCACCCTTGGGCGACTACGTGTCGGCCTTGCTCGATCTGCGCAGCGGTACGCTCACCGAGGGTCCTCGCCGCGGGCACAACACCTACCGCGCGTTCGTTCATGACGACACGGTGGTGGTCCAGATCACCCGCGAGGTCGGGGAGCCCACCCACGTGATCACGCTCGACGGCACGACCGGCGAGATCCGCGGTGCCGTCGCGGCCAAGCACCTGACTGTCTCGTCGCACGCGGCCTTGGGCGCGGACGTGTGGGTGTGGCGTCACTTCGGCGAGTCGCGCGGTGAGTCCATCCCGCTGGCGAGGATGAGCCTCGAAATGCTCACCCTCGACGCGCGTAGCGACACGCTGGAGCTTCGGCACGACGTCGCGAACCCGCGCCAGATCCTGGGTCTGGAGTAGTGAGTCGCCGCGCTCGTCTTGCCGATGCCGCGACCCCACGCTCAGGGCAGCGTGAAGGCCAGCACACCATCGGAGCCGGCGTCGTGGCACCCGGTGCAGGTGGGATCCTCGAGGGCCGCGAAGATCACTTCGTCGCCCCCACGATACTCGGCCCAGAACCACTGCTGGTCGCGCTTTTCCATCGCCGCGAGAAACTCCCAGTCATCGCCGTCGGCGGAGCCCCAGCCGTCTTTGACGATCAGCGATCCGTCGGGCCAGGCGTCGAGTGGGGCGTCGAGCGGGCCGTTTGCGAGGGCGTCGACCACGACGTCGTTCATGTAGATGTCGACGAAGTCGCCGTGGGGCGCGGTCGAGGCCGCCCGCGGGCTCTCGTAGCCTGGTGCGCGTGCGAAGTTGCGGTAGTCAACGGCCTCGAGCTGCTCGCGGAAGCCCTCGTCGTCTGGGGTCTCCTTGCAACCCACCGCGGCGGCCATCAACAACAGCAGGGGACAGGTCCACAGTCGCATGACCGAGGTATACTCCACGACTGCCACCGGTTACGTGACGCGTCTGCGTAGCCCACGTCGGCAGCTCACGGCGTCGCCACCGCGAGCGTGTCGCAGGCGGCGAAGTCGCCGCGATCGAAGCCGATCCGGAACCACTTCATCCGCTGCGCCGAGGAGCCGTGGGTCCACGTCTCGGGTTGCACTTGGCCGGTCGCACGTCTCTGCAAGGTGTCATCCCCGACTGCCGAGGCGGCACCAAGCCCTTCCTCGATGTCGCCGGTCTCGAGGAGGTCCTTCTTGGCGGTGTGGAAGGCCCAGATGCCGGCGAAACAGTCGGCCTGCAGCTCCTGACGGATCGAGAGGTCCTGCTTGCGCGCCTCGTTGCCACCGGCCGCGGCCTCGGCCCGGTCGAACTCGCCCATGATGCGCTGCACGTGGTGCCCGACCTCGTGGGCAATGACGTACGCCTGCGCGAAGTCTCCGGCGGCGCCGAGCTTCTGATCGAGCACGCGGTAGAACGAGAGGTCGATGTACACCTTCTCGTCGCCGCCGCAGTAGAACGGCCCGACCCCGCTGTCGGCGGCCCCGCACTTGGTGTTCACCGCCTCGGTGAACAGCACCATCGTCGCCATGCGATAGGACGTTCCGGTGGCGGGCAGGATCTTGGTCCACGTCGACTGGGCGTCGTCGAAGACGAACGACACGAAGGACTTCAGCTCACGATCGGGATCCTGGTCGGCCGGAATCGGCGCGGCCTCGCCCGCACCGGATCCGCCGCCGATGAACTGCGACACGTCGACGCCGAGAAATCGTGACACCAGCAGCGCGACGATGGTCCCGGCGATGCCCAGTCCTGCGATCTTGCCCTTGCTCGGTCTTGCGCCCCGGCGATCCTCGACGAACTGGCTCTCGTGTCCGCGCTCGTATTTCATCGCTGCGCAAGGTAGCACCGCGGTGGCGCCGATGACAGCCGCCAGCACATCTGGGGTGCCTCAGGGGATCGGCGGGGCCTCGCTGATGCGATCCACCGCGCTTCCCCCGGCATAGGCATAGCTGACGTTCTTGTCGTAGCCGTAGACATCGATCCCGACGTTCTGATCGGCAATGAGCACGTGGGCACCCGGAGCGAGGGTGACCTTGGCGTAGGCCCACGACTGGCCATCATGATCGCCTAGCGGTCGCCAGTTGCCTGAAGGAGTCGCGCCGGCTCGTGACCCGGTTCGGAACGTGGACGTGGTCGTGGTCGTGGACGTGGACGTGGACGTGGACGTGGTCGTGGTCGTGGTCGTGGTCGTGGTCGCGCGCAACACCGCGACGCGACGGTCGACCCAAGATCGGACCCAGCCATGCTCGGATACCAACGTCTCGACGTCTACCAATGTGCGACGCGCTTGCTCGCCCACTGCGCCCGCCTCAGCCAAGACACCCCGAAGGGCTATGCCTCGTTGGCCGATCAGATTCGACGCGTGTCGCTCTCGGTCCCGCTCAACATCGCAGAAGGCGCGGGCCGGCCCAGTGCCACAGATGCGGCACGCTTCTACGGCATGGCCCGAGGGTCCGCGATGGAGTGCGGTGCGATCCTCGATGCGTTCGCCGCCGTAGGGGGCGGCGACGCTGCGTCCCTCGAGGAGGCTCGCGTGCTGGTGGTTCGAATCGTCGAGATGCTGACCAAGATGTGCCGGTAAGCGGGACGTCCACGACCACGACCACGTCCACGTCCACGACCACGACCACGACCACGTCCACGACCACGGCTAGTCGGCAGCCATCAGCGCCCTGGCGACCAGATCGCGAGGCACGGTGCTTGCGGGCACGCCGAACTCGCGGCGCTTCCCCTTGCGGGTCCCAGCGCCAAACCAGCTGCGGACGTCGCGGTCGAGCCCAAGCCCGTGCATGTAGTTGTAGATCGCCTTGCGCAGGCCCTCGCCGAGTCCATCGTGATCGGTCCCGGTGGGGTCGTCGAACGGCACCTCGTTGCGCGCAAACGTGTGCGGCTTGGGCCGCAACCGAATGCCAAAACTCTCGGGTGCCAGGCCGATCGGGCTGTGCACGGTGGCGGCGAAGCGATGCCAGAACGCCGACTGCAAGCACCCCGCGGCAAACAGCTGCCGTACTCGCTCCAGCGCGTCGATGGTCTCTTGCGTGGTCTCGGTGGGGAAGCCGTACATCAGGTAGGCGTGCACCATCACACCGGCCTCGGTGAACGCATGGGCCACGCGGGCGACCTGCGCGACCGTCACGCCCTTGTTCATGCGTGACAGCAGCCGGTCCGACGCGACCTCGAGCCCACCGCTGATGGCGACGCAGCCCGACCGCGCGAGCAGGGCCGCAAGCTCCGGCGTGAAGGTCTTCTCGAAGCGGATGTTGCCCCACCACGTGATCACCACGTCGCGCTCCAGCAGGCGGGTCGCCAGAGCGCGCAGACCGGCAGGTGGCGCGGCCTCATCCACGAAGTGAAAGCCGGTGTGTCCGGTCTGGGCGATGATGGCCTCGATGCGATCGACCAGAACGTCGGCCGACGCCGGGTCGTAACGCGCGATGTAGTCGAGCGTCACGTCGCAGAAGCTGCACTTTTTCCAGTAGCAGCCATGGGCGATGGTGAGCTTGTTCCACCGCCCGTCGGACCACATCCGGTGCATCGGGTTGAGCATCTCGAGCAGCGATAGATAGCGATCGAGCGGCAACCCCTCGTAGTCCGGTGTGCCCGCATCGCGCAGCGGCACGTCGTGTAGCGACGGATCCGTGCGCAGCACGACCTTGTCGCCGTCGCGGACCATGGTCCGCAACAGGGGGGCCGCTGGATCACGCAGGTGATCGACGAGGGCGAGCAGCGGGCGTTCGCCGTCGTCGAAGGTGATGAAATCGACGTAGTCGAACACGCGCGGATCCGACAGTTCGCGCAACTCGGTGTTGACGTAGCCGCCGCCGATCACGATGCGCGTCGCGGGGGACACCGCTCGGATCGCTCGGGCCATGCGAAAACCACCGTACACATTGCCGGGAAACGGCAGCGTCAGACCGACGATGTCGGGTCGATATTCGACCACCATCGCGCGGGAGATGTCGTCGAGCATGGTGTCGACGAGCGTCTGCGGGCCCTCGAGCGCGTGGTGCAGGGCGTCGAACGTCGCTGCCGAGGACGCCAGCCGCTCGCCGTAGCGCGACAGCTCGAAGTGGGGCGCGACCCCATCACGGATCGCGTCGGCAATATCGTCGATGTAGAGACTCGCGAGATGCTTCGCGCGGTCGGCCAGACCCATGGCTCCGAACGCCCAGCCCAGCACATCGTCGTCGTCGCCGCCGCCGTGCTCGTTCGCTGCGAGGGCGGCGAAACGAGGTCCCTCGGGCAAGAACGCGCGGCCGACGATCCGCAGGGCGAGACTTGGGTCGCCGCCCTGCAAGAACCGCACGACGGCGTCGACGGTCGCGCCGTACTCCTTGGCGTGGCTCATGAAGTGGCGCACGGAGCCAGAAGTCGCCGGTCCGGACGCGAGCCGCTCGATGACCTGGTGCAGGCCGCGGCGGCTGAACAGTCGCGTGAACAGCTCGAGCGCGGGGTCGGCTTGCGACACCGAGATCGACAGGGCTTCTTCGTGCTGGCGAAGAAATCCCTTGAGGTAGGCCGTCGCCGGGTACGGCGTGTTGAGCTGCGTCATCGGCGGAGTCAGCAGCAGGATCCGCGTCGTCATTCGACCTGCAGCCCGCGCTGGTGCTTGATCCCGTTGCTCACCGAGCACAGCCAGCCGTCGACCTTACGCGCGGGAAACTCCGGGCACTGTCCGGTCATATGCGCGAGATCCTTCGCCGCGGGGTCCGAGCAGGCGCAGTAGCCGGCTTGGCAGTGAGCTGCCTCGGTACAAGGCTGGCCGACGTCGACCGCCGGCATGACGCACGAGCCGGCGAGTCGAGGATCGAGGACCGAGTCATACCAGACGCCCCCGCGGTTCGTGCAGAGGTTCGTGTTCGAACACGCGACGCCGAAGATCATGCCGATCACAAATGCCAGGCGAATCATGCCGGGCGGACGATAGCCCAAAAACGCGCCTTGGCATCACCCCTGGGCCGCGAGCCACGCCCGCAGCTCGGCTTCATGAGGATCGCCGGTCGATGGCTGCCGATCGTAGGCCGCCTGCGCCGCGCGAGCGAGCGCCGCGGCGTCGGATCGCCGCTCGGGGAAATAGGCCCATACCAGCTTCGCGAGCTCGAAACGCGGCCTGGCGTGGGCGAGCGTGTCGGTCTCGGGATCGGCGAGGATCGTGAGCAACGCGCCGAGTTGCACGGCGGCATCGGCCTTGCGCCCACTCTCCCAGGTCAGCCCCAGGCGGCTCATTCGCATCGCGACGAGCTCGGCGGCGCCGCGCGGCTGGGCCTGCTCGCCGATCCGCAAGGCTTCATCGAGGTGGCCGAGGGCTTCATCGAGGCGACCCGCGTCGTGAAGTGCGGCGCCGAGCGAGCCCTCTGCGAGGCCCACATGCGGGTGGTCAGGCCCCAGCGCGCGTGCGAACACGTTGCGAGCCTGCTCCAAGAAACCGACCGCGGCGTCAGGGCCGTCGACACGCACGACGATCCCGCCGAGGTTGAGCAGCGTCCGACCGACCGCGGCATGCTCAGAGCCCAGCGTAGCCTGCTGGATCGCGAGCGCGCGCCGCAGCTGGGCCACGGCCTCGCGATCGTCGCCGAGTCCCTCGTTCGCGAGCGCGAGGTTGACGATGTAGCCGGCCACCTCGGGATGCTCTTCGCCCAGCGCCGTGGTCGCACCCGCGACTGCACGCTCGGCCCAAACCTTGCCCGAGGTGAAGTCGCGCTCGTCGATGTAGGTCGACGCGATGTTGTTGTCGACCTGAGCGACGTGGGGATGGGCGGGACCCAGGCGTGCGATCCGTAGCCCCCGAGCCTGCGTGAACGCGAGCCGCGCCTCGGCACCTTGGCCTTGTTCGGCCAGCGCGATGCCCAAGATGTTGCGCGCCTTGTCGGCGAACGGGTGCTCGGCGCCGAGCTCACGGTCGACCATGACGATCGTCTCGCGGGCGACCGCCTGGGCGGCGAGGTAGGCCCCCGCGTGGCGTTCGGCCGCGGCGGTCGCGAGCAACAGCCGCGCGCGTTCGGTCGCTGGCGCGTGCGTCCGCGTGCTCCATGCCCGGCCCTCGATCGCCCATTCGCGAGCGCGCTCGCCGGACTCGAGGTAGTCGGCGTTGAGCTCGATCAGGTCGATGGCGATCGCTCGCGCGCCCTCGTCGTGCTCGACGCCGATGGCCAGCTCGTAGGCGGCTTCGAGGTCGTGCTTGGCTTCGAGGCGCTCGCCAGCGTCGCGTCGCAGCCGTGCGCGCATGACGAGGGCGTCGGCCAGCAGCGGGGCGTAGGCGATGGCTTTGGCCTCGAGTACGGCTTTCTCGGCGACGACTTGACCCTCGGCGTAGCGACCGGTGAGATCGATCGCGCGTGCGCGAGCGAGCAGGCCCCGCACCGCGGAGATGCGCGCGGCCAGCTCGCCCGAAGGCGCGGTCACAGCTCGATCGAGCCTCGCCGTGTCGGCGCAGTCGGCGGGTCCAGACAGCAAGGCCACGGCGTCCACGGCTCGCGCGAGCGTGCCGGCGTCGGGGCGATCGCCCAGGACCGTGATCGTTGCGTCGGCTTCGTCGCGGCGCTGGTCGAGGCACGCCATGCGTCGGTCGAGCAGGGCCTCGGACTGATCCTTGCGCACGTGCGTGGCTTCGCAGGCGTCGGTGTAGCCCGCGAGCCACTGGACGCGCCAGGCATCGAAGTGGGCGACCAACGCCTCACCGGTGGCGGTCGCAAACGTCGCGCCGCTCGCCGCCACGGCCTGCACGAGCTCGCTGCGGCGCGCGTCGCCCCAGACCCCGCCGAGACGATCGGCACCGCCGTGGCACGGCGCCTCGCGGTCGGCAGCAAAGCCGGGTGCCGCAGCACCGACCACGGCAACCGCCGTGACTCCGGCAGCGGCGAGCCATACGGCGCGCCGCGGCCGCGCCATTTTGTCGAGGCGTACTGCGATGGCTTCCATCGACGGATGCCGCGCGGCTGGATCGACCGAGAGTCCAGTGAGCACCAAAGCACGCAGCTCTTTGGGCAGCTTCGACGAGGGCGGCAGGGTGCGGATCCCCGCGAGCTTCGCCGTGACGAGGTCTCCGAGCGTGTCCGCTCGGAAGGGCAACTCCCCACACACGGCCTCGTACAGCGCGACACAAAAGCCGTACTGATCGGCGCGGGCGTCCACAGACTCGCTGCCATGCTGCTCGGGCGCCATGTAGCCGGGCGTGCCCATCACCGTTCCGGTCGTGGTCAACTGTTCCAGACCACTGACCGACATCGTCACGCCGCCCATCGTCAGCGACCGTCCGCTGCTCGGCGTCGATTCGCTGCGCACGAGTCCGAAGTCCATGACACGGACCCGATCAGACCCGTCGATCATGACGTTCGAGGGCTTGAAGTCGCGGTGCACCAAGCCGAGCACATGAGCGGCGTGCAGGCCCCGGGCTGCCGCCGCGAAGACCTTGCACACACTCGCGACGCTGCGCGGCGTGGCCCGGATCCAGTCGCGCATGGTTCCGCCGGTTGCGAACTCCATGGCGATGAACGCATGGGCACCGGCTTTGCCGCCGTCGAACACCGGCAGTACGTTCGGGTGGCTCAGCTGAGCCATCGCCTGAGCTTCACGGAGGATCCGGGCCTCGCCGGCCGGATCGTTCGTCGAGCGGAGCACCTTGACGGCGACCGAGCGGTGCAGTCGGACGTCGTAGGCGAGGAAGACTCGGGCCATGCCACCTTCGCCGAGGCGATCGCCGAGCACGTAGCGGCCCGCGATCACCGACCCCAAGCCGACGCGGGAGTCGTCTTGCGACTCGACACCCGACCGGTTGTCCTCGGCGCGGGTGTGGTCTGAAGCGCTGTCGTCCGGCTGCGAATCCACGACACCGCATCATCGCACCACGGCCAGCGAAAAGCTCACGCCGGTTTTTTTCCTCCCACGGCGGCGGATTGCGTGGCTTTGCGGCGGCGGCGCGATAGCAACCCGAGCAGCAGGCCCGCGAGCGTCGCCCCCACGGGGATCCGCGAGCCGTTCGCACTGCACGCGCAGCCGACTCCGAGGTCAGCGGCGTCGTCGATGACCTCGACCGCCCAGCCGTCCTCGGTGCCGGCTTCGGGGCACACGAAGTCGATCGACGCCGTGGCCGTGAGCTCGCGGTAACTCGCGCGCAACGTGCCGGTCTTGCGCACGCCGACGTCGATGCCCCACATCATGCCGACACCGATCTGGGTCGTGGATGCGATCTCGCGCGGGCTGTCGGTCGCGAGATCGACGAGCCGGAAAGACGGGCAGCTCTGCGGAGCGGATAGGCCGCACAAAGGGGGTCCGTACTCGGTTCAAGGTCTGTACTCGGCGTTCGCGCGGGGGCGAGCGGTGCCGGCCCAGGTGGCCTCGGAGGCCTCGTGACCGGCGATCTGTGGTCGCCGGAACACGCGCTGCATCCCCTGGAGGTTCGCCCGAGCGCGGGACTCGATCTCGAGACGCACGCTCCCGTCGCGGTGCTCCGCGCGGTCTACTGGACGTGCGTTGCTGGGGTGTCGTCGTCCGCCTGCGGTTCGTCGTCGAAGCACCGGGACGAGCTGCCCGACTCCGGTGGCCCACGGGCCGGCCACGGCTCGGGCGCATCGCTCGGAAAGCCGACGTGCTCGAGCATTTTGCTCGCCACGCGCTTGTCGGTGATCTCCGCGAGCCGCCTCATCCGACCGCCGCACTTGCCGCAGAGCAAAACGTCGATCGAGAAAACTCGGCGCATCAACTCGGCGCATCAACTCGGCGCATCAACTCGGCCCATCGAAGTCCACGCTCGCGCTGGGGCGCGCAGCTCTAGCGCCGCGGACGACCCAACCCGCAGTGCGGCTCTCGCCGCGGTCATCGCTGCGATCTCCGCCTTGCTCGGCGGCGGACCGCGCCCGTCCTTCACCACGTAGGGCCAGCCCGTCACGCGGCCATCAGAGTCGCGAACCGTCGCGCCATCTCCGACGCTCGCGCCGGCGCCGGCCACCCCAGGCCCGCTGGCGTCGCGTGGGCGTTCGCGGCCGCGCGTTCGGGCAGGCGCATAAGCGCCTCGGCCTGGGCGCGCTCGACGAGGGCGCGCCCGTCCGCGTCGAGCTGATCGAGCAGCCACGCATGCAGCTCCCACGCAAGCTCGCCGTGACGCAGCTCGTCGCCGGCGATCTGCGCAAACGCATCGCGCCCGAGCTCGACCGCGGCGTGGCGTGCCTGGTGGGCTGCGACGATCGCCGCGAAGCTCTCGTGCACGCAGCCCTCGACTGCGTTGTGGATCGCGACTGTCAGCACGTCGTCGGGCGCGGTCTCGGCCTCGCACATGGGCACCTCGGCGCCACCGCGCCGGGCGAACGCGGCCATGAGATCGGCGTGCACGATCTCGTCGCTGGCGGCGGCGCGGCAGCGCTCGACCAGATCCGACGGCGCGCCGCGGCCCTCCAGCCACGTCGCGAGCTCGGCGAACGCGGCCACCGACGCGCGTTCGAGGTGCGCGTGCATGGCGAACCACGGGCCCACGCCGTCCACCTCGGCGAGGAGCTCACGGTGCCCCTGGGGACGCCGCCCGGTGCAGAAGCCCTGCGCCGTGTACTGCACAATGCACGTGATCTCGACCTGGGTGTGGCTCGGATCCCACGGCAGGTCGCTGTCCTCGACCATCGCGCTGCACGAGAGCACCTCGTCGACAACTCCCTCCTGGCGCTCGACGATCTCGGTGCAGGCCGCGTCGCAGCGCTCGTCGTCGGTAGGGTTGCCAGCGCGGATCTCGACGAGCACGTCGTCGGCGACGATACCGTCGTAGACCTCCTCGTTCTCCACGGTTGGAGCGTTGATGCAGCATCCGGTGGTGACCAGGCCCAGGACGATCGACAAGACGTTGGAGAGTCGATGACGGTGGGAGCGTCGGGTCATGGCGTGCTTGTCCAGGGTAGTGCAGTAGGCGAGTCCGACGATCACGAGAGGTCGAATTCGGGTGTGGCGCACTGGCGGCCTACTCCACGGCGCTAGGCCGCCACCACGCCCGCCGCTCGCCGGCCAACTTTCCTTCTTCAACACCTGAACCCTCACCCTGGGCGGCGCCCTCGCACGCACGCTCTGGACTGGCTCGCTCGGCGCCCGGCCACATGGCTCACCGACCCTCCCTGGGCACCCCGCTCAACCGGAAATCTACATGCGCTCCAACACCCGCTGTACGGGAAACCACTTCGGCCAGCTTCCGTCGCGCCAAAGTTGCGCTCCGCCTTACTATGCGGCGGCTAGGCGGGGATCGACCGGCCGCGGTGCCCGGCGGCGGCGCGACAGCAACCCGAGCAGCAGGACCGCGAGCGTCGCCCCCACGGGGATCCGCGAGCCGTTCGCACTGCACGCACAGCCGACGCCGAGCTCCGCGGCGTCGTCGATGACCTCGACCGCCCATGCGTCCTGGGTGCCGGCTTCGGGGCACACGAAGTCGATCGACGCCGTGGCCGTGAGCTCGCGGTAACTCGCGCGCAGCGTGCCGGTCTTGCGCACGCCGACGTCGCCCTCGGCGCACGGCTCCGAGAACCCGACCGCATCGGCGAGCAGCGGCGTGTCGGTCGCGAGCCCAGCGGTGGCGTCTTCGAACGTCCACGTCACCTGCGGGCCGAACAACCGCGCGTCGGCGTCGTCCCGAGCGATCGCCAAGGCGTAGCTGGGGACGCCGTAGCCATCGTCACACGCCGCGCATCGCGTATAGCCGACGACGAGCTCCAGGGTGACGGCAGCGCTGCCATCGACCCCGACAAGCTCACCGCCGACCAGCATGCCTGCGGGTAGCTCGAGGCCCACGGTGAATCGCTGATCGGCCGCGATCTCGAAGGCCGCCGAACCGTCGTCCTTCGCGCTGAACGAGGCCGGCGGGTCGTCACCGACGGCCACGGCGACGCCATCGGAGAATCCGACCGTGCGTGTAGGGTCGGCGAGGACCACGGGCTGTGGGAACACCACGAACGTGCCGCCCGCGAGGACCGGTAGCGGGGTTCCGGACACCGGCTCGGGGCGCGGCCCAAACGTGCCTGCAGGCCCAGGGTGGAGGTCGTCGTAGATCACCCGCACGGCAGGATCATCGAAGGCCAGCGCGAGGTCCTCGAGTGCGTGCGAGGTCACCGGCAGTCGATCCGACGTGAACGAAGCGTCGAGTTCGCAGGGCTTGGGGAGCAACTCCATCGCCGTCGACCCGGGGCCTTCGAGCGCCAGGCACCCGGTGTCGTCGAGACCTGAGCCGGCCGCGGCGCGAAGATCAAAACAGTCGCGCAGCCAGCTGTCGTCGTCCTCTCCGTTGCGGATGTGATACGTGGCGCCGTCGGGCTCGAACCATCCGTGGAACTCGACGCAGACGTTCGATCCGGTCACGGCCTCGAGCTGCGTCGCGGGCCGCTCCAGGACCTGGCCGTGGAGCCCGTCGACGCGAAGCCCGAGCTGGCCGTTCTCGGTCTGGTAGTCCGGCGTATCACAGCCCGCGAGTGCGGCTCCGAACGCGAGCAGAAAACCGCGGGCGAGTCGTGGCGTCGGTGCTTGGCTCATGCACGCGTGCTAGTCCGAGCACTAGGCCAATCGGATGCATGCGTGGCCGATCGAATGCCGCCAAAAACCTGCAGACGGTCACACCAGCACTGCGCATGCCGTGGCCGCAGCGCCCACGCCCAACGCTTGCCACACGATGTTCCACGCCCGGCTCCGCAGGGTCACACGCACAGATCGGTCGAGTACCGGCCGGCGGCCTGCGTCGAGGTTCTGTTGCCCCGCGAAGGCAAGGATCGCGCAGGTTCGATGTCCGGCTTGGAGGCCGCAGAACGCCGCGAGGGTCACGAGCACCACCGCCACCGCGCGCAGCCAGGCGCCAGGCTCGACGCCTACGCCCAGCAGGGCGAACGCCGTGGCGGCGGCGGCGAGGGCCTGGACCCACCGCAGGAGTTGCTGGCGCGGTCCGAGATTGCTGACGGCGTGCCCGGTCATACGCTCCGTGTACGCGCCGGTCGTACCTACGGATCGAGTGCGACGCTTTACGGTGCGTCCGCGCGCCAGCACAGATGCGGTGGCGGGCTCCGGCGAACGTCGGGGTCCAAGGTCGTGGTGGTGATGTCCCGCAGCTCGGGAAGCGCCGCGGTGTCCAGCACGAAACCGCGCTTGTTGGTCGAGAACAGCAGGGTGGCACCGGGGGCCAGCCGCGCCAGGCACTGGCGCACCAGCGCGACGTGGTCGCGACGGATCTCGAACGTCGTGTCCATCGCCTTGGACGCCGAGTAGCTCGGCGGGTCGCAGACGATCAGATCCCAGTGCTGCGCGGTCTCGGCGAGCCATCGCGTGCAGTCGGCCTTCACGAAGGCGTGGCGGCGCACATCGATCCCATTGGCCGCGAAGTTGCGCTCGGTCCAGGCGAGATAGGTGTTCGACAGATCGACCGACGTGGTCTGAGCTCCGGCCAGCGCGGCGATCACCGAGAACGCACCGGTGTAGCTGAACAGGTTGAGTACCCGCGGGGCCGCCTTGCCGCCGCGTTCGCTGACCATCGTACCCAAGAGTCGCCGCAGCGCCCGGTGATCGATGAAGAGCCCGGTGTCCAGGTAGTCGGTGAGGTTCACCAAAAAGGTCGCGTTGCCCTCGCGCACCGCGATCTCCTCGCCGCGCGCGTCGAAGTGACCGTACTGCGTGCCACGGGTCTGCGGTCGTCGGCGCTTGACGTGGATCAGGGAGCGATCGACGTCGAGCTCGCGCGCGGCGGCCTCGATCATCGCAGTGAGCCTCGCCGCCGGCTTCTCGGGCTCGACGAACCGCGGGGCTTGGTACTCTTGAAGATGTAGCCGGTCGCCGTAGCGATCGACGATCGCGCGGAATCCGGGGATCTCATCGTCGTAGATCCGGTAGCAGTCGATGCCGAAACGCTGGGCCCACGGCTGCAGGCGGGCCAGATTTTTGCGCAGGCGGGCGGCGAACGGCTCGTCGTCGATCTGCAGGCTGGGTGTCGCCGTCGCGGACCCGTCGAGTCCGTGGGTCAGCGGTGCACCCGTCGTGCCGCCCAACAATCGACAGGCGATGGGGCCATTGTCGACGTGGGCTGCGTCCTGGGTCGAGAGCCCCAGCCGTTCGATGGGCGCACTCTCGCCGATGATGAGCTCGGCGTGCCAGCCGGCACACGGCCCATGCATCAGCGTCGCAAGATCCTCGAACACCGCCGTCACCTGGGCTTCGCTGCCCATGCGCACGCCATAGGGTGGGTTGGCGACCAGCAAGCCCGGCCCGGGCGGTGGCTCGACCGCCCGCACCGTCGCGGTTTGGAAGCGGATCCACTTGCCGACTTGGGCCCGCACCGCGTTGGCCCGCGCTCGCACCACTGCGTCGGGATCGGCATCGAACCCGAGGATCTGTGGCACCGCGCGCGCAGCTCCTTCGAGGGCACGGCCCTGCGCCTCGCGGACCAGCTCGGCCCACGCGTCGGCGTCGTGGCCTCGCCACTGCGTGAAGCCGAATCGCTCGCGCAGCAACGCCGGCGCGCGGTCGGTCGCGATGCAGGCCGCTTCGATCACCAGCGTGCCCGCGCCGCACACCGGGTCGAGCAAGGGCTCGCCCTGCGCCGCCCGCGTCGCCCATTGCCCGCGATGCAGCATGCCCGCGGCCAGCGTCTCTTTGAGAGGAGCCCCACCTTGCTCGGTGCGCCAGTGACGACGATGCAGCGAGGTCCCCGAGAGGTCGATACCCAGACTGCAGCCGCGTCCACGCACGTAGGCGACGATGCGCAGGTCAGGGCTCTCGAGATCCACCGACGGCCGGGTCCCGAAGCGCTCGCGCATGCGATCGACGACACCATCTTTGATCCGCTGGGCCGCGAAACGACTATGCGTCACGACCTCACCCTGGGCCGTGACGTCCACGCAGATCGTGCCGGCGGGTGCGACGTGCTCCTCCCAGGGGAACTCGAGCGCCGCGGCATAAAGGTCGTCGGTGCCTTCGATGGCGAAGTCGTGGAGGTGGAGGATCACTCGGCTCGCGCAGCGCGACCACAGGCACACGCGATAGCCAAAGTGCAGCGGCCCGCGCACGCGCAGGCCCGCAGGCTCTGGCCGGACCACCCTGGCACCGAGCTCGTAGAGCTCCGCCTCGACCATGCCCACGAGTCCGCGGGTTGCGGTGACGTAGTAGCTGTGCGTGCTCATCGGTCTCTCATCACTCGCCGCGCAGCGCGGCGAGGAGCGTAGGATGCAACGCTGGGCCGGCGACGGCGATGCCGTCGGCCGCAGGTGTCCATTCGCTGCCGTCGACGGTCGTCACGACGCCTGTGGCCTCGCGCACCAGCAGCGCACCCGCGGCCCAGTCCCACGGCGACAGCCGGTACTCCCAATATCCGTCGACTCGACCAGCCGCGGCGTACGCGAGGTCCAGCGCGGCGGAGCCCGGCCGCCGGATGCCCCGCACACGCGGCAACATGCGGTTGAACTCGGTCAGGTTGTTGGTGCGACCCGGAGATCGATCGTAGCCAAAGCCGGTCGCGAGCAGGCAGGTCGCCAGGCGCTCGCGCGAGGACACGGCCAGACGCACGTGGTCATGCCGGGGCGAGTCCAGCCAGGCGCCCAGACCTGCGGCGGCCGAGAAGGTCTCGTCGCGCAGCGGATCGTAGACCACGCCCACGAGGCCGTGATCGCCGTGGTAGCACGCGATCGATACCGAGAAATGCGGGAATCGGTGGGCGAAGTTGGTGGTGCCATCGAGCGGATCGACCAGCCACCGGCGCGGCCCACCCTGGTGCGCGCCTGACTCCTCCGCGATGATCGCATCGTCGGGAAACCTCGCGCGCAAGTGCTCGAGGACGACCGCCTCTGCGGCGCGGTCGGCTGCGGTCACCAGATCGATCTCGCTCGATTTGATCTCGATCTCGAGGTCGCTCTCGAACGCAGCGCGAAGCACCACGCCGGCGGCATGGGCGGCCTCGATCGCAACCATGAGCTCGGGCGGGAGCTCGGGCGGGAGCTCGGGCGGAACTGGCGACGCGCCGTTCATCCGTGCGCAGCCTGCACGTCGTGCTCGCGCCAGCGCCGAACGTGCGGGAGGTCGTCATCGAGCCAGTAGGCGCGACGCTCCTCGATCACCAGCAGTTCTTCCCACTTGGCACCGACGTCACCCCGCGCGACGTGAGGCTCGAAGGCCCACAGCCCAAGCTCGGGTGGCTCGTCCGAGCCGGGTCCGGTGTTGCAAAACGGCGTACCTTGACGAAGCTTGGGCACCAAGCGGGAGAGCTTCGCCGGCAACCGACTGACGGCGGTCTGGGCCAGCAGTCCGAGCCCGGCGGCGAGACCAAAGCCGAGCAGCGGCGTCTGGCCCAGGGGCACCGGCGGCTGGTGATAGACGCGATGCGCGAGCACGCCAAACGGATAGTGCCGATGACAGTTGCGCAAGCCGAGGTCGGCGAGCAGGTCTTCGACGGCGCGATAGATCTCGGCAAGGCTCTCGCGGGCGTTCACTGCGTCGAGGATGAGCGAGCGGAACCCACTCAACGCGTCGAGCAGACTCTCGAGCTCGGCGTTCTCGCCACAGCTGAAGGCGTAGCCGATGTCGGCCGCGTAGCCATCGACGATCGGTGCGACGTCGAGGATGGCCGGCATGCCCAGCTCGAGCTGGCGATCCGAAGGCAAGAACTGCAGCGGCTGGCGAATCCCGGCGAAGCCAGTGCGATCGCCGAACCACGCGAAGGGCTGATGAAAGAACTGGCGGACGCCGTGCCGGTGCAGCGACTCGCCGAGCATCGCGGCGGCCTGCTTTTCGGTGACGCCGGGATCCAGCACCTCGGCCACCTCTTGGGCGCAGCGATACGCGAGCTGCTGCACCTCGCGAAAGCGCGCGAGTTCTTCGTGGGTGTAGGTGCTCGCAGTCATGGATGGTCGACCTGACTCAGCATCCTTGGGCGTCGGGATCGGTGACGCAGCGCGGCGGCACGGGGATCCAGTCACAGCCTGCGATCTCGGCCATGCACGCCTCGTAGCGGACCTCGGTCCCGAGACTCTTGAAGTACGCCCCCAAGAAGTGCTCCATGTACTGCCCGACATCGAAGGGCAGACCGGACAAGCCCGGTGGCGGGAAGCCGTGGACCCCGTTGAACTCGGAAACGATCGGGAAGATCAGCCCGCTGAGTCCGTTGTCGGTCCCCGGAGTCGGGGTCGAGTGCCGCAGCGGCGGGGTGGTGCGCGGGGCGACCAAGCCGTCGATGGCGTTCGTGGGATCCATCGGCATCTCGTTGGTGCTGTCGCTGAGGTTGTCGATGTCGACCAGTACCGGACCCCACGCCGGTCCGCGGGTCTCGACCCACGGAATGCCGGTCTGGACGCCCTCATCGATGATGATGCGGTTGACGGTCTTGCCCCAGCGGCTGTCGGCGGCGCTCAATTCGACGAATCCGCCGGATTTCGCGATCGCGACCCCGGTGTTCACCGGCACGTTCGGATCGCCGATGGTGACCACGTCCATGACGTTGGTCGGGCGGTCCTGGAACGACTCGTCGCCCTCGCGGAACGTCAGCAGGTCGCGGTTGTAGTGGGCGGCATAGATCGCGGGGTCGGCGGGCTCGACCACCATCGACGCAATGCCGAGGAATCGCCGCATCAACGGCGTGCCACGCTGGAACCCGTAGCCGTCCTCGAGCGCCACCAGCGGCTCGTGCTGCGCGTACGCGCGGGTCCGGTACGTGAAGGGCAGGGCGTCGAACTTGTCGACGCTGGTGCGGAGGCGCGCGTCCTCGTCGATGAAACAGTTGCGTTCGTCGCCCTCGATGCGGGCGACATCGCCGCCCTCGAAGACATCGACCTGCAACGGATCGTTCTTGTCGGCAGCGATCCCGACGCGGAACGTGCCCGCAAGATCGCACGCGTAGCTGCCCTCGCTACCGGCGGGGCACGTACGACAACCCCCGCCATCGTTGACGGCGCAGTTGCTGCCCTGCTCCCAGCCCTCGTAGTCCTCATAGCCTTGGGGCGCGACCTCGGGCATGACCCGCGCACAACGGGCGTCACCGGTGGCGAGGTTGGTCACGCGCACGGTGTCGCCGGGCATGATGCCGGTGCGGTACGCGATGTCGTAGCGGACGTCCTCGTTGCCATTGGGGATGAGTTGATAGATGCGGACGTCGCCGTTGCCGGTGGGCTCGCCGACGATGCTCGGACCCATCATCCGCAGCACCAGAGCTTCGACCACGCCGCCTTGTTCGCTGCGTGACGACAGGTCGACCAAGCCACCGCCGCCCGAGATCGGCGCTGCGGCGACGATCTGTGGCTCGATCCCCGCAAGGTCGGCAGACAGCAACCCGCCCAGGCTGGTGCCGCTGGCGAAGAACACCGCATCTTTGCCGCCGATGTCGATATTTCCGTCGGCGTCGAAGTCACCGAGCGACTCGGGCTTGCCGTCGCCGTTGACATCGAGCATCTCCATCGTGCCAAAGCTGCGAATCAGCCGGACCAGCGTCATCCAATCGAGCAGCGACTGCCGCAGGTTGTCGCGGGTGCGGAACATGTAGCCGGTGAAGAACTCACCGCCCACGTCGAGATCGCCGTCGCCGTCCATGTCCTGCATGCGGTTCTCGGCGAGCGCCGCGAACGCCGGGCCCATGCCATAGACCTTGAGCAGGTTCTGCGCGGTGTCGGCGGTTTCGGCCGGCAAGTCGACGCCATGGAGCACCGCGTCGATGCTGCAGCCGGCGATGCCGAACTTTGCGTGCAGGGCCAGTCCGAGCTGCTCGAGCTTGTTCGAGGTGTAGCCGTGGGCATACAGCACCACCGGCGCTGGCGCGGCAGGGTCGAGCTTGTACTGGGCCTTGGGAATCGCGCACCAGAACTGCACCTCGTGGCTGTCGATGCGGTCCCTCAGGCCCGCGTCGTGCAGATCGCTGGGCCAAGCCCGGGCATCGAGGGTTCCGGTCTTGGTGAGATCGAGCAGCCGTGGTGCCCGGAATTTTCCCGACACGTGGTACGCGTAGAAGTCGTGACTGACCAGCAACTGGTCGACGTCGCTGATGCCGAAGTCGTCGAACGCGATCGCGGCGAAGGGCCCCAGGACCTTCTGGAGGGTCTCGCCCGGCAAAATGTAGGGATTCTCGGGGGCCGGCGACTCGGGGTCGACATCGATGCGGTCGACCATCGGATACAGGCTCGACAGCGCCACCGGGAAATCCTCGGCGAGCCAGGCGAGTGGCCCGGCGCCGTACAGACCATCGCGTAGCTCGACGAGGTCGAGACTCGGGACCTGCGTGGTGTAGGTCCAGGCAAACGCGACATCCTCGGCGCCGAGATCGTACTCGGCCAGCGTCGGCAGAACCTGGCGGACATCGTCGGTCTGGCTCGCGTGGTTGACGTACTCGAAGGGGGAGCGCACCGCCTCGCCGTCGGTGTCGACCAGCCGGTTGGTGAGGACCACCGCGTAGGTCGTGCCTTCACGTAGCGGCACGATCGGCTTGAAGATCAACGTATTGGTCTCGAACTCGTAGAACGAGACCAGGTCGCGGATCGGGTCGAGCGCGGGGTTTCCGTCCTCGCCGGCATAGACGTTGGCGTGGTCGAGCACGCCGTCGAGATCGAGGTCTTCGCCGCGATCGAGCACACCGTTGCCGTTGAGATCCTCATCGTGAGTCTCGAAGGCGAGCGCCCGCGTGATGGTCTTGGGATCATGCTCCCAGTACTGATTGGGCGTGCGCAGCATGATCGGGAAGTTGCCCTCGCCGAAGTCGAGCGGCACGGGCTCGCCAAAGGTCGGCGACGACGGCGTGACATCGATCAGGTACACCGCGTCGTTGCTGAAGTCATAGTCGGCGCCACCGGGGCGGCGATGATCGCGATGACGCGCATAGATCGCGTCGAGATCGAGCGGCGCATCGAAGCGGACCGTGATGGCCTGGTACACCCCGAACCCGGGCAGCTCGTCGATGCGGCGGCGCGCGGTGCTCTCGAGCTCGGTCGGCGCGATGAGGCTCGCGTTGACGCGCAAGCCGGTCGGCGAGCTCGGGTCGGGGCGGGTCGCGAGGTCGTTCGGGAACGGGATCTCGGGCAGGGGCTTGTGGTCGAACTCGAACACCACCACCGGACCTTCGCCGTCGGGGGTCAGGGCGATGCCGGACGGCGACTCGGCGCAGCCAGCAAGGCCCAGCGCAATCAGAGCAGCGGGACCGAGCCGCGACGCTGTGGAGATCGAGATCGACGACGACGAAACGAGCGAACGAATGCGCGGCATAGCGGGTCTTTGCAGCGCGCCTGGGCCTATAGGCGCCGCCTTGGCAGTTATGCCCGGGAACGCTGCAGGTGAACAGGGGCTTGCCAGCGGCGCAACAAGGGGGGTCCCACGATGGGCTGCGACGATTGGGCGGCGTCGTGCACAACGGGAGGTTTTCGTCCGCCGTCGAGGTTTCCATCGCGCATTGCGCCGAGTTGCTCGCGTTCGACCAGACCGGCGAGGCTGCGTGCTCGGCTGCGATGGTGCGACCATCGCCGGCGAACATGCGTCGCTCTTCCTCGTTGGTGTGGTTGGTTGCAGGTGGGCTCGGGCTCGCGGGGTGCACCTGGTTCGCCTCGGGCTCGGCGAGCACGTCGCCCGGGACCGCGCCCGGCGCGATCGCAGTGACG